>JBLHVH010000108.1:0-10881 GCA_047628385.1 Oleiphilaceae bacterium
GTTTGTTTGTTGATAGTTTAGGCTCACCAACTTACTCGGAACGAGTTATTAAGATAGTTCAAACGCATATATGAATCTTAGTTTAGGTCATTTAAAATCTATTTCTTAGCGTAAGTCTTCGTTCTATTTGACTTTAAACGCAATAGCCAGATGAGTTTTGCAACACTATTTTATTAGTTTTTATTCTATTCAAAAGGACGGGGCTCGAGTCGTTCAATTTCATAATTTTTTAACCGATATCCTTTATCAAGCAAGATCATAATAGCGTCGCCGCCAGCATCTGGATCTTTAGGACCAACGTATACTTGATATCCATTTTCTTGTTTTGTAATAACCACTGTATTGTATCTAATGTCTATTTTGTGATCCACAAGGCCCCTTGGTAGCTCATTAATCCACTCGACATTTCCTACATGTTCTTTAAAATCATAATATTCTATATCCATTATACCAACCTTAAATATTTAGATATTAAACACAAAAAGTGATTGATCCAGCCACGACTCGAGATATTTATTTCACTAAACATATTACAAATGTTATGCAAGCGAGCCCAGCTAAGGAGCACAAATTAGGAAGATTTTTCACATAGGAAAAAATCATCGGCTGAAGCGCTTTAGGCTTCATGTTACATGTTGTCATTTAAATCTAGTGTCGTACTTATAAGTCCGAATAGGCATTATAATATTTTGAGAGTATTTTATTATACGGTCATTAATTAAAGACCAGCAATAAATATTAGAAAAGGAGTTTTTGAAATTTAAGAGGTGATGGGAGTGTTCAGTAAGATTTTTGCTTAGAGAATAAGACTGGCCATTGAGAGACCAGTCTTAAAAAGTACTATAAATTATACAGCAACAATGTTTTCAGCTTGTGGGCCTTTTTCGCCTTGAGTTACAGAGAACTCAACTTGTTGGCCGTCTGCTAAAGTTTTGAAACCATCGCCAGAAATTGCACTAAAATGTGCGAATACATCTGGACCAGATTCTTGTTCGATAAAACCAAAACCTTTAGCTTCATTGAAAAATTTTACGGTACCTTTAACTGTGTTAGACATAACAAATATCCTGTATTTAGAAATAAATAGGCCTTCGATAGGCTTGAATTGCATAAAAATGTAGTCTGGAACTTAAACTCTGCAGGACGAGGAATTACAAATAAAACAGCGTAATGTAGGATATAAATAAGAGGCTAGCTTCTAGCTGAGGCTACCGTATAGAAACAGCCACTAATAGTCTACCTTTATTTACTATTTCTCGTTTGTAAAATAAAGTTTAGCGCATCTAAAGAGGCGCCAATAAAGTATGAAAATAATACTTATATTTTGGCATTATTTCTGGCGCTATAAACGATACATCTGACACGTATAGTACTAAAATAATGCTTAAACGAGCATACTAAAAAGTATTTAACGCTTAACAATATCTTAGAGCTCTAGTTAAGTCATGGAGGTATTTCAAACCTCCCTGGGCACCTTATTACTGTTCATACTCTCCATCATGTATGCCAGCAGCGGTTGCTTCACTTTTATAGATGACGAACTCACTTAAATCGATGTCGTTATTTTGATTTAAATCTATCTCAAAAAAATCTGCCGCTAATTCAGGGTTTTGGCTTAGTTCAGTCTGACTAAGTTTTCCGTTAGCATCCTCATCAAGTGCGACAAAATCTTCTTGTAATTGTGTTGCTGAAGTCATTCCTTCTTTGACCATACCTTCAGCTATTGCACCTGCACTAAACAGGAGAATAAATACGGTTGTTGCGATACGAATAATCATAATGTGTTCCTCTAATAGCATTTCATTATTAGCGAGTAAATTTTACTCCTACTGCACTCAGTTAACTCAACTTCCTAGCCTACGTTAACTACGTTTAACAACCATCATACTTACAACCGTGATAGTGATAACTCTTGAGCCTCGCTCAGTGTATCAATTGCCATAAGGCGACTATTGAATAATTAAGTCTTAGCGAATCCAATGCCATGATTAATAAAATCATATTTTTCAATCTGTTATGATATTTTTTATAATTTTAAGTCGTATTATGAATCTTATGTGTCACTAATTTGCGACAAATAATACATAAGCATAAACTAATCTATATAAAACAATCACTTATCTGTCGTTGTTATGCGACAGTAGATAATTGGCAGAAAAATACATTTGTAAGTAGTTCTTAAGCTCAACTACCACTAAACTAAAAATACCTATTTAATGGATTATATAGATGCCTGCTACCTTCTTTCGTCCTCGCTCATTACTTCAATTGGTTGTCATTTCTTTTGTGCTGGTGATGACACCACTCGGTGCTTTGTTAATTCAAACCATGCAAGCTCTGGAAAGTGTGTCAATGAAAAGCCGAATGGTCACGCTTGAAATCGTGTCTCTTGCCAAAAGTAGCCAAAGTTTGCCTGTGATTGCATTGGATATGGAGCATGCAGCTAGACAATACCAGGTATTGGGTGACGCTAAATTAAAAGGGATTTTTCAGCTTAATGAAAAGCGCTTCACGACTGAACTTAATAATATTTGCAAAAGCGAACTGTCATCACAATTCTATGCCGCATGTACAAGAGTAGAAACGATGTCAGAAGCATTGATACATACCCTTAGTTCTGCGCCTTACGATTCGATCAGCTATGAAAATACTTTAATAAGTTTTGATCTGCTTACCAAGCATACGCAACAACTAGTAAAACTTATTCAGCAATTAATTGAACAACGTTCCGAGCAATTAGCAGAAGATGCTGCTACAGCTAAGTCACAATTACTCTGGCAAAGTATCAGCCTGGTAGCCTTAAGTATTATGATGAGTATACTTTTTACTTTTCTTATTATACGACCAATACAAAGGCTTGAAAAAATAATCCAAGAGCTCGGCTCAGGCCAGGCACCATCAGAATTCCAGGTACATGGCCCAAAAGAACTGAACCATCTTGGCGAAAAGCTCCATTGGCTCCAAACTCGGCTGCTCGCACTAGAGCAACAAAAGCTACGGCTTATAAGACAAATGTCCCATGAGCTCAAAACTCCGCTTGCTAGTTTGCGTGAAGGTGCAGATTTACTTAGCGAAGATCTGCTTGGTCAACTCAACGACTCACAACGTGAAGTTGTCGAAATTCTTCAGGAAAAAGGACTGCAACTTCAACGAATAATTGAAAATTTATTAGACTATAACGCACTCAAATATCAACGTGGAATTTTGGTAAGCAAATTCGACTTACGAAAATTAATTGAAGAAGTCTTGTACGAATATCGTCTCGACATTCAAAAAAGAAATCTCTATTACTGCCTAGATGGACAATTTCAAACCTTATATGCAGACCGGATAAAACTACGCACTTTGTTGAGTAATCTGATATCTAACGCTATCTATTATACTACCCACCCGGCAAGAATTTGGATCAGTTGGCAAACAACTGACAGTGAGTTAAAACTGCTAATTGCTAATCATGGCATAGCAATTTCTGATGAAGATCAACAGCGTATATTTTTGCCATTTGAGCAAGGCAAGCAACCGCGTACAGGCACAATTAAAGGTTCAGGTATTGGTTTATCTGTTGCTTTAGAGTGTGCTCTGCTGCATGGCGGCACCTTAGAGTTGGGCTCACATTCACAAGCCGAAGTTTGTTTTCAGTTGCAACTACCACTGCAACAAACAAAAGGCTCTAACAATGATAATTTCACTAACCCGTACACGCTAGATAAATTAAATGTTGATGTCTCAAATTCAGAATCGATGAATAACGATATAAAAAAATCTGTAACCACATATTGGCATAGCCGGATTGAAGGCTTATGAAATTGACTATAATGAATACTTTTCTATTCTCGTATATTCAAAGTAAAGCCTTTCAACTAAAGGCATTTAGGTGGCAACAAAAAATTTACACACCGTTTAAAATAATTCTGCCATTTTTAGTGTTTATGTATGGGCTAGCTGGTTGTTCCACCTTGCACTCATCATCGGCGCCTACTTTGAAATGTTCACCTACGCCTAATGTAAAAGCCTCAAGTTCTATTACAGAACACTGTGTGACATCTAAAACTAATGATGCGACTGAAGACTGGATGCAGACACTTATGTTAGATCCCACAGAGCGCAAAAAAACATTACGTATTATTGAAACACCTAACAACAAACAAGAGATCTGGCTGCGTGTATTTTTACTGACTCATGGTGAGGCAAGTTACCATGATCTACAAGAAGCTAAACAACTGTTGCAGAATAAGTTAAATTCGAACGCTGTCAATTCGAACACTATTGATAAAAATACTATAGATACAAAAATTCTTGATATACAAGAATATGGGTCAGAAGCCTTACATACTTATATGCTTAAACTGAATTTGTATTTTCAAGAAAAGAAATCAGAAACTGTAATTCTAGAGCGACAACTCAATACTCGTGACCGGACAATTAAAACGCTGCAATTAGTTAATGAAGTACTAGAAAACAAAATTGAAGCATTGACTAATATCGAGCAACGAATGAAGCTTCATCCTAATAAAATCGGTTCGGAACTGACGCCATGAAACAGACACCTCAAATTTTATTGGTTGATGATGACAGGAGCTTGTTACGTTTACTTGCTTTACGTCTTGAAAGCGAAAACTATCTTGTCGAGTGCGTCGATAGCGGTGAGGCCGCACTTAAATGGCTGACCGGAAAAAGAGCTGATTTAGTCATTACTGATCTCAGAATGGAAGGCATTGATGGTTTAACTTTATTTGGCAAAATACAACAATTACAACCGGGTTTACAAGTCATCATCATGACGGCGCATGGATCTATACCCGAAGCGGTCAGCGCCACACAGCAAGGCGTATTTAGTTTTATAACCAAACCTATAAATCGCGACCTATTCCTTTCTGCAATTCGAGAAGCCTTACAACAAACATCACAAACTAGTGAAGAATGGCGTTCAAAAATTGTTACTAATAATGAGCGTATGGAAACACTACTTGGGCAAGCTTATCAAGTAGCGCAAAGCGATGTCAGTGTATTGATTACAGGCGCAAGTGGGACCGGTAAAGAGCTTTTAGCAAGAGCTATACATAATGCAAGCCCTAGACATAACAACCCCTTTGTTGCGATTAACTGTGGTGCCCTGCCTGAGCACTTGCTTGAATCTGAATTATTCGGGCATGTAAAGGGCGCGTTTACAGGTGCGATTAATCAGCATACAGGGCTCTTTTTGTCAGCCAATCACGGCACACTGTTTCTTGATGAAATTGGAGATATGCCCACTACTTTGCAAGTCAAATTGCTCAGAGCACTTCAAGATAGAGAAGTACGCCCTGTCGGTAGTGCACGCTCAATACCTTTTGATGTACGAATTATATCAGCTACCCATTGTGACCTTGAAGATGCGATGCAGAACCAGCGTTTTAGAGAGGATCTGTATTACCGCCTCAAAGTCGTCAACCTTAAAATTCCGACACTTGCTGAACGCGCCGAAGACATTCCCGTTTTGGTGCGCTACCTTCTAAAACGAAAGCCGCATCACAAAGCTAAAGGGTATTCTCCAGAAGCATTAGAAATGTTAACTGCCGCCCCATGGCCAGGAAATGTAAGGCAGTTAGTGAACGTGATAGATCAAACGTTGGCATTCACAACGACACCCATTATTCCTGTTGCCTTAGTGTCACAAGCACTGGAAAACCAAGCCTGTTACCTCCCCTCTTTTAACGATGCTCGTGCTGAATTCGAACGAAACTACCTGAATAAAGTCATGACCATTACGCAAGGTAACGTGGCACACGCTGCTAAAATAGCGCAACGTAACCGCACAGATTTTTACAAGTTATTGTCTAAATACGACATTAAAACATTACAATTTAGCTAACCTGACTAATCATTATCAATTTGAATAATGAACGGTTCATCATTAGCACCCTTGTTAACTTTTAGTGATCATTTTTTTTCGTTGAATCAAGGCATATATACAAGGTGTAAACCAAAGAGAAAGCATAATAGAAAAACCAACACCGCCCGCAATAACAACAGCCAAAGGGGGCCAAAACTGACCGCCAACGAATAAAATTAGAGGAATAAAGCCTGCAATTGTTGTTAGTGTCGTACTCATGATGTGTCGCGTACTCGATAAAGTGACCGCAACAATGGCATCTAGGTCTCCTGCTTTTGCTTTTTCATCCGCTTGAATGCCTGCCAAAACCACGATAGAGCCGTTGATGGCAACACCAATCAAACCGGTCACCCCTAATAAGGGATTAAAGCCTAACGGGTAGCCGCTTATCCATAATGATAGAAGACCAAAGCCGGCAGAAAGAATAGCGACCAAACCAATAATTCCAGCTAGTTTACCGCTTTTAAATGCAAGTACTAGCGATGTCACCATTAGCAGAATAAGCACCGGTAAATGAGCTGCAAGAGAAGCGTTAGCTTGACCGCTCTCTTCTGAATCACCACCAACTTCCCACCGATAGCCTTCAGGCAAATGCCACTTATCTGCATCTATAACTGCGATGACTTTGTTAGTCAGGTCTAATGGCGTGATATCAGGTGTTATATATGCTTGAACAATATTCACACGTTCGCCATTTTGACGCGTTATAGAGGTGCTGTCAGGTTCTACAACAAACTCACCAAAGGCACTCGCAGGAGCCCATTCGCCAGAAGGTAATACAATGGGAAATGTCCGTAGGTCTTCGAGCTCGTTTCGTTTGGAATTTGAATATTTTATTCTTACGGGTAGTTCTACGATGTCTTCTAAAATACTCCCAGCCTCAACACCTTCGTAGGCTGCTCTTAATTGACCCGCCACATCACTCAAACGTAAACCTACTTGATTCAGTGCACTTTCGTCGGCATCAAACCATACTTTTGCTAACCCCGGAGACACACTTGCTCGTGTATGTAGTGTTTCTGGTTGTTCAGCAATTATTCCACGAAGCTCTTCACCTAGCTGACGCAGTGTTTTTGTTTCTGGTCCAAAAAGCCTGAATTCTATAGGAGACTCTACTGGAGGGCCTTGCGCAAATGCTTTAGCTACAATTTGAAGATTCGGAAAATCTCTATCTAATTCACGCTGAAGCTGGTCAATCATTTTTCTGGATTCATCAGAATCGGTAACAGACACAACTACCTCTGCATAAAAAGGAGAGTTAGAATTATTCATAATCTGGTTGTAATAAAAAGAAGGAATACTATCGCCAACTGACCACACAGTTTGTGTAACAGTTGGCTGTTTTAATATATGTTGGTCAATCTTTTTGACCCATTCCGCCGCAACAGGAACTGTTACGTTATTGGGCGACCAGACACGAATTTCAAACATGTCGCGGTCAGCAGCGGGAAAGAAAACCTTCGGTAAAGAACCAACCAGCATGACACCCACTAAACTGAGTAGTGACGCTGTAATAATCGCAATAAATGGGCGCTTTAAGCTCTGAAGTAAAAATTTTCTAAAACGTGAAGAATAAGCCGGCCCTTGGATGCCTACTTTCCACCATTGCTGGCTTCCGCTGCCAGATAAACGTTTAGATTCAAGCCACGCACTTAGCGCAGGAATAATAGTCATCGAAATAATGAATGAAAAAATAAGTGCCAAAATCACACTCACAGAAATAGATCCGATGAAATCTCCAGAACCACCCTCTAACAATAAGATAGGCATAAAAGCAAAAATAGTTGTTAATGTGGATGCCAGGAGAGGGGCAAAAAGGTGCTTCACTGAAAGTTCAATAGCCTGGATAGGCCGGTAGCCTTTTTCAAGCCTTGTTCTGACTTCGTCCGTCATAACTATCGCATTATCAATAAGCAGGCCGATCGCAATAATCATCCCAAAGATAGACATCTGCTGGATTTGCATATCGAGAACCTGAAGAGAAAACAGTACACATGCCGCTGAAAGTGGTAATGAAGTCGCGACAATAATGCCAGAACGCCAACCCATAAAAAATAAAACAACGAGTAATACCGCCCCTACTCCTGCCAAGAGATTTTGCCCTAAGGTCGACAAACGTCCTTCTGTATAATTTGCCTGTTCAAACGCAATATTAAAAGTTACCAAGTGTCCTGTTTCTTGCTCTATCTTTATTAATTCAGCTTTAACTAGATCTGTCCAAGGCCTGATCTGATTTTTTATTTCAATTCGAGCAGCGACTAAAATCACTTGCTCTCCATTAAAAAATGTCATGTCTTCTTCTGGTTGAACGTGTGATTTAGAAACAGAAGCAATATCACTCAGTCGAGTGTCGGCTGTATTGGTGCGAATAGGTAAAATTCGGATGCGATCAAGCGAATTAAATTCACCACGAACTTCTATCGGCGATGAAGCGCCAGGACGGAGCAATCTACCTGCTACCTGTTTACTGTCAGAGGCGTCAACTAACTGGGCAAGCTGGCCTATCGTCATCCCCATATCAGCAAGTTCAGAGGGAGAAACTTCTACAAGAATTTCTTCTATGGGCTCACCATGAATACTGACATACTCTGTTCCTGAGACGGCCTCTAATCGATCTTTTAACGTCTCTGCGATCCGGTTCATTAAACTGAGTTGGGGTTCACCCTCACCATTCCAACTCAATGCAGTAATTAAGGTATAGGCCGAGGCTATGCTTTCTTCTTCCTTAATTGAAGGAGCCCTTGCACCCTCAGGAAGCTTAGCGGTAACATCTTTTACCCTATCTCGAATGCGTGCAATAATTTGGCGGTTATTATCTCGAGTCACACTATCAAGAAGCTCAATAGCAACAATTGACACATTTGCTCGCGAGGTAGAGTCGACAGTTTTAATTTCTGAAATACTTGCAATACTAGATTCAACCAGTTCGGTGACTGAGGATTCAACCAGCCTTGCAGATGCGCCTGGAAACTCTGTAATGACAGAAATGTTACGTTGAGTAATTCGTGGGTCTTCTATTTTTGGAAGAGACATCCACGCCGAAACTCCGGCAGCCACAATGACGATCAATGACATCACTAATAAGTGTAAATTTCGATAATACGCAGATGACCAATGAAATATTTTTGCTACTGGCTTATTCTTTGCCGTATCACTTGAATCAGTTTCAGGGCCAAGATCACTCTTATTTTGATCATTCATACTTATAGCCCCGCCGAAACAGCACTAAACTTACTGATTTTGACTTTTTGCCCTGCCACAACGCGATGAGTCGACGATTTGATGACGAAAGGAACCGTTTCTTTCGATACACCACCTTTAACTTGTGCAAACTCTCCTTGGATCTGAATAACTTCAACAATTGTACGCTCCACAAAGGCAAATGCACTCGTATTTTCATCAGATTTAGCAAGATAAACAGACCAAAGACCTCGACCATATTCTGTCAATGCAGTGAGTGGTAACCAAACACCTTGATCCAATGCTAAACTATTCTCTAATACAACATTCACTAACTCGCCAGATATTAATGCTTGGTCTGCATAGTCTTGAGGTAATAGGTAAATTTCGGATACCCGTGAAGTTGATAGTGCTAAATTTATTCTTTCGACTACAGCATTAAAGGTCTTTCCACCTCGCTCTACTTTAAGTACATTTCCTACCAATAATTTGCGCGCTTCTCTTAATGGTAAGCCTACCCTAACGACAGTTTTTCCAAGTTCTTCAAGCAATAGTATGGGTGCACCTGGGATTGTAGCTCTTCCTTCATCAATCATTCTGTCGATTACAATGCCATCAAAAGGTGCTGTCAAATTTGCTTTCTTTAATTCAACATCAACACTTGCTTGTTGAGCCATTACTAAATCATATTCTGCATCGGCGGAATTTTTCTTTTGGAGAGCTTCATCAAGAGCCTGCTCGGAAATATTACGCGAAGCTTTTAAACTGTCGGCGCGGGCCAATGACGACTTAGCTAATTTTTTGTTGGCATTGGCTCGTCTTATACCCGCATCTAACTCCTTCTTTTTAGCAATCAAACGGTCTGTATCGAGTGTTGCCAGTGTTTCTCCTTTAACGAAGGTGTCCCCTTCACTTTTAAGTACTGAGGTAATGACACCAGAAATATCAAAACCAACGTCAGTTCTCTGACCTGCCTCAATACGACCCACGTATCGTTCGCCATTAACTAAGCCTTCAATAGGATCAGTACCTAGCGTTTCAACAAGTAAAGGTGAGTTCTTTTCATACAAGGCAGAGTCATTCGATTGACTATAACGACTAGAACTTAAGGCGATAACAAGTACGGTAAAAAAACAAAACAGAATAAAAATAGGAGAGTGAATAAATTTTTCTCTGACAGACATACATATACCTTAGGTAGGCGAACAACATTGAACCAAAATAGGATAAATAATTTATGGTGGTCATTCTGACTAATTTTTGCGCATAACTCGAATATATTTTTTTATAATTACTTTCCCATATTTGCAACAATAAGAATTGTGGTGCTTTGCTTGTTACAAATAACACTACTAATGAATGAGTTAGTAACTTAATAGTAAATATTGGTAACAACAAAACTAAAACGCACATCACTGAATCATGCAACATAGGACAGTTATTATTAAATTAAGCAGAAAAAATGATAGTTTCAATATGATATATTTTTGCTTTAGATATCGAACTAAAATTCAAGAAAAAGTATAAAAATTTTAAAATATGACTAAATTACAGGACTTTATGTGGTAGTTTTTGTTTTTAGCTCTGTTATAGTTTTTAAAAATAAAAAGCTATCTTATGATCAACAGATTATTGTTAATATGGTGCAAAAAAACGAAAGATGACGCTTAAATTAATAGATCACCTCAAACCTATGGTGTGGTGTATGAGTGTTAAATGCACGCCTCACCTTTATAGATAATAAGGATACAAAATGAAAAATATAGATAAAAAGGAATTTGCAAAAAAGACCCTACTTGGTGGCTTAGTAATTATTCTTCCCGTAGCAT
>JBLHVH010000109.1:0-10704 GCA_047628385.1 Oleiphilaceae bacterium
ATTTTAAGTGGTTTAATTCTAAGTGTTTTAATTTTTCTATATCAGTAAGTTATAATTCTAACAAACCCTTACGATACTTATCTATGCTCTCAAATGGAAGTGTTGCCACGCCATCATTAATGGCGGCTTGCGCAACAGCGGGTGCAATATGGGTAATTAACCGAGGATCGAACGGTTTTGGTAAAATATATTCAGTACCCAATATAAGGCTTTGCCCCTTATAAAGCGCCTCAACTTCTTTTGGACAGGGTTGTGTCGCTAACTCTGCAAGTGCTTTTACGCAGGCATGTTTCATTCCTTCAGTTACCGTGGTGGCACCTACATCTAATGCACCTCTAAACAGAAATGGGAAACATAAAACGTTATTAACTTGATTAGGATAATCAGATCTACCTGTGGCCATAATCGCATCGGGTCTGAAATCTGCCACTAGTTCAGGACTGATTTCTGGTACAG
This sequence comes from Oleiphilaceae bacterium, assembly GCA_047628385.1. Classification (GTDB taxonomy): domain Bacteria; phylum Pseudomonadota; class Gammaproteobacteria; order Pseudomonadales; family Oleiphilaceae; genus PZPK01. The sequence goes on from JBLHVH010000109.1 coordinate 457, forward strand.
GATTTGCCATGGCTAAAATGATGGGTTTGTCTGCCATCGACATTAGCATATCTTTATTGATTAAGTTTGGCTGAGAAACCCCTAAAAACAAATCACATCCATTGATCGCATCTTCTAGAGTGCGTGCTTGTGTATTTGAGGCATATTTCTCTTTTAATTTACTTAAGTCATTTCTTTGTCTATGAATAACCCCGCGGCTATCAAGCATTAAGGTATTCTGTAATGTCACACCAAGTGATATTAATAAGTTTGTACAAGCCACTGCTGCTGCACCTGCACCAGAAACAACCAGTTTGATATCCCCTATTGATTTACCGACAATCTTGAGGGCATTTAATATCGCTGCACAGGCAACAATTGCCGTTCCGTGTTGATCGTCATGAAAAACAGGTATTTTCATGCGTTTGCTTAGGTTCTCTTCTATCGCAAAACATTCCGGCGCTTTAATATCTTCTAGATTAATACCACCAAAAGTGGGTTCTAAACGCGCAACAGTATCGCAAAATTTTTCAACGTCTAGCTCATCTATTTCAATATCAAAAGCATCTACATTAGCAAAATGTTTGAATAATATCGCTTTTCCTTCCATCACAGGTTTAGCAGCTAAAGGGCCAATATTTCCTAAACCCAGCACAGCCGTACCGTTAGTAATAACACCGACTAAATTACTGCGCGAGGTATATTTAGCCGCGGTAAGTGGTTCATCACGAATAGCTAAGCAAGGCTCAGCGACACCTGGAGAGTAAGCCAAAGAAAGGTCTTCTTGATTGTTTAGTGGTTTAGTTGCCTGAATACTGATTTTTCCTGGATAGGGTGATGAATGATAGGCTAACGCCTGTTCTTTTATTGACTTATTCATTAAATATTCTCTTAATTATTTTTATTTTTTGTTAGCCTGATTATGCAACCCGTGTTTTAACTTTTTATTTTGGCATCAATATATTAATTACATATTTCATTTTAGCGTTTTTTAAATTGTCTATTATGAAAATAGTTATTGGTACCTCTTGTGCTATTTATTGAGCTAAAGCATCTTCAAGAGCGGATAAACATAAGGCTACATTTTCACTTCTAGCGGTATAACCCATTAGGCCAATACGCCAAGCTTTACCCGCTAAATCACCTAAACCCGCACCAATTTCAAGGTTGTAATGATTCAGTAAATAATCTCTTACTTTTACATCGTCAATACCCTCAGGGATATAAATAGAATTTAACTGGGGTAGGCGTTCTTCTGCAGGAACGATAAACTTAATACCTAATTTATCTAATCCTTTAGCAAGCGTTTCATGTTGGGCTCTATGACGTGCCCAGCGATTTTCAAGACCTTCGTTTTGTAATTGTACCAATGATTCATGTAAACCGTATAATGAGTTTACAGGGGCAGTATGGTGGTAACTTCGCTTGCCGGCACCAGACCAATAACTCATCACTAATGATTGGTCTAAAAACCAACTTTGTACAATCGTTTTACGATTTTTAATCACATTAACCGCTTTTTCACTAAACGACAGAGGTGATAAACCCGGTACACAAGATAAACATTTTTGTGAGCCCGAATAAATAGCATCAATGCCCCAGTCGTCAACTCTCAGCTCAACACCCCCTAACGATGTTACCGCATCAACAATAGACAAGCAGTCGTGTGTCTGTGCTAGCGCACATAATGCTTTGGCATCAGACACTGCGCCAGTAGAGGTTTCAGCATGCACAAAGGCTAAAAATTTAGCATCGGGGTTAGCAATTAACGCCTGTTCCACTTTGTCTACTTCAACAGCTCGACCCCAAGGTGAATCAACTATAATTGCTTCAGCGCCCATTCGAGTAACGTTTTGCACCATACGATCACCAAATACACCGTTACGACAAACGATGACTTTATCACCTGCTTCTACTAAGTTGACAAAACACGCTTCCATACCGGCAGAGCCGGGTGCTGAAAGTGCAATAGTAAATTCATTTTTAGTTTGAAATGCATATTGAAGTAATGCTTTAACTTCATCCATCATACCAACAAACAGGGGATCTAAATGACCAATTACGGGTCTTGATAATGACGCTAGAACTTCAGGACTAATGTCTGAGGGGCCAGGACCCATTAATATTCTACGTGGTGGTTGAAATGATTTAACGTTCATTTTATTTTCCTTTATTAGTTAAGTAACGAGTAGTTGTCAAATATATAAGGGCAATTTTAGTTAACAAAATTCCTTTAACATTTTTAAACTTATAAATTAAAGTAAGTGGCTTCACCTGTCGCTTCTGCCAACTCAGCTGCAGCACTCGCAACGGCCAAATCCTGTAAACCAACGCCTGTTCCATCAAATAAAGTGATTTCTTCATCAAAAGTTCTACCTGACTTAGTACCATTAATGACTTCACCAATAGGCGTTATGTCAGATTCTTGAATTAATCCATCGGCAATGGCGTGTTGCGCTTCACCAATGGTAATCGATTGCGCTAATTCATCAGTAAACACGGTTGCCGAGGCAAATAATTTTGCATCAACTTCTTGTTTTCCTTTGGTATCAGTGCCCATGCAGGCAATATGAGTGCCTGGTTTAATCGAAGATTGATCAAGTAGAGGTTCAAATGCTGAAGTGATGGTAATGATAACATCCGCTTGTGCGCACAGCTCTTCACGGCTAACGGATTCAAAAGGCAATGAAAGCTCGTTACAAACGGTTGCAAGGTTTGTCAATTTTTCTGGGGTCATATTCCAGCCAACTACTTTTTCAAAGTCACGTTGTTCAGCAGCAGCACGTAATTGGAAAGTAGATTGGTGTCCTGCACCTACGATACCGAGTACTTTTGAATCTTTACGGGCTAAATGTGCGATAGAAACGGCAGCAGAGGCAGCTGTTCGTACAGCAGTTAAGTAGTTGCCACCAACTAGAGATTTTAACTTTCCTGTATCGGCATCAAATAATATAACGGTTGATTGATGGTTGGTTAACCCTTTATCGATGTTACCTGGCCAATAGCCACCTGATTTTAAACCTAACACCATACCATCACGGTCAAAACCAGACTTAAAACCATAAAGTGCACCTGCATGGCCAATATCTTCGCGTATCACCGGAAAGTTATAGGCGGTGTTTTTAGCCATCGCGGCAAATACATTCTCTACCGCAGTAAAAGCTTCTTTACGGCCCATTAATTTTCGACATACTGCTTCAGATATAACTGATATGCCTTTATTAGAATTACTCATTTTATATTTCCTAACATAATGAAATGGCCCCAAAGGTGAGTGTATATAGTCTTATTTTTAAGTGTATTATTTAACAAAACTTAACTTCTTTTACTCTCACCCAATGGGAAACGTTCAAACAAAATACCAACGAAGTTAGTAAGCTTTACCTCGAGCTGACACTGGCCATAACGTTTCAACTTTGCCATTGCGAACACCGACGTAATAATCATGCACGTTACATGTAGGATCACAATGTCCGGGTACTAGCTTTAATTTTTCATTAATTTTTAATATGCCATCAGGGTCTGAAATCACACCATGCTCATCTGAACATTTTATGTATTCAACATCATCACGACCAAAGATGTAAGGTAAACCACTGTCAACAGACTGTACTTTAAGTCCTGCATCGCATATCGCTTTGTCTGCTTTTGTATGGCTCATGACAGACGTTAAGATAAATAATGAGTTTTCAAACTCAGATATTTTTTTACCTTCTTTATCATGAATACGTTGGTAATCTGCATCCATAAATGCGTAAGATCCACACTGCAACTCATTAAAAACACCGGAAGAGCCTTCAAAATAATATGAACCTGTACCGCCGCCGCCAACGATGTCACATTCAAGGCCTTCAGCCTTAAGCATTTCAATTGTGCGGACTACCATAGCTGTAGCAAGGCTAGTTTTTTCTTGGCGGTCGGTGAAACTTTCCATGTGTTGCATTGCACCTTGGTAAGCTTGAATACCCGCAAATTTCAAACCGGGCGCTGCTTCTAGTGCTTTAGCGATATCAACTACCGGTTGACCTTCACCAACACCACAACGACCTGCACCACAATCAATTTCAACTAAACATTCAATTTCAGTGCCGTGTTTTGCCACTGCAGCAGCAAGGTCAGCAACGTTATCAAGATCATCAACACAACAAAGCACACGCGCACCTAATTTTGGCATACGTGCTAAACGGTCAATTTTTTCAGGTTGACGTACTTGGTTAGATACCAGTACATCTTTAATGCCACCACGTGCAAAAACCTCAGCTTCCGACACTTTTTGACAACAGACACCACAGCTATTACCAAGTTTTTCTTGTAAAAGAGCAATGTCTACTGATTTATGCATTTTGCCATGTACACGGTGACGAACGCCCATTGCTTTTGCATAATTACCCATAGTGACTATGTTTCGTTCTAGTGCATCTAGGTCTACTACTAAACATGGCGTTTGAATATCTGCTTCATCCATACCAGGAACTGCAGGAACGTCATAACCTACTTCTAAATCGTTTACTGTTGTCATTGTATTCTCCAAAAATGTTAGTTTGAATTTGTTTTATTTTGCTTACTAATTTATTTTTTCATCCATGGCAGTTTGTCTAAATCGACATTACCACCAGTAATTATTACGCCAACCCTTTGATTTTTAAATACCTCAGGATTTTTCAAGATGATGGCGAGTGTTACTGCACAACTTGCTTCCACTATTATTTTCATGTGGATCCAAATAAGCTTCATTGAGTCAATAATCTCTTCCTCTGTTACCGTTAAAATATCAGTGACATGGTTTTGCACGAAATGCCATGTTAAGTCTTTTAAAGGGACTTTGAGGCCATCAGCAATTGTATCTGGCGCATCGTCTGCAATAATATGTCCCGCTTTGAAAGAGCGTGCGGCATCATCAGCATTAACCGGCTCTGCGGCATAAATTTTAATGTTAGGGGCAATTGTTGATAAGGTCAGACAAGTACCTGAAATCATCCCGCCACCGCCAATAGGCGCGACCACGATATCTAAATCTTTTACCTGACTAACCAGCTCTTTTGAACAGGTCGCTTGACCGGCAATAACGCGTGGGTCGTTATATGGGTGAACAAAGTCAGCACCCGATTCGGCCACAACCTCAGCAAATACCGCTTCACGAGAACTGGTAGAAGGCTCACACTCAATAATTTTACCGCCATAGCCAATAACCGAATTTTTCTTTGCTTGTGGTGCGGTATGAGGCATTACTACTGTCACGGGAATGCCACGTCGTCCTGCTGCGTAAGATAAACATAACGCATGGTTACCTGATGAGTGGGTCGCTACGCCCATTTTTGCTTTTTCTTCACTTAAACCAAAAACAGCATTGCAAGCACCGCGCACTTTAAAAGCACCTGCTTTTTGTAAGTTTTCACATTTAAAAAATAATTCTGTACCGGTTAAGTCATTTAAAAAGCGTGACGTTAATATTGGTGTTTCATGAATGTAAGGTTTAATCCGTTCATGGGCAGCCAACACATCGTCGTAGGTCGGAACGTACATTTTTTGTTCTATTGAATCTTTCATATTTTCCTCTCGCATTTATCATGGTGTTGCTGTTTTATCGGCAACCATTAATCAACTTACGTTGTTGTTCACTTGTTTTTTTTGTTGATTTATTGCTCAGTTGGATTGATTATTTTAATCGCTTAATTCCACTTCACTTTATGAAAAAGATTAATGTCATGCAAACTAGTTCGATTCCACAATGTGAAAAAATATCTATAAATAGTGATTATGTAGCTATAAAATGAGCTGTGTGGCGTAAAGTAGATTTTTATTTTCCACATTGTGGAATCGGTAGTGTTTCGTATAGAATAGGTTGTGCTGTAATATTTATCTTCTAAATTGGCTTGGGGTTGTTCACATTATGCAAAAAACTAAATCAGAATCTAGAATTCAAGTGATTGATAGGGCTGCAACACTGCTTGATTCAATATCACGATACTCTATGCCAGTGACGTTAAAAGCACTGAGTGCAGACACAAACTTGGCTCCATCAACAACCTTTCGTATATTACACTCACTGATTGATAATCACTTTGTTGAGAGAGATACTAAGGGAAAGTATCAATTAAGTGGCCGTTTAATAAGACTAAGTAGTAATCAAAATAGCGCGATAGACTTTAGACGAGTGGCTATTCCTTATATGGAAAAACTACGAGATCAATTTGGTGAAACTATTAATCTCACTACTCGTGAAGGTGACGTGATTATATATGTTGAAAAAACTATCCCTAATAGAATGATGCATGTTCAGCAAATTATTGGTAGTCGCGCCCCCTTGCATGTAACCGGTGTGGGTAAAATGATGTTAGGAAGAGAAGGGGAAGAGGGCATTCATGGTTATGCCCAACGAACAAATTTGCCAACGTACACACGTAAAACGTTTTCAACATTAGATCCCCTTATAGATGAATGCATGAAATGTGTTGAGCAAGGTTATGCTTTTGACAATGAGGAAGCTGAGATTGGAGTCGGTTGTATTGGTGTACTTTTGTATGACAAATACGGTGAGGTTGCTGCGGGTTTATCGGTCTCGGCACCAATTCAACGACGAAAAAATGAGTGGATTAAACCTCTTGTAAAGGCAGGGAAGGCCATTTCAATTGAACTCGGTTTTGTCAAAAGTAAAACGTTGGATAAAGAATAGTGTTTTAACAATAAGCTGTTTCATTTTGATAACAGCCCTGCTCTATTTATGAGACACTCTTTCGCTTTTTTGTACCAAAACTTTACTGAGGGCACTTATCTAGCGCTTAGTTAGGAAGTCACTTTAATTGCAATACTATTGTCTGCTTTTATCTCAGAGTTGAGGGCTAACTGTTTTGAAATAGCCCGTGCGGTAGAGCGGTATTGGTCTGCTAGTGTGGATTGAGATTGAGCTATCATAAGCGGGTTACCGTCATCGGCATGTTGGCGAATACGACTATCCAAAGGTAATTGGCCTAATAACTCAACACCATACTTACTGGCTAATTTTTGACCTCCACCTTCAGCAAAAATGTGTTCTTGATGACCGCAATTTAGGCATTGGTAGTAACTCATGTTTTCTATCAGCCCCAAGACTGGAATATCAACTTTTTCAAACATCGCGATGCCTTTGATTGCATCGGCAAGGGCCAAGTCTTGTGGTGTGGTAACTACCACAGCGGCGGTAACCGGTACTTGTTGTGACAATGTAAGCTGAATATCACCGGTACCCGGAGGCATATCGACAATAAGATAATCCAGCTCAGGCCAAATAGTTTCGCTTACCAGCTGCTGCAGTGCGCCACTAACCATAGGGCCGCGCCAGATTGTTGCATTTTCAGCAGGAACCAAATAGCCAATAGAATTAGCTACCAGCCCAAAGGCCTCTACAGGGAACATGTTACATTGATCTTCGCTGCTTGGACTCGCATCGGGATTACCCAGCATAATAGGCACCGAAGGACCGTAAATATCTGCATCGAGAATACCAACTTTGGCGCCTTCTTGCATTAACGCAAAGGCTAAATTGATACTTGTGGTTGACTTACCTACGCCACCTTTACCTGAAGCAACCGCTATTATATTTTTGACCTTGTCGAGTCTTGCAACTTTAGTGTTTTTGGCAGTAATAAGGGTATTAATTGTCAGCTTTTTTGGATTAATGCCGGCAGCAACAAGTTTGTCAATTAATGCTGACTCAAGCGTTTTGGCTGCAAAAGGCAGCGTAATCTGTATTTTACCTTTTTTTACCTGACACCAATTAGCTGCTTGAACTATTTCAACGTCAAACATTTCAGCTAGTTGTTCACCACATGTCTCATTAAGCTCGTTATCTTGATTTTTTTTAAAAAACATTCTTGTTATACCTTAATTTTGTTCACATTCATTCAGATTTTTAATGCAATATTGATTTATTTTAGTCACTTTTTAGAGCTTTTCTACTCGAAAGTTATCAAAACAACCATTGTATTAACCAAGGCAATGCGATGGCGGTGGTTAATGCCGTCAAGGCCATTGCTAAGCCCGAAAAAGCGCCCATTTCTTGGCTCATCTGAAAAGCGCGTGCAGTCCCAATTCCATGCGAGCTCACTCCCATAGCAATCCCTTTTACTGCGTCATCTTTTATTCTAGCCAATTTCAATATATGAATACCTAACAAAGCGCCGATGATACCGGTTATCACAACAAATGCGGCCGTTAAAGAAGGCAAGCCTCCTATCTGTTCAGAGATACCCATTGCAACCGGAGCGGTAACTGACTTAGGGGCAATAGAAAGCTGAATTTCTAAGCTAACGCCTAAGCCTCGTGCAATCAATACCGCACTAATCACACCAATAAAAACCCCACCGACAATAGATATCAGCACCGGCAACCATAAGCGTTTAAGCTTAGGAAGCTGCTCATATAACGGAACCGCTAAAGCGACTGTGGAAGGGCCTAATAAAAAGTGGATGTACTGTGCCCCATCAAAATAAGTTTGATAAGACGTATCCGTGATAAGGAGTACACAAATAATAACGGTAATAGAAACTAATACTGGGTTCAACAATGGACTCGATTGGCTTCGAATATACAACTGGTATGTTAAGCTGTAGACAACCAAGGTTAAGGTTAATCCTATTAAAGGTGTGGTTGATAAATAGACCCATATAACAGCCAATTGATTATCACTACTCATCATTACCCCCCTTCGCTACCTTTTTATTCAATAGCCAAATAGTCAATTGCATCAACCATGCGGTAGCGATAAAACTAATAATGGCGCCAAAAATAAGCGCTATAGAAATAGGTAGCCACACCTGCTCTAAGCGGCTAAAGTGAGTCATCAGACCGACACCCGCAGGAATAAATAATAATGATAGGTGACTAAGTATCGCCGACGACGATTCATCAACCATACTTTTAGTTTTTTTGAAAAAAAATAAGGATAAAAATAGTAGAAGCATTCCCAAAACAGGGCCAGGAACAGGTATTTGCAATAACCTAGATAAAACCTCTCCAATCAGTTGATACACCAATAGCAAAGTTAAACCATTAAGAAAATTCATCCGTCCTCCTTATTGCTTTCTATTATTTTTATGCTGATCTAATAACAATACCTTAGCAGAATATACTACCTTATTTTTAAGGTTTGACACCCGTATTCATGGTGCCAAGGTGCAGGTGTTATTATTACAAACTGACTCGTTTGTAGGGACGGTACTCTGGCTTCCAGAAATTAGTTTCTATTTTCGCTAATATGACGTCGTCTGGAACGGTCAAAGCAAGCTCTTGTGCCATTGCTACCTTTGCTACTGCAAAGGCGATTTTACGCGAAAGTTCACTTATTTGCGTCAACCGTGGTAGTAAATCACCCGATTCACCATTGGCTAACGGTGACGCATCAGCTAAGGCGTTACTGGCTGCCATTAACATTTCATCACTAATTAGTTTTGCATTAGAGGTAATCACACCTAAGCCTATACCAGGAAAAATATAGCCATTATTACACTGGGGAATAGGGTAAATGTGGCCCTCATACTCTACCGCACTAAAGGGAGAACCGGTGGCAATAACTACGTTACCTTTAGTCCATTCAATCACTTGTTCTGGTCGCACTTCTACTTGTTTTGAAGGATTACTCAGTGGAAATATAATTGGCGTCTGACAATTTTGACTCATTGCTTTGATCACCTGCTCAGTGAAAATCCCCGGTTGCCCAGATACACCGATTAAAATATCAGGCTTAGCGCAATTAACGGCATCAAGCAAAGACGCATAATCGCCGCTAAAGGTCCATTCGCTAATATTGGCCTTGGGTTGGGCCAGTTTTTCTTGGAAATCACGTAAACCTTCCATGCCCTCAGTTACTAGGCCATAGCGATCAATCATAAATACATTGCCACGTGATTGGGCTTCACTCAAGCCTTCAAACATCATTTGTTTAATTAGCATTTCGGCAATACCGCACCCTGCTGAGCCAGCACCTACGAAAACTATTTTCATCTTTGATAGTTTGTCACCGCGCGACTTACAAGCGGCTAAGATAGTCCCTAACGTAACCGCAGCAGTACCTTGAATGTCATCATTAAAACAACACACTTTATCTCGATACGTTTGCAGTAATGGCATGGCATTCGGCTGAGCAAAATCTTCGAATTGAATCATCGCATCAGGCCAACGAGCTTTGACTTCGTTGATAAATATATCTAAGAAATCATTATATTGATCTTGTTCAATACGACGATGACGAGCGCCCATATACATAGGATCATCTAACAATTTTTGATTGTTAGT
>JBLHVH010000110.1:0-10675 GCA_047628385.1 Oleiphilaceae bacterium
TAAGTTTTAAGTTTTAAGTCAAAATAAAACGGAGGGGCTTGGGGTGAGTAATACGAACCCCAACAAAGTTAGCCGGTCAGTTTCATATTGGGGGCATTCCATTGCCCCAAACATACAAAACAGTCTTTTAGTTAACTCTCCAGTTTGTTATTTAATAGCTCAATAATACTTGAGAAATCCTTTTGGCCATCGCCTTGGTCTTGTTTTTGTTGATACATCTCGAATGCGAGTTGGCCAAGCGGCGTATTACTATTGGTTGATGCGGCATTATCCATCGCAAGCCCAAGATCTTTTGTCATCAAATCAACCATAAATCCAGGTTTATATTGGTTTGATGCCGGGCTGTTTTCCATGACGCCAGGGAAGGGGTTATATTTTTCAAGGCTCCAATTACTCCCTGAGCTTGCTAGCATGATATTTGAAAGTATCTTTGGGTCTAAGCCATTCTTAGTGCCGAGCTTTAAGGCTTCTGAACTACCGATCATATGAATCGCTAAAAGCATGTTGTTACACATTTTAGCAACTTGTCCTGAGCCACTTTCACCCGCATGAAAAATATTAAGCCCCATATCGGATAAAACAGCGTGTGCTTTTTCGAATGCTTGTTTAGAGCCGCCACACATAAAGGTGAGTTTACCTGATTGAGCTGCCGCAACGCCGCCTGAAACTGGCGCATCAATCATCTCCAAACCTAATTTCTTACAGGCTTTATGAACCGCGATAGCTGTCTCAGCATCAATGGTTGACGAGTCAATGATGAGTGGTTGAGTACTTAAACTTTCGAGTAAGCCTACCTCGTTTTCGTCAGCGCCAAAATATAGACCCGCTACATGCTTACCTGCAGGTAGCATAGAGATAATAACCTCAGCATTTGAGCAGGCATCCTTAGCTGATTCGCAGGCGCGGGCGCCTTCTTTGGCCAATTTGTTAAGCGCTTCAGGCACTAGGTCAAAAACACAGACTGTATGGCCTGCTTTTAGGAGGTTTAATGCCATGGGCGCGCCCATATTACCGAGCCCAATAAATGCAATCGTAGTCATGTCAGCCATCCTTTTGTTGTTATATATTTAGCTTTCGTGATTAACCCTTTAGATCTAGTTTCAACGGGTTTGAGTCCCACGGAGCCGTAAAAAAATGCTCCAATACGTGACAGGGTATATCACTAAAGTGCTTGAACTTCCATTTTGGTGATTTATCTTTGTCAATGAGAAGGGCGCGAACCCCTTCAGCAAATTCGGGATATCGAATAATATTGGTTGCTAATAGAAATTCGGATAGAAAAACCGTTTCAAGGTTTGAATAACGGTGACGCCTCAGCTGCTCATAAATTAAAACAGATGAAAGCGGTGAACCCTTTGTAATTGCTGACTTGGCTTTGTTAAACCATTGGTTGTCTTCATCGAACTTACTAATTTCAAGTATTACTTCAGCTAAAGAAGTCTTTAGACAAATGGTTTCTAACAACTTGTGATGAATTTGAATTTCAGATTCCATCATCGCATGTAATGTTTTTGTATCTAAAGCGAGAGTTTCAATTTGTTCATCAATAATATGATGGTTTCTTTGTATGTCAGACGTTTCCCAATCTACTTTTTGAAGGTTTTTGAGTAGTACTGTGTGTGTCTCCCACGCAATAACATGGTCTGCTAATCGGGTATAAAGCGCATCGCGTGCATTGATGCTTGCGCCAGTCAAAGCAAAAAATACCCCAAAGTTGTAAGGCATTTGATTTAAAAAATAAGTCCCACCGACATCAGGAAATAGTCCAATGGTTATTTCAGGCATCGCTATACGCGTAGATTCTGTGGCGATACGATGGCTGGCACCAGCCATGAGACCTAAACCACCGCCCATTACAATGCCGTTACCGAAACAGATAATTGGCTTTGAATACGTGTGAAGTTGATAATTTAAATGGTATTCGCTTTTGAAAAAAGCTTCGCCTTGTACACATGGGCCGCCGGGTGTTTCAATCGCCGACTGATAAAGTGCTTGAACATCACCGCCAGCACAAAACGCCTTGTCGCCACTGCCTATTAAAATAATGGCGGCTATATTTTCATCTTCTTCCCAGTCGCTTAGTTGAGCAGACATGGCTTCAACCATTGACAATGTTAAGCTATTTAAGGTTTTTTCAGCATTGAGCTTAAACATACCGATTTTTCCAGTACTGGCTTGTAATACACTGATAACAAGGCTTTCTTGAACGAGGTCTTGACTCATTATTGTACTCATCCCTTTATTTTAAATGTGCGTTCATGCTATGAATGAACACGCCATCACTTAAGTGTCGCAACACACCTAAGTGATGAATTTTTTAGTCGTTAGACCATGTTGGCTTGCGCTTCTCTAAAAATGAATTAGTCCCTTCAAGCTGGTTCTTTTCGCCGATTAAATCGACAAATTCGCTGCGCTCAGCCTCAAGGCCTGCCTGAATAGCACTTTCTCTCGCTTTGTTTAATAAACGTTTACAGGCACGTACTGCGTCAGGGCTTTGTTTGCTAATCTTTTTAGTTAAAGCAAGTGCGTGCTCGAGTGCTTGACCGGTTTCAACGACTTCAATCGCTAAACCTGTTTGAACCGCTGTTTCAGCATTCATTCGCTCGCCTAATAAAATCATTTTGCTCGCCCAAGCTTCACCAATTAACCAAGACAATCGCTGTGTGCCGCCTGCGCAAGGAAGTAGACCAACGGTTGCTTCGGGTAAGGCGACTTGTGCTTGTTGCTCAATGATGCGCATATCGCAGGATAGTGCGCATTCTAAGCCGCCACCCATTGCGTAACCATTAATGGCCGCAATAGTAATACCATTAAAATTAGCCAGTGTTTCGAATGCTTCACCAAAGGCGTCCGCTACGACGGATGCTTTGGATTTATTACCTTCGGCAAATTGATTGAGGTCGGCGCCGGCGGAAAAGAATTTTTGGCCTTGTCCATGTATGACGATAGCGATGATTTCTGGCATGGTATTTAATTTCTCAACTACCTTTTTTAAGCCTGTTAAACTTTCCAAATCCCAAGTGTTAGCTGGCGGGTTATTAATGGTAAGTTGAGCGGTATGATCCAATAACGTAACTTGAATTTTATTCGTTGTAGAAATCGTTGTTGCTGTCATTTTTTACTACCTTAAGTGACATATTGATTAATAACTTGGTGGTAAGTCATGCATGTTTTTGAATAACTTTTTGTTTAAAATTAATTACCAAGCAGATTCATTTCTTGATCGGCTAAGAGTTGTTTAGCGATGATAACGCGCATTATTTCATTCGTACCTTCCAAAATTCGATGTACGCGAGTGTCTCTAAAGTACCGTTCAAGTGGATATTCTTTGATATACCCGTAACCTCCATGTAGTTGCAGCGCGTCATCACAGATTCGAAAACAAGTATCGGTGGCAAAACGTTTTGCCATAGCACAGTACGTTGCTTTGTCTGAATGATTGAGGTCCAATTTATGAGCCGCTAAGCGGATCATTTGTCTTGCTGCAGTTAACTCTGTCAGCATATCAGCCAATTTAAATTGTGTCGCTTGAAATTCACTAATCGCTTGGCCAAATTGTTTGCGTTCTTTAACGTAATTGATGCTTAATTCAAGGCTTTTTTTAGCGGTACCCAATGAGCAAGCAGCAATATTAATTCGTCCACCGTCTAAGCCTTCCATCGCTAGTTTAAAACCTTGACCTTCTTCTGCTAATCGGTGGTCGAGAGGAATGCGCACATTGTCAAAATTTATGGATGCTGTTGGCTGGTTATTCCAACCAAGTTTTTGTTCTTTCTTGCCAAAAGAGATACCTGTCGTGTCAGCGGGTACTGCAAAACAGCTAATGCCTCTGGCACCATGAGGAGAGGTGCGCGCCATGACAATTAATAAATCAGTCTCCCCAGCACCTGAAATAAATACTTTGGTGCCATTTAATAAATAGTGGTCATGATGTCTTTCTGCTTTGGTGGTAAGTGACGCGGCATCAGAGCCCGCACCGGGCTCGGTTAAACAATAGCTGACTAACTTCTTACCTAAGGCTAAATCAGCACACCAAGTATTTTTAACGTTTGCTTGCCCATAACGTGCGAACATATTAAAGGCCATGTTATGAATACTAATGAATGCGGCTGTTGACGTGCATTCACTTGCGAGTTCTTCCATGATAATAGTGCTGTCTAAGCGGCTTAAACCAATGCCATGATGTATTTCAGGCACATACATAGCCATAAAACCTAGTTTACCGGCTTCGATAAAGGCATTCTTTGGGAATGTTTGAAGCTCATCCCACTCTTTTGCAAAAGGGGATAGTTCCTGCTTTGCAAACTTTTGGGCAGTTTGCTGAAAGGCATATTGATCGTCAGTTAAATCGTAATTCATTTCATTCTCAATGGCTGGTCTTAATACTGTTTAATCTGTTTTTTACTTTAAAGAAATAGACATGTTCGGAGCATGGGTAGAAGGCTCTTTCCAGCTGGTCGTGATGGTTTTTGTTTCCGTATAAAAACGTACAGCCTGTTTACCATAAGCATGAAGGTCGCCCATGAAAGACCCTTTCCAGCCGGTAAATGAAAAGAAAGGCAGTGGGACTGGAATAGGGATGTTAATACCCACTTGACCCACTTCAACCTCATGTTGATACTTACGTGCATGCACACCAGACGTGGTGAAAATTGATGTACCGTTGCCATAAGGATTTGAATTTACGAGTGCGAGCGCTTCATCGAGGGAATTTACGTGAAGGCACGATACGACAGGGCCAAAAATTTCCTCAATGTATATATCCATGTCCGTGGAGACCTCTGTAAATAGTGTCGGGCCAACCCAATTACCGTCGGGATACCCTTCAACTTTAATGCCACGACCGTCGACTAAGCAATTAGCACCCTGATCAATACCACTTTGGATCAGTGCATTAACGCGTGACACTGCCGTTTTGTTGATAAGAGGGCCAAATGCAGCATCGGGATGATCCCATACATTAGGCTTAACGTTTGATAAACGTTCTGCTAATTCATTCGCCCATTCAATTGTGCTACCCACAAATACGATGACACTAATGGCCATACAGCGTTGTCCTGCAGCACCTACCGTTGCACCGACTAGCGCGTTCATGACCGTGTCTTTATCTGCATCAGGCATTACAACCAGGTGGTTTTTTGCACCGGCAAAACATTGTGCGCGTTTAAATTGCTGTGTCGCGGTTTGATACACATGCTTTGCAACGGGTACTGAACCGACAAAGGATGTCGCGATAATATCTGGGTGCGTTAATAGCTGGTTTACTTGTGCTTTGCTACCATGAATGAGTTGTACTAAGCCTGCCGGAGCGCCTGCTTCTTGAAATAGCTCTAATAAGCGAACAGTGGCTAAGGGAACTTGTTCAGAAGGCTTGAGTATCATGGCATTGCCACAAGCAGTTGCCAGTGGAAACATCCAAAGTGGAATCATCGCTGGGAAATTAAATGGCGTAATCCCCAAAGTCACCCCTAAGGGTTGAGTGATACTGTAGGTGTCGACACCCCTCGCGACATTTTCAACAGTTTCGCCCATTAATAAAGAGGGAATATTACAGGCATGTTCAACAACTTCGATACCACGCCATACGTCACCCATCGCATCTTCAAGGTTCTTTCCAGTGTCTTCGGCTAATATTTTTGCAATATCTATTTGGTGCGTTTTTAGTAGGTGCTGATAGCGCAGCATTAAGCGGGCACGTTCCGTCACAGGGGTATTTCGCCATAATTTAAATGCGGCTTTAGCGCCTGCTACAGCAATTTCAATTTCTTGCGCTGTTGCCAAGGGTACTTCAGCAAGAATGGCTTGCGTGGCAGGGTTCAAAACAGGAAGCGTTTCAGTGCTCTCACTTTGAATGAACTGACCGTTAATAAGTAAAGGAACTTGCGCTGTCATAGTGTTGTCCGAGTTGTTGTTATTTGTTTTTTTGGATTGCTTTTAGAGTACTCTTATTTAATTTTAATTGAAGTAAATAAATTGCCTTTCACTTGGGGTATGATGAACATCTTTATGCTACGAGAGTGCAGGTATTGATTGCTTTAGTGAATCAATACCTGAAACTATGAAATTAGCTCGTAGATAGATCCAAATTAAACACCGATTGAACGTCTTCTTTATGCTCACAGAAAGCCAAAAAAAATTAATACAAACAAGCTACCGTAAATTTACTGGCCGTGAAGGCTTTAGGCCTCGCTTTGGTCAACGGGTGATGATCGCTGAAATTGCGAAATATTTAGGCTCTATTGAAGAGAATGATCAAGGTTTACGTAAGAGTCCACCTGCAGTATGTGTCATAGAAGCAGGTACTGGAACAGGTAAAACATTAGCTTATTCTATTTCCGTTTTACCTTTGGCATTAGAAGAAGGCCGCACGGTTATTATTTCTACCGCAACAACGGCGCTGCAAGAGCAGGTAATGAGTAAAGATTTACCTGAATTGGCAAAATATTCAGGACTAAAGTTTAACTACACCTTGGCCAAGGGCCGTGGGCGTTATGTTTGTTTGAGTAAGCTAGATCAACAGCTTGAAAATACTGGGAGCGAACAAAGTGCATTACCCTTGTTTATGATGCAAGGCGATAACCACACGGTTGATAAGTCGGAACTAGAAGTCTTTCTTTCTAGCTATGCTTCCGGAAAATGGGATGGCGATAGAGATACTTGGGAAAGTGTAATTGACAATGATGTTTGGCGCTCACTCTCTACTGATAATCAACAATGTTCAAAACGAAGATGTAGTTACTTTAATTCTTGTCCTTATTATGAAACACGTAAAACCTGGGACGACGCCGATGTCATTGTCGTAAACCATGACCTTTTGCTCTCAGATCTAGCCTTAGGTGGTGGGGTCTTATTACCCGCCCCTGAGTCGTCGATTCTTGTTTTAGATGAGGCGCACCATCTCGCCGATAAAGCATTAAATCATTTTACCGTGAATGGCGGTTTAAAAAGTGCCGACACATGGTTGAAGTCAATGAGTAAGGTGATGGTTGAATTTTCGCCTTACCTTGGTCAGGGGAATTATTTGGGGCGTCATATTGCAGACATTTCTGAGGTTTCGACTAAGTTGCATGAATGGTTAACGCGTACTTATGATTTCTTAATTGAAACGATTGACTGGGATCAGGAAGAATCGAACGGGGCCAGGCGTTATCGTTTTAAACAGGCCATTATACCCGACGCATTGTTGGAAATGGCGGGTGAATTGAAAGTGATGTTCGCGAGCCTTTGTCGTTTATTAGATGATATCCGTTCTGAAGTTACAAAAGCTGTTGATGAAAAGTCAGACTGTGGTTTGTCGCGTGAAGAGGGTGAACAATGGTTTCCTGTCTTTGGGAGTTTGTGTAATCGCGCTGAAAATCTTCATGCTTTGTGGATGTTTTATGGAAAAGAGCAAAAGGAAGGTGGCGTACCCAATGCGCGTTGGTTAGTGTATCGAGAATACGAAAATCAAGCCGATATTTCGCTTTTTGGCAGTCCGTTGAGTGCAGGTGGTGTGTTACATGAAGAGCTATGGAAAAAATGTTATGGCGCGATATTAACGTCGGCAACCTTAACCGCATTAGGGACCTTTGATCGATTAAGCCAAAAAGCCGGTTTGCCAAAAGAAAGCGTTTATCATAAGGTCGAAAGTCCCTTTGATTTTTATAATGTTGCCAATCTGTTAATACCCAATATGAAGGCGTCAGCGGGCGAGCCCGAAGCACACACGCAAGAAATTTCATCTAATTTAGTGAGGTGGATTGGAGAACATAAAGCGGTCTTAGTCTTGTTTAGTTCGCGCCGACAAATGAATGATGTCTACTTTCAAGTGGACCAATCGCTGCGCGAAGATATCATGACCCAAGATGATTTCAGTAAACAAGAGCTAATAAAAAAACATAAATCCAAGATTGATGCTGGCGAACGAAGCTTCCTTTTTGGGCTGGCTTCCTTATCAGAAGGTGTCGATTTACCAGGTAACTATCTAACACATGTCATTATCGCGAAAATTCCCTTTTCAGTACCTAATGACCCTTTAGAGGAAAGCATTAGTGAATGGCTTGAGTCTCAAGGGAGAAATCCTTTTATGGAGGTGTCAGTACCTGATGCCAGTTTAAAATTGATTCAAGCGTGTGGAAGGTTAATAAGAACAGAGCAGGATACCGGGCAAATTACAATTCTGGATAACCGTTTAATTACACGGCGCTATGGCAACCTGATTATTAACTCTCTGCCGCCCTATCGAAGAGTTATTGAGTAGGCTCAAATTTTAGGCAAAAAAAAGCGATAATCTGATGCCGAAAAATATCAAATTATCGCGTTCACAAATTGGGCTTTGTAGGGAGGCCCAGATTGGAAAAACTTTCTATAACTTTATCAAGACTTAAATAATACTGAACAAAAAGGCCTGAAGTTCTTTGCTCAACACATTTCGTCCTGATGAAGCTATATTAGGGGGTAGGGGGGCTTAATTTGATCGTCCATAGGGCTTACGCCTAGGCTTAACATTGAAATAGTGTGACTTGTGTCACAAAAATATCGTTTTTTGTGCGTTGGCGCACGTTTATAATCTTGTCTATGATTTTGTGTATTTTCGACTAATGCTATTCGTTGTAGCTGATTTGACTAAATAGTGATCAAAAATAACGGAAGTTAGGTAAATAAACTGATATAAAAGTCTGAGTGATATAATGATCCTTAATCTTTATATTTTTCAAAGATACGCTGGCGTGTGCCATCTTCTTCCATCGCTTTTAAAGTATCAGTGAATCGCGTTTTCCATAAAAGCTTATCGTTTAAAGGGAATTCTTTTGATAAAACAAAGTATGCACCTCTCTCTTGTTTTAAGGGTTTAGGGAGAGCGATGATGTTGGGTATGTTTTTGGCTGTTGTATATTTATGCTTTAATTTATAGTGCACAACGAGGTCATTTCCAACAAATGCATCAATTCCGTTTTTTAGTAATCGCCTAAAAGCATCATCAAAACTGAATACTTGGATCAGAGTGATATCACCACGGGCGCTAGCTTGATCGAACTCATCATTAATCACAAACCCAGCCTCAATGCCGATGCGCTTGCCGTAAAGGTCTTTTATATTGGTGTAGCTTAAGGCATGATTCTTGGTCGTAAATAATTTAAAAGTACTGTAATGGATAGGGTAAGTGAAGAGCGAAAAGCCCTCTCTTTCAGGTGTTTTGAATAAGGCAAAGCTACCAACTATGTCACCTTCTTTTGTCATTTTTAATAGACGCTTCCAAGGGACTAGTTTTATATTGATTTGTATATCTAGTCTGTTAGCCACTTCTTTAAATAGTTCAATATCAATGCCCTTTAATTGAGAATCTTTATCGTAGTAAGTGAACGGAGGGTAGTCATCATCCCCAACGATATCAAAGGTTTGCCCAAGTGATAAAATAGGGAAAAATGACAAAAATAGGGCGGGCAATAATCCTCTAAGCATTAGTCATTCTCATATATTTAAAGTTACTTTTAATTATAGTATATTTTGTATAGTTCGCTGATAAGGTTTTTTATGAGATGATAAAACTAAAGACCGTTGTTGTTTAAAAACACAAAAGACAAATGTTGAAAACTTAGGAAACTTAGAATGGAAGTTAAAGTTGAAGTCGAAATTAACGGGAAAATTAAAGAGGCTGAAGTAATCGACTTGTATAAATCAAATGCATGGTCATCAGCTGAAAAACCAGAAAAATTAATGCCAGCTCTTCAGAGCTCACATACACTTGTGACTGCTCGTATTAATGGAGTGCTGGTTGGGCTCGGTAATGCGATATCGGACGGGCATCTTGTTGTCTATTACCCTCATATGCTGGTACACCCATCTTATCAAGGGAATAACGTGGGTAGAAAAATGATGGCTGCGATGCAGAGTATTTACGGAGACTTTCATCAGCAAATGCTCACAGCGGATGGTGATGCAATTGAATTCTATAAAGCATTAGGGTTTGAACGTGCGGGTAATACGACGCCTATGTGGATTTATGCCGGTAATGAACACTAGAAGTCATAGTGCGCTATTAATGCTAAAAGTTATTCTATGTGGCTATTTTCTGAATGCTCCGTGACAGGTATAATAATGAATCTTTATTTACTGCATTGGATATTTCCATGAATGACGAAATCAATTACCAAAACAACCCTTTGCATGGACTGAGCTTAAAAAACATGCTAATTCAATTAGTTGATCATTATGGGTTTAGAATTCTCTTTGCCTATTTGAATATCAACTGTTTTAAGACTAATCCAAGCGTAGAATCTAGTGTGAAGTTTCTTAAAAAAACGGAATGGGCACGTCAAAAAGTTGAAGTTTTCTATTTATATGAGTTTAAGAATTTACCTCGAGCATCTTCAGAACAGTTTGCATTGCCACCCAGAGATCGCATTGTTCCAGAGGATCAAACACCTAGGGAGCCGGCTGAACTGAGCATGGAAGATGCTGAGCGCTTACGTGAAAAACGCGAGAGAAAAGCCGCTGAAAGAAATGCGGAAAGAAATAATGATAGACATAAAGAGGGTGGTTATCAATCTCGGTCGAGTAAACCGACACCTTATACTAATAATAGAAGTTCTGAAGGCTCACAAGATGCGTATGAATCGCCGACAACTTCTACAGATAGTGACGCAAAACCAAGTTCAGATCCTTGGGCAAAGTGGAAGTGATAATTATTTTATTC
>JBLHVH010000111.1:0-10593 GCA_047628385.1 Oleiphilaceae bacterium
ACTTTTCTTTAATAGAAGTTCGACTTTCAAAAAGGGATCTGACACCATGTGCCATGGATAAATATGGTGACTTAACTTGCAGCACAGGAAGTATTGAAAATGGCGACTAAACGACCGCTCACAGTTGTGGATAACGGATTTCTAATTACTGAGACTAATGAAAGCCCTAAACATATTGCAGGTTTACAAACGTATATAAAGCCAACACGGGCTGCAAAAAACTTTGTAAAAAAAATCTATGACCAATGGGTAAATACAGACACTGCATGCGCCCCATATAATTTGATACTCAACGCAAAAAACCCATTAGCACCTTACTGGGAAGAATCACCTTCTTTTAAAGCAAAAGAACATGTGTTCTTTTTAACTTTAAAAGAAGGTACGCAAGAAGAGTTAAATAAGCTTGTCTCTGAACTGCATGAACCAAGATTAGATAAGTCTAAACCTTTATGGCGATGTTTTTTTATAGACGGCCTTAATACTAACCAATTTGCTATGTATTTCAGTTTTCATCACAGTGTGCTTGATGGCATTTCTGCTGGAAAAATCATGGAACGAACATTGTCTTCAGAAGTGTCAAAAAAAGGACTACCTCCATTTTTTGCAATGACTGACAATCTATATAATCGAAAATCAGGTCGAAAAAAACCAACCTTACTTGATAAATTATTGGCGACAGCTACGAGCAATGCCAAAGGTGTTTACGGACTATCACGCATCTCTACTCAATTATGCCTAGAAGCAGCTGGCCTGACTAAAAATGCTATTTCATTACCTTTTACCGCTGCACCGACACCTCTAACTGGCAATGTAACCTCTAAGCGCACTTTCACAACAACATATTTGCCAATGGATCGCGTAAACCATTTACGTAAGGTCTCAAGAAGTACCATAAATCATATTGCTCTAGCATGCTTAGATGGCGCACTTCATCGTTACCTTGAACATATTGGCCATCCACTAGATGCAACACTAACCATTACAATGCCGGTTAGTTTAAGAAAGGAAGACGCGAAAGTTGGCGGCAATCAAATTGGATTAGTCGCTACAACATTATCGCCAATGACAGATGATCCTATCATTCGGCTTAGAGAGATCGGTACTTCTCTTCAAGCTGTTCGAAATCAAATTGATGACTCTCCTGCTCAAAGTATCCAAGCGTATTCACTGGTCACTAACGGAATAGCGCAATTAATGGATAGTGTTAATGCTTCTAAAGCATTGCCTGCATTATCACACACCATTGTTTCTAATGTACCCGGCCCAAAAAAACCGCTTTATCTAGAAGGTGCACAATTAGATGGTTGGTATCCAGTTAGTACACTAGGCCCTGGACATAGACTCAACGTCACTATGTTCTCCTATAATGGAAAGCTTGATTTTGGCATTATAGGCGCTTCAGACTTCTTACCTGACTTAGATATTTTAGGTCAGTTTATTATTGAAGAGTTTGAAGAGTTAGAAAGCGCTGTTACGTCTAGTGATATGGGTACAGCCTTGCTTGAACTGAAACGACAGGCGAAGTCTCAAGCAAAAAGTTAATTTTATAATCCAATAATATTTTTAAATTACTATCAAAGTACATAACTTTTTATCAAAATTAGTTATGTACTTTTAAATATTTTTATAAAAAAGTCCCTTTCAAGCTATCAAAAATCTTGCTATATATTGCCTCAAGTTGAATACTATAATTAATATCAAACTGTTCAGGCGATTGACGATGTTCACTCTATATCCAGAAATTAAAACCTATCAATCGCATCAACTTGCTGTAAGTGAATTACATACACTCAATATTGAAGAGTCAGGAAATCCTCAAGGTATTCCAGTTTTATTCATGCATGGTGGACCGGGTGGTGGCTGCGATCATCAATCACGCTGTTTTTTTGATCCCGAGCTATATAGAATTATTACCTTTGACCAGCGTGGCGCAGGTAAAAGTACACCTCACGCAGAATTAAAAGACAATACAACCCCACATTTAATCGAAGATATTGAGAAAATTAGACACCACCTAAATATTAATGCTTGGGTTTTATTCGGAGGGTCATGGGGATCAACACTGAGCTTACTTTATGCGCAAGCATACCCAGAAAAAGTATTAGAACTAATTTTACGGGGTATATTTTTATGCCGAGAGCGAGATCTGTATTGGTTTTATCAAGAAGGGGCTAGCCGTTTATTTCCTGATGAATGGCAGCACTATACAAAGCTAATACCGGCCAATCAACAAAACGATTTTATATCGGCATACTATGATTTATTAACATCAGAAAATGAATTAAAACGAATGGCTGCCGCCAAGGCTTGGTCAGGCTGGGAAGGTGCTTGCTCGACTCTAAAGCCAAATAAAGCAATCAAAGACCACTTTACGCAACCTCACACCGCATTAGCAATGGCTCGCATTGAGTGCCACTATTTTATAAATAAAAGTTTTATTGATGAGAACCAAATCATTAATAATATGCATAAAATTTCTCATATCCCTGGTGTAATTGTTCATGGTCGATATGATGTGGTTTGCCCTTTAGATAATGCATTTGAACTAAAAAATAACTGGCTCGAAGCACGGCTTCATATCGTTCGTGATGCAGGACACAGCGCATTTGAAAGTGGTAACACCGACACCCTTATTCGCGCAACAATTGAAACAGCACAAAGATTAAAAACAAGTAGGTAACTTTAACTTTCGAAACAATCAAACTTATCCAAAGCTTCAAAATGATCGCTCGGCAGACTATATAATAAAACCGCTAACTCATCACAACGTGAAACCCATTTGCCACCTAAGCTTTTCGCCTTTTCACGTAACGACCACTGTAAGCACTTGAGCTTTTCAAGGATTGAATTGAACATCACAGCAACCAATTCAACTTCTTTACAATCTTCTGGCCTCATATTAACCGCTATATCAGACAACCAAGTACTGATGCCTTGCTCCCAAATGCCTGAGTTGTTATAAAGCTGTTCTAAACTTGATACTATCATTAATGAACGCCCATCTATTGCAGTGTTCGACACGGCATTCATATCCATTAAACAACTTTTAGCTAATTCAAACCAATGCATCAACGTTCTTTGAAGCACTATCAGATAATTCGCTAAAGAAGGCATAAACTCATAAGCTATCACTTGAGATGTTTTATGCGCCCCCTGCCTCAACATTTCAACAGCGGCGTGATACACCTCAATATTAAAACTTTCACTTTGAACTTCAACCACAGGAATTAAATAAGAACGATCATAGCCTTTGGGGCTTAGGTTTCGAGAATAAGACTCGTGAAGTAAAACAGCTAAGCCAACTACTTGGCTTTCAAAAGTATTTTGATCACCGATAATACCTTCAGGCCAACCTGAGCCATCTTTGCGCTCTTGATGCGCTAACACTGAAGCACCAACAGCTTTCGGTAAATATGGTACTTGATCTAAAAAATCTTTGCCTAGAATAAGCTGCTTTTTATAAAGAGCTCTTCTTTCATCTTCCGAAAAAGTCTCAATATTTAAAGCAGCATCAGGATTTATGTTTAGAAAGCCAGTATCATGCATTTGCGCCGTTGCAAAAATAATTTCAACTGACTCAGCTCTCATGCCAAGATTTAACGCGATTAAAACAGCAAAGCCCGCTACGCTTTGAGTATCTGAATACTTAAGCGGCATCCGTTCTTCAAATACAGTAAGTTTTTGAGAAACTAAAGGAAAAGCATTGAGTAAACCACACTGCTTAATCAGCTCCTTGGTTGCGGTGAACGTATTAGACGAGCCAAACACTTTGGTTTGTAACGCATTAATATCATTAAACAATTCATTCGGTGAAATTCTAACCGCCAAATTCACCTGAAGTTCAATAGGTATATCTAACTTGAATTTTGCAATTTTATTTGCCACGTCTTCAGTGATATTAGTCCCTTCAGTTATAACTATGGCCCCTAGACTATTACAGATATCTTGCGTAGTAATAACAGGGTTTGTTTTATTTATTTCGACTAAATGGTCGGCATAAAAATTTCGCTCAGAATGGGGTATCATATCGATCTAAAGCTCCTGCATTTATCTGCTTATATTAAATATATAATCTAGGTTTCATTCCTTATAATAAGTTAGTCTATATTTCGCATATTGTCTCTTCTCAGAGACTAAATTATGCATAATAAAACGATAAAATTGTAAAATTGTATAACTTAAATCTGCAGTTGCATGCTAAACAGCTGACGATTTCATTAATACTCGTTATATTTATAGGCTCTAAAAAGCGACTCTAATAATCGTACCTTTCAATTGAACGCTCTTTAAGAATAGATATTATTTCTTTATGTCTACGTTAAAAAAAAGGTGAAAACCACTCCGCTCCTATTCGATTTCTTACAAATTTTGAACTCGCTTACTCAATACATAAAAAAGTATTCATGATTGATCAAGAAATTTTAGATGCGCTACATAATAAAACCGATTAGTTATAGAAAATAAGTACCAAAACTAAACCTGTAATAAAAAATATCGAGGTATTGATTGGTCACTAATTAATATAAATGCTTCATATCATTTTTTACCGCTGCATCAATAAAAGGCGTCGTTACTTTACCTATTAAACCCTCACCATTCATATGCGCTGACAATGCTTTTGAAAACCGCGTTAAACAATCAGGATTTACCTGATTTGTATCTAACCAAAGTTGCGCTTTTTGAATGGCATTACTTTGTTTTATGGAAAAACGACAATGATCCAGCATTACACCCAACTTTGGACGCTTATTTTTTACAACACAGGCATCGAGTAACTGATCATCCTTAGTTATAATTGCATCACCATCAACGTGCATTACGCAATCAGTTCCCGGTATAAATAAGAGTAATTCAACTTTTTTATTTTTTAACATATTTCTCAAACTAACAGCTACTTTGTTCCCTGGTCGCTCAGGTATAAATAAACGTTTTTCATCGATAAAGTGAACAAAACCAGCCTGATCCCCTCTAGGTGACAACTCAGTTTCACCTATTTCGTTCATCGTTTTCATCAATAGGTACGGGCTGACTGAAAGAAACTGTTCTGATGAGATTGGTTGACTGTTTTTAAACTGAAGTGTTTTTTCAGAATTGCGCCAAAACTCTGATCTAGCGACTGCTCTAGCACAATGCAGGTAAACAGATTTTATTTTTAAAACTACTTGCGAGCCTTGATGCTGTATTTGCCCATTCACTCTTAAACCGTGACCGACGCCGGGGACTAAAAAATACAAACTGACATGACACTTCTCATTCATTAGATATTCAACAGAGATTTCAATAGTATGACTGTCGATAATGACCACATTTTTCTTAGCCAATGGCGTCATAGGAATAGCTGACTGGCTATAAGCTGAAATAATAAATGTTGATAACGAAATTAACTCTAAACAATAGTGATCTAATTTTGGCTGAATTCGTTTATCTAGTATTTTAGGGTAAGCAGAAATTATTTTTCTTAGTTGATGTTCTGTCGTAATTTGTTGGTTTGTATGATCTATTAATGCCATGCCGATTTATGCCTTACTATGAAACTAATGGTGGTTTACACTATAAACGCACACATACTGTTCACCTCTAACATTTGGTTTCAAGGTAGTGGTATTTAGTTTCAACTTGATCGGAACAATTGCATGTCAGTAAATTTAAACGAAACTAAACAAACTGTTTCTGCGATCGCAGTCATCGACCTAGCAAACGAGCTGATCGAAAGAGAGTGTATTAACTCAAAATACTTAACTGAATTTGGCACCGATTTTACGACACTGTATGCAGCTTGGAAAAACAACAAACCAATCCAAGCGAATCGATTACCCGAAGCATTACTTATATTACTTTGGCAACATGCAGACGCTAATAGCAATGATTGCGAAATAGGACTAACGATAGGTGCAAACGTCAACCTTCACTCTAAAGGTGTTTTGGCCAACTGGCTGTCACAATGCAATACCCTTGCAGAAGCTTTTTCTGTTTTTAGTCAAAATATATCCCTACTCAACCCATCAGAGCATTGGCATAAGATAGAAGAAGAGAATCAAGTAAAACTTGTCGTTCGATTTACCTCATCACAATACCCCGTCATAGCAATCGACAGGAGTATGGCTGCCATGCTGTCATGGAGCCGAGCACTTTCTATCGAAGGCATTAATCCTCTTGCTGTATCTCTAGAAAGGCCTGCACCTAAACAACAAGAAAAATACATCGAATTATTTGGTAAAGTGACATTATTCAATCAAACTGAGAATTGCCTTTATTTATCGAAAGAGGCCTTTAACCAAACAATTAAACAAGCCAACCCTTATCTCAAAGGCATTCTAGCGCAACACGCTATGGCGCTTAAAATACAACTCTCTCAAACCAACAAACGATCTATTTTAGAAGCCGTTAATAATTTGTTGTATGAAGACCTCGCGCAATTTTGTCAAATTGGAAAAGCGTGTAAAAAGCTGCATGTTAGTCGTTCAACACTATATAGAAAACTTAAAATCGAAGGGACAAGCTTTACAGTACTAGTGAAAGCTGCTCGTTTAAACAAACTTAAAGACAATACCCCAAGCACTATAAATCATGATGACTTGTCAGAAGCCTTGGGATTTCAAGATATTGGTTCATATTACCGTTTTCGAAAACTACACCACTAAATGCTAGCGATGTCTACTATCAAGTATCTAAAATACTTAGGCTTTCCATCTTAAAAATTTATCCGGCTAATTTTTAAGTATTTTAAGCTTTCTGAATTAGAAACATTGATAATAATACTAAGCCCATACCCGGTAAGGTCATCCAATCAAATGCTTCAAGGCCAATCCCTACACTCAGTATAATCACGAAAACGGGGATCAGAAAGCCGTAAGCAGACACCTTGGTGGCACCGAGTTTTACAGTAGAATATTGCAGTACAAAAAAACTACCAAGCGTGGTGAAAATCGATAAATATATGAGTCCTAAATACATCTTGATTTCAATACTTTGCCAAATAATTTGATCAAGCAAACATACACTAAAAAAAACGACTAAAGGAATACTGATGAGTGCATAAGCAAGCAATCGATCTATTTTAGGGATATGCCAGCCATTTTTTAGAAAAACAAATCGTGCAAATAATAAAGCGTCAAACAGAAAGCGCACGAACATTATTTGTTCAGGCGCTAACGCGTCGGTGATCAGACCGGCGACAGGACAATCCTGCCACCAATACCATAATAATAAGCATCAAGGCATGGACATGAAAATGGCTACCTTGTTATAGCTGTTTACCACTAATTTTCATAATTAATTCCATTACGTACCTTTTTTAACATGAACGCCAACATATAAACTCCACGTTTATTAAGTTACTTTCTTTTCAAATAAATATATTCAGACCCATGTGCATTGTTAAATACCTAGAAGCACATCATAACTAACTTATATTTGACAGATAATACCCTCTTCAAGATAATCACTGTTGAGTAAAAGTAGACGATAAAGCTTAAGTTAATGATTATCGACTAACTATATAAAGGTGAGTATGGACGGGTTTAGCACAATCCCTGTTTTTGTCGCGGTTGTTGAAAGTGGTGGTTTCTCCCCTGCCATAAAACTACTCGGTATATCAAAGTCAGCAGTGAGTAAACGCATTAACTAACTTGAGCAAAACCTTGGCGTAAAATTATTACATCGCACTACTCGTAAAATCAGCTTAACAGAAGCGGGTGAGCATTTTTTTAACATGCGGCGATCGCTAACAGTGCAGGGAAAGACGCTGAAAATGCCGTCGCACAGTTACAAGGCGAGCCTAAAGGTCGTTTACGAATCAATACGCCAATATCTTTTAGCCGCTTACACATCGCGCCATTAATTCCTGCCTTTTTGGCGCGTTACCCTAAAATAAGTATAGATATGGTGATGTGTGATGATGTCGTTGACCTGGTGGGCTCAGGATTTGATATTGCTATTCGTGCAGGTAACTTAGCAGACTCTAGCTTGATCGCTCGCAAGCTTGCACCTTTGCGTAGCGTATTATGCGCTTCACCGGAATACCTTGAACGACAAGGTTACCTAAAAAAATTAGCAGATCTAAAGCAACATAATTGCATATTATACTCTTACTCGCGTGACTTGAAAAAATAGACATTTAGCCAAAAAGGACTCTCTGAAGCTATTGAAATAAGCGGTAATTATCAGGTTAATAATAGTGAGGCGCTACAAGAAGCTTTATTACAAGGCATTGGTATTGGTAGACTTCCCACCTTTGTTGCCAACAAAGAAATAAATGCTGGCAGACTTATCCCGTTATTTGAGGAATATAAGATGATGGAACAAAGTCTCTATGCTGTATTTATAGAGCGGCAGTACATGCCTGCAAAAGTAAGGGCGTTTCTAGACTATGCCATTGATTATCTAGGGGCCGACGAACCCTATTGGGAGCGATAACTTACTACTACAACTTCAACTGTTTACTTAAGCTCAACAATCATTTTCTATAACAGGTCATTATCATTCATTTAGAAACTTTTTAAGCTAGTGGTCACCTTAAATCATGATCTTGCCTTATTTAAAGGCAGATTTTAGAACACTTACTTGTTAAAGGAATTTACTATGGAACTTTTTACAGCAATTAAAGAACGTCGTGCGATCAAACATTTTGATCGTCAGGCGAAAATTCCTGAAACTGACTTTATTCAAATTATGGAGTCTGTTTTGCTCTTCCCCACGTCATACAATATTCAACACTGGCGCTTTATCCGCGTAAAAGAAACTCATCTAAAACAGAAAATAAAAGAAGTGGCTTGGGGCAACAGCAGATTGAAGATGCTTCAGAATTAATCGTACTCTGCGCTAATACCCAAGCATGTAACGATAGACCCGAACGATATTGGGCTAATACCGACGAGAATACACAAAATGTCTTAGTACCGATGTTGCAAGATTTTTACCGAGATAAACCTCAAATGCAAAGAGACGAATGTATGCGTTCTTGTGGATTGGCAGCACAAACTTTAATGCTCGGTACCAAAGCGTTAAACTACGATACTTGCCCAATGATTGGCTTTGATCATGACGCCGTTGCGGATATCATTAAATTACCCGAAGATCATATAGTCGGGATGATTATCGTGATGGGCAAGGCTGCCCAAACAGCTCACGAGAGGGGCGGACAACTACCTTTAAGCCAAGTATTATTGGATAATACGTTTTAATACCTAAGGTCATTATGCCAAGAGCATCATGACTAATATTGCATACTTTCAAACAATAAATGCAATTGGCCTAATGTTTCAGATGCTTTTTCTAATATTAGAAAAATTTGTAATACAGGAAAACGAAAATGCTTGCTTGTGACAAACATGATTTTATAGAAATTGCCTGTATGTACCAACTTAAAGTAGTACTTAAACTTAAAACGGGTGATGAAATAATCGGTATTGCTCAAGACACGGTTTTGAATGGTCAACGTGATGAATGTGTTAAGCTTTTAATGGCCGATAAAAAATTTGAATTCATCACCCTTATGAGTATTTCAACGATGCGTGCCCTTGATCAAAATCCGCATTTCAACTTTATTCAATTTGACTGAAATTATATTGTCACGAGCCAATCAACCAAGCGTTCTATGACTGGCGACCATAAAGCCCATCATTCGTTTTGCCCTTTCTGCTGACTCCTTCAAGCCACTGGTGTGAGCACAGACAATCGCACCCTCAATAAGTAGCAGTATCTCTAAAGATAGCTCTTCTCTTTCAACACCAGGAACATCATGAAGTAAACTTTGTATAAACCTAGATAATCCCAATTTATGTTCAGACGAATAACGATGTATTGGGTGAGTAATATCGGAGTATTCAGCCGTAGCATTGATAAAATTACAACCAAAAAAAGTATCCGAATGGAACCATTCAGATAAGGTATCAAACACTGCTTTTAAGTGCCCATCAGGTACATCCACATACTCAGCCTTAGCAATTTCATTCACCCTGCTTTCAAACCACTGTCCAAACTGTTCATGGCGTAGCTCCAACACTGCTTTAATCAATTCATCTTTGGATTTGAAGTACTTATATAGGGTAGTTTTTGACACACCTGATTCAGCTTGTATTTTATCGATACCGGTCGCATGAAAGCCATATTGATTGAACAAGCTTAATGCCGTATTCAAAAGATGTTCTCGTCTGGAAGCTACCATTTTAATCTCTATTGTTTTTGAATTCTTGTTAATGCCTCTTAATGCTTAGTTAGCAGCACGAGTCATTAGCTTCATTAAATATATTCTCACAATCGAACAGATCTGTACACACAGTATCTCACCTTTCACAGCTTAAGCCTGATATAAGTATTCAGTGGCTTTCACGACATAGTCTCGTGCTCTGGATATTCTTGATCGAACCGTGCCTATTCGGCAGCCTACGATCTCTGCAATTTGTTCATAACTCAGGCCTTCTTGCTCCCTTAATAATAACGAACTCCTCAATGCAAGCGGCAAATGCTTGACTGCTTGATTTATAGCGTGCCGTAATTCGTCATTTAGAACACTCTTTTCAGGTGTGTCATGACTGGTAAGATCAGCGTGCGATTCATGGTGAAAAACCTCATCAAAATCCAACATATTTCGGT
>JBLHVH010000112.1:0-10540 GCA_047628385.1 Oleiphilaceae bacterium
TATCAGTTCATCTTTATTTTTTTGTAAGTATTTAAAAAATCTGTTGGCGTATTCGTGAGTGAATCAAATTGCGCACTCCAAGCCGTCATTTCTATCATTGCAGGTAATAAGGCCTGACCTTTTTTAGTTAGCGAATAAATATATTTGGAGGCCTTCTCTGGATCGACTGATTTGCTAATGACTCCTTTGACTTCTAATTTTTGAAGTCTATCCGCTAAGATATTAGTTGATACTCTTTCATCAGATGCTAAAAAATCACTGTAATATTGTTTTCCTTTAAACATAAGGTCACGTATTACTAGAAGTGCCCATTTATCTCCAAATGTTTCCACGGCGAAGTTAATGGGGCAGTTTGATCGCAAGTCTTTTGAATTTTCAGTCATGAATCTATTTAATTAATAGTACTTGTATTTTGCAAGCTAAAGGCTTGGTTTACTTGCAAAACACA
Organism: Oleiphilaceae bacterium; assembly: GCA_047628385.1. GTDB lineage: Bacteria > Pseudomonadota > Gammaproteobacteria > Pseudomonadales > Oleiphilaceae > PZPK01. The sequence continues at coordinate 449 of JBLHVH010000112.1, forward strand.
ATTTAATTAGATTGCATATTAGTGGCGATGATATAAATGAAGAAAAGACAATTACTCATAAGTTTTTTAACAATACCTTGGCTCTAGTTGTTTCATACACGGCGGGGACGAGTAACTTTCTGGTGACAAAGTTGAATATTATCTTTCAATTATCAAGGAATAAAAACAAAATCCTGGAGGTAGGCATGATTTTAAGGAACTTAGAAAATTTCTAGAAAATGACGATGGTAAGCCATTCTATACGGTATAACTTATACAAATATCATTCTAAATTTCAATATGAAATTAGCTCGGAATATTCAAATAAATATCTTGATGATAGTGGTCGAGATGCTTACGATAGATTTAGCAAAGTTATGATTACACTGCTAGCTAGTCACTCATCTCATCCCATATTTGGTAGTGATTGGATGGGTGATAATTCAAGTGGCTGGGATAGACTTGTGATTGTCAGATATAGAAGTCGACGAGATATAGCTAAAATTTTTGCTAGTGATGAGTTTGCAGGTGCGAGTGAGCACAAATGGGCTGCTTTAGTTGATAACGAGCGGTTACTTGTGCAAGGCCTCCATATACCCAATTTTTATCTAATTGCACTAACAATGATCTCGTTTATCTATATATTATATTTCTTATATCTGCGAAAAATAAATGTTAAAAAAGGTGTTTAGATTCTTTTGTAAGCTGCATCTAACCGGATTGTAGTCGTTAATAGTGGAATAGGCTTGCTAGTAATGTTTTGAGCTGATGAGGGATCGTTTTTCGCTTCTTACAAACAGTATTCTTAGGCTCTAAAGGTTATGTTTTAACTTATTTCGTTAGCTCGGCTAACTAAGAAATGGACCAGATTTCAACTAAATCTAAAAGAGGCTGCTGATCAGCCTCTTAGGTTGAAAGCAATCGACTAGCCACCCATGCGGATCGTGATATCTACCGCATGAGTAGGGAAGTGTAAGTGCAGCACGCCAGTGGCTTCGCTTTCTCGTCGAATGATCCAGCGTTGATCATCCGCTCCGACCAAAATGCCCGTGACTGGTACCTGCCTGTAGTCGTTGGGAGTGATTACTACCTGACTACCAATACGATGGTCGTTCAGATACTTTTTGATTAATTTTTTAGGTTTAGTGTTTTTAGCAGCGCTTAAGGCTTCTTCGATGTCGATTATGTTGCTCGGTTGCGATTTAAACTTCAGCATTCGCGTGAACCAAGCGTTGGCTATTGAATATTTCTGCAAATCATTTTTCTCGCCTACGATCTGTAAAAACCAAAAGCAATGATAGGCCGAAAAATCGAGAATATTGGGCTCAGTCCCTCCTATATAGTCATTCTTCCCTAAGCTTTTTTCAATGTCTGCGATGCCTTGCCTGATATAGCGAGGGGCAGACTTTGCGCTACCTGTGGATACGGATGCCTTGGCACTCATCGCTATGCGATCTTTCAAGAACTTGAGTAAATTGATGACACCTTTATCTTTGGCGATACGGCGCAGCAATGCGAATGAAAATGAACGGTTGATACAAGCGAAAAACAGTTTACTTTCGAGCCATTGGCGCTGACTTAAGTTATCTCTCTTTAGTTTTAAATTGGCGAGCGCTGGTTTTTTTGTAAGTCTGGAAATTTCATCGGCAATTAAGTTACTGTCGCAATAAATATCGCTTCCCCATTGTGCGATAGGGATTCTGCTATAACCTCCTGACAGTATGTCGAGTTTTCCACGTGGTGGTGCTTCTGGGGTTAGACATGATGACCATTCCAATTCTGCATAGGCAGACATTGCTCTGATTTTTTCGGAGTAGGGAGATAGAGGGTAGTGATGAAGAATCATGCTCATGAAAGTTGGATCCGTTCGCTTAAATTAACAATATAGCATCTACTTTAACGAATTATTGGACAAACGTATATTGTACTTTTTTATCACTGTTTCTAACAAACTAAATGTTAAACTTCAAATAGTTCGCAAAGCTCGATAACACCCTTTACTTCATCTTTTTCATTTTTTGTCAGTTTTTTCCACTCAGCCTGTAATTCACGCCAAACGCGTACCTGAAATGTTTTGACGACACTTCTGAATGGATAACCGCACAGTTTGCCATCGTAAAGCGCTTTGCCCTGGTCAAAAGCTGCTTCATTAAATATAGTGTCGCCGTTTTGTTTTGCGAGTTTATAGGCTTGTGAATTTTGAACCATTAAAGCGGAGAACGTGAGCATAATGGTGTTTAATAAAGGTTTAAGTGCGGCACTTAAATACAGCTTAGCATTAGTTTGTTGCGAGTGATTTTTCTGATAGATTCGAGTTAACCAAGCGTAAGTATGAGGCGCAAGCCTTTTCATTTTGCTCGACGTCTCAGGGTCCACCAGATTCATACCAAGTTGCCCATAAGCGCTGGCATCAGCAATGGTAAATTGGTCGCCTAACAAATATGCTTGCTTAGAAAGAATAGTTTCCATGTCGCCTAGGTATTTTTTCCAGCTATGGTTGAGCAGTGAGTGGGTTTCAGGAAAGCCATTACGAGTAGGTGGGGTGAGAAATTTGGAAACACCTGACTTGTAATTAATGGGCGCAATACTAAATAAATAAGGGCAGCGCCTCACTTGCCTAAGAGGAAAGCTTTTAGAGAGTAACCAAGGCCCCACTGGCGGTAAGGCATAGCGAAACTCTTTGGCTAATAGTTTGCCCATATTATTACTTTTTGCCGAACCGACCCATCGCATATGGTGAACGAGGTAGAGGCCGAATTCATCAAATGCTTCATCAATGAGCTGTGCAATAAAACGTAAGGCTGGTTTTTCTGGGTATAACGCACAGTGATCATCGCTTGATCGCGTATCTAACCATTGTGCAATCGCGCTACTGTCGTATTGAAAATGTTTACCATCATGACTTAAAAAAGGCACGGAGGGGTATTCATCTAAACCTTTATTTAAGGCAGGGTAACGAGAAACTTGCTTTCGTCGCTTCGCTAATTCTAATGATAGTAGGATGCGAGTATTTTCAACATAACCACCTTGATCAGGCAAGCGGCGATATGGCCGGCCAGCATGATGTAAACAAGCCTGAAGCTTGAGCGTGAAACATGAGAGTTCAACACCCCAAATAATATCATCAGCCATAACGCTGTGCCCTTATGGTAAGTGCTGCTGTATAAACGTTGAAATGTCAGCGACCTCTTCAAAGCAAAGCTCATGCTCCATTGGGTAGCTTTTGTAGCCTACTTGGTAGCCCATTGATACTAAGTCGTCATAAGCTCTTTTTCCTTGGGCCTCTACGACCATTGGGTCGCGTGAACCATGGTAAATCTGTATTGGAATGGCTTGATTTACTGGGTTTGGCGCAATGTTGTCCGACGTTACAAAGTAAGTAGATAAACCCATGAGACCACCAAGCTTGAGAGGAAACGTTAATGCCGCATGATATGCCACAGCGCCGCCTTGTGAAAACCCGGCAATTATAATTCTTTCACTGCTAATGCCTCGATCCAGCTCCCTTTGAATAAATTTATGAACCTCATTGACAGAATCAAGTAATTGTTGCTCGTTTATTTTACGAATTTCAGTCATTTCTAGAATGTCATACCATGCTGGCATTACATACCCCGCATTTATCGTCACGGGTATTTGAGGTGCGTGAGGGAAAATAAAACGAATGTATGAATCTTTAGGGAGGTTCAGCTGTTTAGGCATCATTTCAAAGTCATGACCGCTCGCTCCAAGACCATGCAGCCATATAACGCTGGCATTGGCAGGTAATTTTTTTTTTGTATCGTTACAAAAGGGCTCAGTTTCAATAAATTCTAATAGCGACATCATATATACCTGTAAAGCGGTAGTAAAAGCGTTTAAGTGTAACGCGGTGCACGAAAAGTCGCTATTTTAAAGCGTTTTAATATTCTTTTACTTGTTTTTTTTTAGTAAATGAATGGCTTTTCCCAAACGCTGTCTACACTGATGGTAAGCACCTACAAAATTTGTCGTTAGTTTTAGACTTACTTTTTCTGTTTTACGTAAGATTTGAATTAATTTTGAGGCTAAGTTTACGTAAAAGAGTAATTCTTTGTTTTAGGGTAAAAAGATGAAATTAGCAAAAGAAACAAGTCATAAACCGCTAGCAGAATCTCGGTCTGCTTTTAATACAATACTACTTACTGGCTTAATGGCGAGTGGCCTTTTAGTTGGCTGCAGCAGCGTGGGGCAAAAAACGGATGAAAGTTCTGAACCTGTTACATCGTCAACTACTGCGCCAAATAATTCAACCGTCAAGGCCGATACTAAAAAAACTATCGAACAAAAGCAAGACAGTGCGGCGGCATTAATGGCGACATTATCGGCGCCTATTCAGGAACCTATGGCGCAGAAATCGATGGCTCGGGAACCGACAGCTCAGCAAGCTGTAACGATGAACCCTAAGCCAGACGTAGAAGTAAAAACAGTAGCAGTAAAAGCCGTAGAAGCTAAAGTAGCCGAGGTAAAAAAAGAAGTAGTACCGATGGTTGAAGTGAAGCCTGTGGAGAAAATGATCGCTAAAGCACCGATAGAAACAGTAAAAGTGGCGCCAAAGCCGATGATTAAAAAAATAGTAAGTGCTAAAAAGAAAAAAAATGCTAAGCCACTTAAAATTAGCGTAAAGGATTTGCCCGTAACGTATGATATCTGGCAGTTAAAGCAAGGTGTTGCAGCATTAGAAAAGGGTATCGTTGTTTCTACCCCAACGTGGGAAATGGGTAAAGAAAGTTATAACTCACAAATTTGGGTGACCATTATGGAAAACCAAATTCTTATAAATAGCTCGTCGGATATTAATACGAGTGCGGGTAACTTAGGTATTAAAATTAATGACGGTTCGCTTATCCCATTTACACGTATAGAAGCGAATAACATTGGTGTAATAGAAGGTCAATGGTTAGACCAGCTTGAAGAGGGTGGCAATATGGATATATTTCTAGGTTTCTTTCCTGGAAAAATCCCGAAGAGTGATGTCTTTAAAACAGATGTTAGTTTAGATAGCCTCTCGAGAGTCGTGCCTACGTATCGTAATTTATTGAAGTAAAAGACGTTAATCTCCGTTCATCTACTCTCGAATACACAGAAGCTAAAGCTTGGGTGGCCTAAAATAAAAACCAGCCTCTTCCATTAATTTACCAAAATGGAGGAGCTGAGGTTCTGAATAGTGTCGGCCAATACATTGAATACTAATGGGTAACTTGCTTGCATCTTGCTGTCCTGGAATCACCAAAACAGGGTTTCCCGTGGCATTAAAAGGCATCACGAATGGGAAACAATAGTCTGCATAATGTGTTTTTACCCCATTGACCCTTATCGGCCTATGTTTTGGGTTGTGCTTAAATGCAGGGCCAACAGACGTTGGGCTAAGAATAAAATCATATTGCTCAAACCAACGTGAAAATTCAGCGGTCGCTTCTTGCTGTTGACGTAAAACCTTACTGTAGATAATGAAGTTTAAACTTAAGCCACGATTAAGTGCTTTATATGGGTCCAGTAACGAGCCTTTGGCATCATACCTAAACTTTAATTTTAACGCTTGTCGCATAAACACGTTAAAATCCTGCCCAACCACAAAACCAAACAGTGTTGCCCAAATATTATAAATTTGACTCACCCACTGAGAGTCAAGCGTGATTTTTTCAACCGTAGTGCCTTGCTCTTGTAATGTTTTAACGGCTGAGGTGAGTACTAACTGCGTTTCTTTGCAAACAGTGTGTGGTCCTATCTGGTTAATCCAGCCAATTTTATAATCTTTAAGTGAATCATAGGTTTTTGTGGGGCTGTTAATCGGTAAATATTGTAAATAATCCCACCGTGGGGAATAAGCTACTTCATACGCAAGTTTTAAATCGTCAATAGTTCTTGCGATTGGGCCAGTACTGGCTAACGGGGAAAACCCCAAATTCATATTCGATATTGGAGGCACATGGCCATCTTGGGCGTGTGAATTTTGGGTTGGTTTCAAACCAAATAAACCACAATAGTGCGAAGGATTACGAATTGAACCACTAATATCGCTGCCTATTTCAAATAAACTCATTCCAGAAGCAACCGCTGCAGCGCCTCCGCCAGTACTTCCTCCGGGGGTCCGTGTCATATCAAAAGGGTTGTTACAGGTTGGGTATAAAGGGCCGAATGTTTGAGCGTCGGATAATAATAAAGGGACGTTTGTTTTACCGAGTATAATTGCGCCCGCAGCCATTAATCGTTCTACTAAAATAGAGTTTTCTTGTGCGATATTGTTTTTCAGTGGCGGAAAATTTACAGTTGTTTTGAGCCCTTCAATATTAATCGCACCTTTGATGGTAATCGGAATACCGTGTAAGGGTCCCGGAGATGAGCCATCATCTAATTTATGGTCTAATATTTCTGCTCGCTTAAGTGCGGCGGTGCGGTTATCAATAACAATTGCGTTCAATTGATTATTTAGCGAGTCAATTCTTTGAAAGTGCCCACGCGTTAAATTGATAGCGCTAAGCTTGCCATCAAGCAAATTTTTACGAAGCGTAGAAATGGTTTGATATGACATAAAGTGAGTCTATTTTTTATTATAATTTTTGAAGGTAAATCAGAATAAGTAAAAGGCCTTATTTATACAAGTTCAAAGCGAATGAAAAATAATCAGTCTTAACCTTTTAAAACTAAACTTAGCCCCCATTTATTTTGCTTAACATCAAAATTTTATATGATTTAAAGAGAGCAACTATGTCTGAAACAGAAATAAAACTATCGACTGACGAAGAAAAAGCATCTTACGGTGTTGGTTTACAAATGGGCCAGCAATTATCGGCTGTTTTTAGTGGCGTTTCATTAGAAGCTGCTATTGGGGGGATCAACCATGCTTTTTCAGGTAAAGGGCCTCAGATTCCTGGTGAAGAAATCAATGCGGCATTTCAGGTAATTCAGGCAAAAGTTGAAGAAGAAAAAGCAGAGCAGGCGAAGCAATTTGCGGGCGAAGGTGAAGTATTCTTAGCTGAAAACGCAAAACGTGATGAAGTAACCGTACTTGAGTCGGGCTTACAATATGAAGTATTAACGGCCGGTGAAGGCGATATACCAACAGCTGAAAGCGTTGTTAGCACGCATTATCGTGGTACTTTAATTGATGGTAAGCAGTTTGATAGCTCGTATGACCGTGGTGAGCCCGCTGAATTTCCAGTCGGCGGTGTAATCGCGGGTTGGACTGAAGCACTACAACTGATGAAAGCAGGTTCAAAATGGAAACTATTTATTCCATACCACTTGGCTTATGGCGAAGCGGGTGCCGGTGGCGATATCGGTCCATTCCAAGCATTGGTCTTTGATATTGAGTTACTTGCAATCGTTAGCTAAGCAAATACGCTAGCAAATCATTTGATTTGAGGTGTATACCTCAAATCAAATGATTTAAAATAATCCCCTATTTCCTTCTATGAGCAATTTAGAACAGTGTTTTGAGAAAGAATTTAGCTTTACATATAACTGTGTTAAGTTTCTCGAAATTAGTTCATGCTAGACTTCTCTTCCTAACGATTAAGCTAATTTACTCCTGTAGAGCAAAACTATCAGATGGTCAGTCACATCATAGACAGTCAACGTGCTGACTTGTATAAAGAATTTGAGAAAAATGCACGTCAATCCAGTGCTTATTTTATTTTTCAAAAAAACGTTCGTTGTTTTATATCAGAAAATAAAACCGACCGTGTGTTTTATGCCCGTCAAATTACCCCGCTAGGGCGCGTTAATATTGTCTTTACTAATCCCTTATGCGCCAGAAATAACATGACTGCATTGCTAACAGAATTTTTAGCGTCACAATGTATACCCACCTTATTTATCGCGGTTGATCAAGAGGTCGCTGAAGCGTTAAGGCCATTAGGTTATTACATTAATCAAACGGGGTCTGAAAGTCGTATACTGTTGGAATCATTTGAGTTACATGGCTATAAAAAGAAACAACTTCGACATGCCTCTAATTTTGGTCGCCGGCATAATTGTGACGTAAAAGAACTCAAATGGGATGATGTGGATGTTGCGCAAGCCAGGCATTTATCAGAAGTATGGCGAAAGAGTAAAGGTGTTAGTGCGCGTGAATTGCAATATGCAACTCGACCGCCGGTGTTTGGCGATGAATGGCGCGTCAGAAAGTTTTATTGTATGCAGGGTAACAAGTTGCTGGCATATGTTTTTTTTGACCCCTATTTTGAACAAGGAAAACTAGTGGGTTATTGCGCTAATATTTTACGCTCATTGCCTGAACGAGAGTGCAATGGGTCTATTGATTTTACGATCCTAGAAGCAGTTAAAATTTTTCAAGCAGAAGGTGTATCGGAGTTATCACTTGGTGTGGCTCCCCTAAGTAATATTCAAAAAGATGACAATGACCGCAAAGGGGCGCGTTGGTTTAGTCAGTTATTCTATAATTATGGAAATAGCTTATATGCCTGTAAAGCCTTGGCGTACCATAAAAGCCGATATCGTCCGATCGAGACATCTTGGTACCTATGCACCAAGGACGTGAGTTTGTTTAAAGCGTATTGGGGCTTGTTGTTTGGTTTGAAAGTTCTAGGGAAAAAAGAGCTGTAATGTTGTTAACCTCTATTTTAAACGTCTAATCGTATGGCGCAAAACATAGAGGTCAAGTGCACTGATTCATCGTCACAGGAAAGGATTTAACATGCGACCAAAAAATCCAGTCATCTTGAGTGGCGCATCAACCACAGCAAAACAAATACAATCACAATCTTTAGCTGCTTTGGGCTGATGGATGGTTTGGGTACCCGCTAGAATGAAATCCCCTGAGTGGTAATCTCCGGAATTATCAGAAAAGCTACCTTCCATGACGAGCGTAAATTCGTTACCTTTGTGCGTATGTACGGGTAGTTCTTTACCTGCAGATATTTTGTAAAACTTTGCAGTATAAGCCTCGTCGCTGAACGGTAAAATGTATTCTTTTATGCTAGACGAGAAGCCGCTCCAAGAAAGTTTGTCAAAATACTCAGGCATAAAACGACGCAAGGGTTTCGGGGTACGTGGATCACCTGTAAATTCAGGTGTCTTTGCCTCAGTGGGTTCTAAATCTAAACGATTTAATAAATTATTCAGAGAGTTATTGCCCATGCTAATCGCTTGCGTGGAATCAATGAGCTCAGCACCAAGCTCTTCATACATACCGACTTTGGTCGAGCATTGTTGACATTTTTGCAGGTGACAGGCAGTCATAATGCCTAAGGCATTTGGCAATTGACCTGCTGCAAAAGACATTAAAAGTTCATCAGATGGATGATAATGAGCCATGAAATATTCTGCTTTGCTAGTGTATCGAGTTTCTTCATTGCCAGTCTAAGTCGGGATTTTATAGTCCCTAGGGGCAGGTCTAGATCGGTGGCTATCTCTGAGTGTGATTTACCCTCAAAATAGACCTTATAAACAATCTGACGTTGCTCTTCTGGCAATTCCTTTATTAGTGTACGTAGGACCTGAGCATTCAGATCACTTTCATATTCATATTCTAGGTTAGGGGCTGTTTCTAATACTACTGAGGCCTCTGATTCTGGCCATAAATCGTTAGAAACGACGAGATCTGGCCGGTTTTTTCTTACAAAATCAATGCGTTTGTTACGAACGATTGTAAATAACCACGTATTAGCTGAAGCTGATTTTGGATTAAAAGTATGGGCTTTGTGCCAAACATTGAGTAGGGCTTCCTGAACGACCTCTTCAGCATCAGAATGGCTAGCACCACATCGAACCGCATACGCTTTTAGTTTGGCTGAGCATTGCTCAAATAGCGCCATAAATGCATTTCGGTCTCGATCAACAGCAATTTTTAGCAGTAACTTTTCCAGATACTTAGCATCACTTGTTTGTAAAATGTCAGCCACAAAAATTCCCAGTAAACGGTCTGATCTGATTATTTTAAATAATAGCTTTGAATAATCGCAGACATAAAGCATAACAGAAATTAGGGTGGTCCTATTAAAAGCTTTTCACGTTAATTGGTCGTTTTGATAATTTGAGCACATTGCATGCAACCCTCTAGATAAAATTCCGCTTAGGTTGATCCACTATTATTTTAGTAATTTTAGTAATTTTAGTAATTTTAGTAATTTT
>JBLHVH010000113.1:0-10528 GCA_047628385.1 Oleiphilaceae bacterium
TTACGGCTATCATCAAGGAGAAAATCTATCTGCTTATCGCCCCGATCGGCTAATCCAAAGCTTTGAGCAATTATTGAAGTCTTATTGATGATGGTTTATCGCTAATGACCTCCAACATGATATAAGCGTAAGGTAGCTTTAACGACAATAAAATAGCGCTTCTTCAGCGTGCATTGTTGGGATGAGAGCAACGAACCCCAACAAAGTTTTATTCGTAAAAATGAGCATGATCATACAATGGCTTCTTCAGCGGAAAAGCGCACGGGCATGATACTTCTAAGTAAACATCCCCGCGATTACTCGTAAAAAACTAAAGCGTTTTAAAAACTATTTTCGCCGCTTCAATGGTGGCATTAATTTCAGTATCACTATGTGCACTGGAAACAAACCCTGTTTCAAATGCGGAAGGCGCAAAATAAATGCCTTGCGCTAACATGCCGTGGTAGAAATGCTTAAATCGATCCAGATCACAGTTCATTACTTGTTCATAGGTGGTAATGCTTTCTTCTTCGGTAAAAAAGTAGCCAAACATGCCGCCCACTTGATTAAATGCCATGGGGATATTCGCTTCAGTGGCCGCCGCTTTTAAACCTTCAACTAACTGGGCGGTTTTTTGTGTTAAGTTCTTAAAAAAGTCAACGTTAGAAATTTTTTCCAGCATCGCCAAACCTGCTGCCATCGCAAGGGGGTTACCTGACAGTGTACCTGCTTGGTAGACAGGACCTGTCGGCGCGATATAATCCATTATATCGCTGCGGCCACCAAATGCACCAACGGGTAAGCCACCACCAATAACTTTACCTAGGGTTGTTAGGTCGGGTTTTACCTTGTATATCGATTGTGCACCGCCTAAAGCGTTACGAAAGCCAGTCATAACCTCATCAAAAATTAATACTGTCTTATGCTGGTCACAACATTCACGAAGAGACTCAAGAAAGCCTTTTATAGGTGGGATACAGTTCATATTACCCGCAACAGGTTCAACAATAATCGCGGCTATTTGATCCCCCATTTCAGCAAATAACGCGCGAACTTCGTCAGGTTTGTTAAAACTTAGCGTAATCGTATGCTCTGCCACACTTGCAGGTACACCGGGTGAATTTGGAACGCCTAGCGTCAACGCACCAGAACCTGCTTTGACTAATAACGAATCTGCATGGCCATGGTAACAGCCTTCAAATTTTACGATTTTATCGCGGTTGGTAAAACCGCGTGCCAATCGAATCGCGCTCATGGTTGCCTCGGTGCCTGAACTCACCATTCTAACTTTTTCGATAGAGGGCATTAACTCACATACCTTTTTGGCCATCCGGGTTTCTATCTCTGTGGGTGCGCCATAACCCAAACCTTGATTAAGCTGAGTTTTAACTGCGTCGATGACTGCTGGGTTAGCATGGCCTAATATCATAGGGCCCCAAGATCCCACATAATCAATATAACGTTGTCCATCTGCATCAATTAAATAAGCCCCTTCGCCTTTTTCAAAAAATATAGGCGTACCGCCTACACCTTTAAATGCACGCACAGGAGAGTTAACGCCTCCAGGAATAACGGTTTGAGCATCAGTAAAAAGTTGATCAGATTTAGACATAATAGGCCTGTTAAGTTTTAGAAGATTTAAAAAATGATGAAAAAATACGTGCCGTGGCTTCAATATCTTGTTGGCCAAAAAGGCCATGGATTACGGCGATCGAATGGATATTAGTCGCGACAATATTATGGACATTGTCTATCGTAATGCCTCCAATGGCGACACTAGGACGCGAGAGTTTAGCTGCCAGTTTCAACTTTTCTTGCGGGCAGTATGGCGCACTTGGTTTGGTTTTTGAGGGAAAAATTCGCCCAAACGCACAGTAGTCAACACCTTGAAGAATACAATGTTGCGCGTAGAATAAATCGCTATGACAGGTGACACCTAAGATTTTTGCATCACCTAATTTGTTTCGTGCTTGTGCAATGTCACCATCGCTTTTCCCTAAATGTAAGCCATCAGCGTTGATGCGTTGGCATAATCCTAGGTCATCATTAATGATAAATTTTGCTTGGTAGTCAGTGCATAAATCAAGTAGGCTTTTGGCATTTTTGACGCGTTCGATATCGCTAGCCGTTTTATCACGATACTGAATGACACTTGCGCCACCACGCAAAGCACTTTCTACTGAAGTGATTAGCTTTTTAGAGGATAAAAGGCGAGGGTCTGTAATCGCGTACAGCCCATTTGGAAATTTAGTACTCAAAAATGTGCTCTTTTCATAATGTTTACGGTTTACTTAAGGCTAATAAATTTAGCGTTGAAAAAACTAATATTAAAAGGGCTTAACGACGACAAGCACTACAATACTGACTAATAACAAAACAGGAAACTCATTAAACCAGCGATAAAATACATGTCCTTTTTGGTTTTGATCATGCGCAAACGCTTTTAAAATTTTTCCACAGTAAACGTGATAAGCAACTAAACCGATCACTAATGCTAATTTTGTATGAAACCACCCACTTTGCATATAACCCTGAAGGTTATAGCTTAATAACCAAACACCTAAAGCAAGGGTTACGATCATTGATGGAGTTGCGATGCCACGGTAAAGTTTACGTTCCATAATTTTAAAGCGTTCTTTACCTAGCTCATCCTTTGTTTGGCTGTGATAAACAAATAAGCGCGGTAAGTAGAACAATGCTGCAAACCAGCATACGACTGCAATAATGTGAAATGCTTTTATCCAAAGCATAAGTAAGCCCTTTTATTGATTTTTATATTGATAGTAATTTTCGATATCGCCACGTGTCACCACACCTATTACGCGAGTAATCATCGGCGCACTAGTTCGTTCGACATACAGTGCTTCCGTTTTTAATTCAGCAAACTTATCCAGCGCTTCTTGAAGCGTGGCCTGAAAGTAAAGCGGTGCCAGGTCTTTACGCTGGGCAGGAATGTCCAATAAATTAACCAATAAACGTTCTTTTAGAGGGTCTTCTTCTGCCTCTTGAAACCTTTGCTCATTTTCCTCAAGATAATGCGCTAAATCAATGGTGGGTAATAAAGAAACTGGTTTTCCTTCGTTGCCATTAATTAAAATCCACTTAGGTTCTTGTCTTAATAATTCTTTTGCCTCATCGAAACGTATGATCTTGTCAGATCTACAAAATTGACGGGTCATAATGGCGCCGACACTAACACGCCTTAAAGCCTGAGTGACCGGGGTGCTGTGATAGTCTAAGCCTTGTTCTTTTAAAATGGTTAAAAAAATGGACTTCTGTTTGAATACCTCACTTGCAATCATGCTTGAAACGACGATTATTAGCATGCTTGGCAAAATTATGTTTGGATTTTGAGTGAGTTCAAGTATCGCGAGTAATGCCGCGAGTGGCGCCTGCAGGACTGACCCCATCATTGCTCCCATACCAAGCATGGCATAAAACCCTGGTGATGACGCAATAGAAGGCATGAACCACTCAGCGACCAAGCCAAGTGCGCCACCGACTGTTGCACCAATAAAAAGGGTTGGGCCAACTAAGCCATTTGGCATACCCAAACCGACACTAATGGAAGTCGCGAGGATTTTAGCTAAGGCGATGGCACAGAGCATTAATATCCCAAATTTACCTAATAAAGTTTGGTTAACGGTATCGTAACCGATGCCCATTATTTGTGGGAAGATCACCGCAATCCCCGCTGTTATTGCCCCAGCGGCTAATACGCGAAAAAAAATGTTCACAGAACCAAAGCGCATTGCACGCTGGATTAAGTTGACAAAAAGGGCAGAGGCCACGCCAATTATGATACCGCAAAGAATAATATAGGGCACTTCAGCCAGCGAGTTCATATAAAGCTGTGGTACCAAGAAAGCAGGGTCAGCACCATAAACTGTTTGAGTGATAATAGCCGCCGCGACTGAAGCTAAAATAACAGGGATAAAACCAGCGATAGTGTATTCCATCATCACCACTTCCATCGCAAAAATCACCCCGGCTATTGGGGTATTGAATGATGCGGATATGGCCGCAGCTGTACCACAACTAATTAATGTTCGAATGCTATTGTTGGGTAGTTTTAAGTATTGCCCCATCAGACTTGAGCTGGCCGCGCCTAAATGAACAGCAGGGCCTTCCCGCCCAGCTGATTGTCCACTCAGTATTGTGAGTACTCCGCCAACAAACTGTATAACTAGGCTTTTGAAGTTAATATAACCTTGATGGTAGTTTAACCGCTCCATAACAAAGGCGACGCCTACTTTGCGCTGGCTGATTTGTAGGCGATACCAAATTGTGCCTATTAGCACTGCGCCACTAATAGGCAATACTGCTCTCATCAGGTTAGACAAACCTTCGAAATTCTCTGGGTCGCCATTAGGTAGGTATTGTGCAAGCGGCCATTCAATTAACAAGCGAAATAATAAAATAACGCCCGCTGTAAAGCTGCCTGCAATCAGACCTAATATTGCAAGTTGAGGCAGGGCATCGACACCTGAAAGCTTATGGCGAAACAGGTGCTTATAGTTTGAGAATGCTGTTTTGAAAAACATAAGACGCGAAATTCTTCATTAATAAGCTAAACATTTAAAGAATCTTACGCGTTTAATGCGAGCAAGCCAAAAAATAGGGCGATATTCTTTTATTGATCTATCCTTTTGAACTAAAGGACCGTGATATAATCTTCAAAATTTATACATTTAAAAAGTACAAAAGATGGGGTTTGAGGTGATTAAAGCAGGAATTGTTGGCGCAACAGGTTATACCGGTTCAGAACTACTACGTTTACTGGCATTGCATCCTGAGGTTGAAGTGACAGTCGTAACGTCACGCTCAGAATCTGGAAAAGCAGTATCTGATCGATTTCCTCATTTGCGTTCGTATAATGACCTGAAATTTACTGACCCAAGTGTGGATGTTTTAGCTGAATGCGACGTCGTATTTTTTGCAACGCCACATGGTGTTGCACAAGCAATGATGCCAGCGTTTATTGATTCAGGTTTAAAAGTGATTGACCTATCCGCTGATTTTAGGCTGAAGGATGCTGATTTATGGGCAAAATGGTACAACCAACCACATGGCTGTCCAGAACTGATAGAACAAGCTGTATACGGTTTACCTGAGGTGAATCGAGCGGATATTAAAAATGCGAACCTGATTGCTTGTCCCGGTTGCTATCCAACGGCGATACAGTTGGGGTTCTTACCGCTGCTTGAAAATAAATTAGTCGACTCAACGCGCTTAATTGCCGATGCGAAATCTGGGGTAAGTGGTGCGGGGCGTGCAGCGAATGTAGGTATGTTAATGTCAGAATGTGCCGACAGCTTTAAAGCGTATGGTGCGTCAGGACATCGTCATAGCCCTGAAATTCGTCAAGGCTTAAATCAGTTCAGTGGTGAACAAGTTGTTTTAACGTTTGTTCCGCATTTAGTACCGATGATTCGTGGTATTGAAGCAACTTTATATGCTGAATTAACGACTGATTTATCGCTAGCGGATATTCAAACATTATATGAACAGCGTTATAAAGATGAACCCTTCGTCGATGTTATGCCCTTGGGCTCTTCACCTGAAACACGAAGCGTTAAAGGTTCAAACTACTGCCGTATTGCCTTGCATAAGCAGGCTGATAGCAATGTGATTATTGTACTCTCTGTGATTGATAACTTGGTTAAAGGCGCATCGGGACAGGCGATCCAAAATATGAACCTAATGTTTGGATTAGATGAACGTACTGGCATTAATCAAGTTCCACTGATGCCTTAGAACTACTGAATATTTATTTATGCCTTATCAGGAAGAGGCGTTTTAACCGATCTTTCTGTGAGGCCTTAAGCATTAAAAGAATTTTTTAGGGACATAAGACTTTTTTAAAGGAAAATAAATGGTAAATCGGAAAGCGCAAGATAAACTGATAGTAGTGAAGCATAAACCCGGCATTAAACGAAAGCGTCGCTTAATGTTTATAACAGGGTTAGTGGTAATGGGTGCTGCGTGTTTTTGGCTAGGTGAGTTTCAAAGTCGTTATTTGCACCAACAAACATTAGCTAAGCTTGATGCTTTGTCGATTGAGTATCGTGCGATCAAAGAAAGTGATGCTTCGCTTCGGCAGCAAGTTGCTAACCTAGAAAGTGGACGTGCTATTGACGGTTTAGCTAAACAAGAAATACAAGAAATTATTCGAAGCCATAAAGCGGAAATATCGCAATTAGAGACTGATGTTTCTTTTTATCAACAAATTATGGCACCTTCAAATAATGTGAAGGGGTTACAGGTGCAAAAGGTTGAGCTGAAAGCAGCAACCGTTAAAAACCACTTTGCGTACAAAATTGTATTAGCACAGGTGGCAGATAACAAAGCGTATGTTAAGGGACTTGTTGCGGTTAATTTAATCGGAATGGAAGGCGATAAAAAGAAGATTATTCCGTTGCGAGATATTTCAGAGCAAGAAGCGCTCGGGATTAAGTTTAAATTTAAGTATTTTCAAGAATTTAGTGGTGAGTTAGTTATTCCTGACGGATTAGTGCCTGAGAATATTCAAGTGGTCGCACAATCAAAAGGGAAAAAAGCGTCTCGTATAGAGCAAAGCTTTGAATGGAAAACCCTCACTAAAAAATGAACGGTGATTTTATACGCACGATAACAAAATTTTAAAGTTTCGGAGAAATAGTATGTGGGGAAAGAAAAAAGGAAAACATAAGCAGCATCAAAGTACCACGACCCACTTTGACACCTTGGTCTCGGCCAAAACACAAATTGTTGGCGATCTTCAATTTTCAGGTGGTTTACATATAGATGGCTTGGTACGTGGCACAATTCGAGCGGAAGAAGACAGTGAAGCGATTGTGCGCATTAGTGATATTGGTGAAATTGATGGCGATGTTATTGCGCCACATATCGTTGTAAATGGCACGGTTCACGGTGATGTATATGCTTCTAAGCACATTGAGCTTGCCGTTAACGCTTCAATTAAAGGTAATGTTTATTATCATTTAATTGAAATGGCGATGGGCGCTGAAGTAAATGGTAACCTTGTTCACCATAAAGAACCGGTGTCGATTAAACATCATGATAGTCAAGAATCTACCTTATTACCGGAGCAGGTTTCTTTAAAAGCCATCAGGTCAGAGGTAACAAATCAGACAGATAGTAAGGCTCCAAGTTCAGTAGATAAAGTAGCGGCGAAATCAAATACTTCAAAATAGTTGACTAAATTGCTAGGTTAATTGGATAATTGGCAAAGAACTGTTATTTAATTCATTTTAATCACTGGAGTTTCGATGAGCGTCATTGAATCCTACATGCCTGTTCCGATCATTTTTACAGATGCTGCGGCCAACAAGGTTAAGGAACTTGTAGAAGAAGAAGGGAACCCTGAGTTACATTTACGTGTCTACGTAACAGGTGGAGGGTGTTCAGGTTTTCAGTATGGTTTTACCTTTGATGAAGACAAAGCTGAAGATGATACGGTGGTGAGTAACCAAGGTGTCAATCTAGTTGTAGATGCGATGAGCTATCAGTACTTAGTCAGTGCAACGGTTGACTATACTGAAGGCTTAAAAGGCTCACAGTTCTCTGTGACTAACCCTAATGCAGAAACCACTTGTGGTTGTGGTTCCAGCTTTAGTATTTAGTTTTCCCCTTTTTTTTGCTTCTACCATTCATTTACGGATGAATAGTATTTAAGGATAAATAGCGCTGCTTAAAAAAATCAATGAAAGCACGCATCTTTTTAGGGGTGTAATTGAACTTGTGGTACATCAGATAAACAGGTATCTCGGGTAGTTTGAGTTGGGGCATTAAATCGACAAGTGTCCCCTCGGTTAATTCTTTCTCAATGGTGTGACGAAATATAAATGTCGCACCCATACCTTGTTTCGCCATAGTGTAAATGGCACTGATATCATTCACTCGATGCTGTTCTTCTATATTCAAATTTTTCATTCCTGGCAAATTCTTCCAAAATTTTTGAATTAGATTGGCATGATTAAGTAGTAATAGCGGCATTTTAGATAATGCTTGCAGATTTTTTGGCAACCCAAACTCTTTAATAAATTCTGGCGTCGCACAAATAACAGGCGTAATTTTAAATAATTCAATTGCGACCATGTTTGAATCAACGAGTGGCGCTATTCTGAAGGCAAAGTCTATGCTTTCATCAATTAAATTAACACTGTCATTGGTGACATTTATATTCACTTTTATGTTTGGATAGGCTTCTGTAAATGCACTTAATGCCGGAACTACATTAGATGTTGAGATGGCATTAGGCCAAGTGAGGGTAATGGTGCCATTCGGTACACCTGAAAATTCTTTCAGCTCGTTTTCGGCCTGTAAGATCCGCTTAGAAATATCTAAACAACGTTCGTAATATAATTTTCCTGCCTCAGTAATCACTAATGTTCTCGTGGTGCGATCAAACAGTTGTACATTTAATTTTTGTTCGAGAAAGCCAATTTTTTTACTGATGGCGGAAGGCGAGCGGCAAAGCTTTTTTGCAGCAGCAGAAAAACTGCCAAGCTTCACAACCATCACAAAGGTTTCGTATGTATTCATAACGTGCGTTAATCACTTAGCGTTGTGTTGGATTCTGTATTCTATAAATAGAAGTCCATAAATGGAAATTTTTGATGAATATAATTCACAATACTTGTTCTACTTTAGAGTTTTCTTCATTTAAAAATTTTCGCCATACTATCTCTTAGTTTTTATTGATAGAAAGAATTTAGCCACCAGAGGGGAAATATAATGCATCATCGATTAGTTGTTATTTGTTTGTTGATGCTAGTGAGTGCATCAGTACTAGGGCTTGAAGAGAAGAAATTTTGTATTTATGACCCTGTTGGTAAAAATGGTCCATCAATGACCTTTTTGTCCAATATTGTGCCCACTGCAATTCAATGGGGCTTAAGTGTGAAGCTTGTTGCTTATACAGACGAAAGAGTTGCCTCTAACGACTTCAAAGCAGGTATGTGTGATGTGGTTTTTTTAACCGGGTTATTAACCCGACAATATGTGCCTTTTGGTAGCTCACTGAATGCTATCGGAGGTATTATCAGCGAAGCCGGCGTAAACAAGGTGCTCAAAGCCATAACGCATCCCAAAGCAGGCAAACTCCTCTCTAAAGGTAATTATGAGATTGTCGGAACCTTTCCGGTCGGTGGCGTTTATCTTTTTGTCAACGATAGAGAGATTGATACGCTTGAAGAGTTTAGTGGTAAGAAAATATCTATATTAAATGATGACCCCCAAGCGATGAAGTTTGCAAACATGGCCGGCGCATCACCTGTAGGCACGTCACTGGCAACGTTTTCTGGACAGTTCAATAATGGCAATATTGATATATTACCAATGGTTCCAATCGGATATAACGTTTTCGAGCTATATCATGGTTTAGGTAAAAAGGGCGGTATTATTGATGAAAAATTGCTTTACGGAATGATGCAGCTTGTATCACATAAGGATCGATTCGCTGATAACTTTGGCCAACAAATGAGAGAGTATATTTTATCTCGACTGGGTGATATTCATAAATTAGCGAGTGACTCGAAAGCAGAAATTCCTTCACATTATTGGATTAAAACTAGTAAAAAAACAAAAGTAGCCTTAGAAAAATTCAAACTTGATATTCGTCTTGCACTCAGAGATGAAGGTATTCATGAGCCAAAAGCACTTAAATTGCTGTGGAAAATTCGTTGTAGTGAAGACCCAACTCGTTCTGAGTGCACCGATTATACGAACTAATACCTGAAATAAAAAACAAAAGTAATGGGTTTGTGTTCTAAGAACCAAACCCTCGCCATCATTATTTTATGTTTAATTTTATGGTATTTTTAGAACCATTTTAGGATTAATCACATATGAAAATTTCTATCATTGGAGGCTGCCCAGCAGGTCTTTATTGCGCGAATGCCCTTAAATTATTAAATCCACACTTTGATATTATAATTTGAGAAGTCAAAAATGAATCAATCAATCAATTAGTTTGGATTGGGTTACACGCTTCAGAAAGGTACAAAAGGCTTTCTGAACAAAATTGATAATACTCTTTTATATTCGTTATTTACTCATACAATACTACCCCATCTAACACGAGCTGTTGTCGGCGCTAACGATAAGTTCCTTTTTTTGACTTTGCTGAAGGGTAAGATCTTGCTCGTTTTGATTTGATGCGATATTTCAGAAATAAAGTACTTGAGCTTAAAGTAAAAATTATTGATTAAAAAGTATCCTCAGCTTCACTTGTACACTTACAGAAATCTAGTGACTTACTTATCGGTGCTGACGGCGTTAACAGTATTGTTAGGCGTAAATATGCCGCTCAGTTTGAGTCCGAAGAACATGAAGCAAAAATTAGGGTGTCTTGGTTTTACCATGATTCACCCAAGGTATAAAATGATGTTCGGTTTTACGTGCAACAGACGCCAAGTAGGGCGGTTCAACTTTGCTCGTATCCGATTACAGAAACAAGGCAAGCAGTGATTATTGAAATGACTGAAAAATGCTTTAAAGACGGTTGTTATGATAAGCAACAAGCAGAACAATCACGAACTTATCT
>JBLHVH010000114.1:0-10494 GCA_047628385.1 Oleiphilaceae bacterium
TACTTGTATTACTTGCATGACTTTGAGGACTAAAAAAAACAGTGGTACTTAAAAGGCTGACTATTTTCAAAAGGCCAAGTGAATTTATGCGCAGAATATTCATCAAATTAAACTTCTCACACGAATACATCTTGAAAAGACATGCATAACCTTACCTGTGGCGTTTGGAAACGAGCAGGTAAAGCCAGTGTATATCTCATGAAACAGAGATGGACAGAATAACGAATAAGACTTAGCGCTCATCAAATGTTTTGTGCTCTAGATTTTAATTTCTCACCTCAATCATTATAGATGAGTGAAAGAAATATGAATAATAAGTGCGAATAATAAACGGTGCTTACTTTGATGTCATTCAACTTTTTGATTAGGATGACGGATGCACTATCGTATTGATAGGAAAATAAATATTAGCTTGATGAATACAGGCGCTTAATAGATCAAAATCAGGTAACAATAGGGTATGGATTTAAGACAAGAAAAACTGGCAGATTGGGTAGCTAAGGTTTTAAATCAAACTAGCTTATCTTTAGATGTGGTTTCAGGCGATGCAAGTTTTAGACGTTATTTTAGAGCCAATGTTGAGGGTGTGTCGTGGGTAGCGATGGATGCACCGCCAGAAAAAGAAGACTCATCAAGCTTTGTGGCGATTGCTCAGCACTGGTTAAGTCAAGGTATTCAAGTACCTGCTATTGAACATTATGACCTTGAATTAGGTTTTTTGTTATTACATGATTTTGGTGATGATATTTTACTGGCATCACTCTATTCAGAGGCACCAAAGAGCTCATCTAATAAGGCTATCTCTAATAAGATGATAGCTAACAATACTGCCGGTGATCGCTATTATGGCCTGGCAATGCAAACTTTAGCCGAAATTCAGGCAATCAATCTGGACGAAAATTATACGCTTCCACCGTATGATGCCGAATTGCTGCGACGTGAAATGGCCCTGTTCCCTGACTGGTTGTTAGAAAAAAAACTAGGATTAACGCTAACTGAAGATGAACGCGCAATGCTAATGCATTCGTTTAATTTATTAGCAGAAAGTGCATTGGCTCAACCTCAGGTACCTGTTCACCGCGATTATCATGCGCGAAACTTAATGGTATTGAACGATGGTTCATTAGGCGTGATTGACTTTCAAGATGCGGTCTTTGGGCCCGTAACGTATGATTTAGTCTCGTTATTGAGAGACTGCTATATTGTGTGGCCAGATGAAAAAGTAGCGCAATGGTGCCAGCACTACTTCGTCCTTTTACAAACTAAGGGTCAACTGCACTGCGATGCCATTCAATTTAAAGCATGGTTCGATTTAATGGGCTTGCAGCGACACCTAAAGGCTGCCGGGATTTTTGCACGTCTTTCATTGCGAGATGGCAAACACGGTTATCTTGATGATATACCTCGAACAGTCGACTATCTTGCACGCGTCAGCCAAAAACATTCGTCACTCAAGGCATTTCACTCATTCTTAGTGACTAAGGTTCAGCCTTTGATTAAAAATAAATTAATTGTCGAAACCGTTTTAGAGGAAGACGTTGACGTATGAAAGCGATGATTTTAGCTGCCGGCTTAGGTAAGCGAATGCGACCGTTGACGGATCATACACCTAAGCCATTATTAAAAGTGGCGGGTCGATACCTAATTGAATTTCATATAGAAAGGCTGGTGCGTAGTGGAATTAAGGATATCGTCATCAATACTCATTGGCTAGGTGAGCAATTGCCAGAAGCGTTAGGTGATGGTGAACGATGGGGCGCAACGATTCATTATTTAAACGAAGACGTATTATTAGAAACTGCGGGGGGTATTCTGGCAGCACTCCCGTTGTTATGTGATGGTGATGAATCATTTTTGGTTGTAAACGGTGATGTGTATACCGAGATGGATTTATCGGCGTGGCTAGATGCTTCGCCAGTGTTGAATGAGCAGAATCTTGCATATTTAGCCTTAGTCAAAAACCCCGAGCATAATCAAAGCGGGGATTTTTGTTTCGATGCTGAAACCTTAAAGCTAAGTTTAGTTGGAACGTCTTCGTTAGCGTTTACCTATTCGGGGATAGGGTTATTTCACCCTGCTTTATTTGAAACTTTAAGGTCTGGCCCCAGTCCATTAGGTCCTTTGCTAAAACAATATATTGAAAAGCAACAGGTACTCGGCATAGTTATTTCTGATTATTGGCTTGATGTTGGCACACCTGAGCGTTTGGCCAAACTTAAGCTAAGAGTTCAGGGGAATGAGGGTTTGTAAGTTAGGTAGTAGAAAGTCAGACGTATTATTGACAAAAAATAGAAGTGTTAGTGGCAATTAATTGCCTTATTTTGACAATATTCACCCCTCCTTATATCCAAATGCCTGTTTTTGAGTTGATTCACGTGTTTTAAAGTAGGCTTAATTTATGCATAGCATTAAGCAAATGCTGTGTATTGCTTTAAAGCTATGGATCACAATCTGTATTTATAGCACAGCGAACTTTTTGAATTTAGCTGTAAATAAGGTCTGTTTATGAATTTTTCTAAGTACTCCAATTTAGCGGGTGTCATCGTCGGCTTAGCCTTTATTGTTTTAGCGATCGGTTTATCTGCAGAGGATCCGATGGCCTTTGTTAATCTACCCGGACTATTGATTGTTTTTGGTGGAACCCTAACGGCTATTTTAGTGAGTGTGCCGTTTAAAGATGCAATTTTCGCCTTGAAAGAAGCGCGAGTAGTGATCGACCCTTTAACTATGAACTTAAACGGAGAGGTGAATAAAATACTTCATTTTTCAAAGTTAGGGTTCCGTCAGCAGTTTGATCAGTTAGACAATGATATTAGCCGTTTGAAAGATCCTTTTTTGCAGCGTGGTTTGCAGATGGTAAGAGATGACAATTCGATCGAAGATATTATGTCGTTTCTAAATTGGAAAATTACTCAATATCGCGCGAAAGAAGCCAGTGTTATTAATCTCTTTCGTTCGATGGCGACTTTTGCTCCCGCGTTTGGCATGGTCGGTTCATTGTTAGGGTTAGTGAATATGCTTCAGGGCCTAGGTAGTGGTGGATTAGCCTCAGTCACTTCTGATATGGCGATTGCTTTGGTGACGACCTTTTATGGTTTGTTACTCGCTAACTTGGTTTTTAAACCGATCGCAAGTAAATTAGAGCAACGCAGGAACCAGCATGTAATAGCGTTAAGCTTATTATCGGAAGGTATTGCCTTGATACATCAGAATCGCACACCGTCTGTTGTTCGGGATACTTTAATGAGTTTCGTGCAGGAACAAGACAATGAAATGCCACAAACTATGGCTGCCGAAAAGACGACGGTACAGAAATCTATGATGGCTAAATTTGGAGCTTAAATGATGAACTCCTCGAATCGACCCTCTTTAAATTTGCAGCTATTAGCTAGTGATATTGAAAGTCACAATGATGATAGCTGGATGATTAGTTATATTGATGTGTTTGTTTTGATGTCGACCGTATTTGTGATGCTGTTAGTGCTGAGCCGAACTGATATCGCTGAACGTGTTTCGCTGCCGCCCATTAATAAGGCTAATGCATCGGTTGAGCAAATTGTTGATGTGTCAGACCTTGCTTTAGGTATTTCAAATACACTTAGTCCAGTACAAAACATAAACTGGCTTGAAGATATTTCTACGTCAATCAAAGAAAACGGCTTAGGCGGTTTGGTTACTTTAATAAAGGATAGCAACTTTACAGAGCTGGCCATTCAATCTCGTGTTCTCTTTAGCTCTGGAACGTCAGAACTAACGCGCTCTGGTGAGGATGTGTTGGAAAAGTTGGTGCCTGTGTTAAAAGACTCTGATGGTTTGGTGTTTATTGAAGGTCATACCGATGATCGACCTATTTCAACGTCGAGGTTTTCTTCCAATTGGGATTTGGCCTCAGCGAGAGCAACAGAGGTGTTACAGTTTTTTGTGGCAGAAGGCATTAAAAAATCGAGATTTAGAGCCGTGAGCTATGGCGATACTAAGCCGCTTGTGGAAAATATCACAGAAGCTAATCGACAACGGAACCGCCGGGTTAGTCTTATGATTCAGCAACAAGTTCAGAAGTTGAATTGATTGAGTTGTGCAGTCGGTCTAGTCGTGATTTGAGCAAAAAAATACCCGCTAAGTGCGGGTATTTTTTTATAAGAGAAAACAGGATGCGCTGCCTAGGGGTAAATAAGGCAACACATACCTAAAACTCAAAATTAAGCTGTTGCTTCTTCTGCTTTAGCAGCGACGCTTTTCTTAACAGCAGCTTTCTTAGCAGGTGCTTTCTTAGCAGCTTTCTTAACTGGAGCAGTTACTTCTTTATCGAACTTAGCGATAAAGTCGCTTGCGTAATCAGCAACTAGCTTGTTAACTTCACGTGCTTTTGAGTATGCAACTTCAGCAACGTCATCGTGCTTAGCTTTTACAGATTCTACTTTGTAACGCTTTTCGATGAACTCAAAAGATGATGTTGCTAGTGCTTTATGTTGCTCTTCAACTGCAGCGATTGCTTTTTCGATGATGTCTTGAACTTGCTCTTGGTAGTTTTTAATAGTGCTCATTGTATATTCCTTTTGAGATCGCATGAGTTGTGATTAATTAAGCTTCGAGTTAAAGATACGGATAAAAATTAGAATAATCATACTAGATTGATGATTATTTATTGGAAATTACGAAATGAATTGTTTTATAGCCAAGGCTACCGGCCTTCAAATACTTGAGAACTGGTGATTAAAGCTTTCTGAATGAAAAAGTTTGAGTGCATCGAATCATTTCGATGACTCTGTGGCCTATGAAAGTTAATTGCCGACATGGGTAGTAAGTTATGAATTATATACTTAACTTACAAAATACGACGAATGTATTAACTAGGATTGAATCGCAAGGATCTTTCTCGTTAAGCATTCAAAAGCAGTCGTTGTAGTCAAGCAACAGCTACCACTCAAATAATACCCACTTTGGAATTAGTGTTTCAGACCTGTCTTCTCTAATCCAACCGCCGCCATCATCCGGTACTAAATAGTACGTGGCGCCTATCTCTGGTACGATTTTGATTTCAGTAATTACGCCGTTTACGGAATGTTGGTAAATTGTTTTGTCGTCTTCCTGTCGAATAACAATTTGTGGCTCAACAGGTAAAGCCGCTTCTTCTGCGAACAAGCTTGAACTGGTGAATAAAGCGGGTAATATGATTAAAATAGCAAAAAGTGTGCGACGCATAGTAACTCCTAGTTTAAGCTTGGCGCTAATTTCCTTACTATAGCATCAGGAAAACACCTCTTCACCCGCTTATTTATATAGATCCTTATTTTATGACAAATAAATCGACCACTAAGCCAACCGTTTTAGTTGATGGCTCTTCTTATTTATTTCGTGCTTATCATGCATTGCCGCCTTTATTAAGTTCAAAAGGCCATCCAACCGGAGCGATCAAGGGTGTGGTCAATATGATCCGCCGACTTGAACAAGATTATGTTGGGTCAAAGCTGATTATTATCTTTGATGCGAAGGGCAAGAACTTTCGTCATGACCTTTATCCTGAATACAAAGCAAATCGTCCACCGATGCCTGACGACTTACGCTGTCAAATTGAACCAATACATCAAATTATCAGAGCGATGGGGCTTCCTTTATTGATTGTGCCAGATGTTGAAGCCGATGATGTGATAGGCGTGTTAGCGAATCAAGCGACGATGCAAAAGGTTGATGTGGTGATCTCAACGGGTGATAAGGATATGGCGCAGCTGGTGAGCGAGCACGTAACCTTAATTAATACTATGACCAATGTCGCGATGGGTATTGAGGGCGTTGTTGAAAAATTTGGTGTGCGTCCTGACCAAATAATTGATTACTTAGCGCTCGTAGGCGACTCTGTTGATAACATCCCAGGGGTGCCTAAATGTGGTCCTAAAACAGCAGTAAAATGGTTAACTGCTTATGATTCTCTTGAAGGTGTGATGGCGAATGCTGACCAAGTAAAAGGAAAAGTAGGCGAATACTTACGCGAAAGTATCCCGTTTTTGCCCTTATCTTATCAATTAGCGACGATCAAATTAGATGTTGAATTACCTAAAAATCTCGAAGAAATTGAGCATGTTGAGTCCAATAAAGAGAGTTTGTTAGCCTTATATCAAGAATATGAATTTAGAACATGGGTGCAGGCCATTCAGCAAGGCGATGCTAAACAAGGTGCAGCTCAAAAAAATAGCGGGACAAATTCAGCAGAATCCAATGAGCCTGAAGCATCTGAACAATCAGAGCAAGAGGCCGGTGACTACCATACGGTGCTGACCAAAGATGACTTTAATCAATGGCTCGCAAAGTTAGAAAGTGCTGACTTATTTGCGTTTGATACTGAAACAACTAGTTTGAAATATATGGAGGCAGTAGTTGTTGGCATATCGTTTGCCTGCGTTGAAGGTGAAGCGGCATATGTGCCTTTTGGGCATGATTATCTTGATGCCCCTGAGCAGTTAGACCGTGATTGGGTGTTAGCACAGTTGAAGCCCTTATTAGAAAATCCAAATCTCAAGAAAGTTGGGCAGAACTTAAAGTACGATAAAAATGTACTAGTGAATCATGGTATCGATTTACAAGGGATTGAGCACGACACCATGATTGAGTCTTATGTATTGAACTCAATAGGGTCTCGCCACAATATGGACGCCTTGGCTGAAAAGTATCTGGGTCGAAAAACGATACATTTTGAAGATATTGCCGGTAAAGGCGCTAAGCAATTAACCTTTAATCAAATTGCGATTGAAGTAGCTGCACCGTATGCCGCCGAAGATGCAGATATAACCTTACGTTTACATCACGCGATTTATCCTCAATTAGAGAAAATCGAAGGCCTCAAAACCGTTTATGAAACGATCGATAAACCTTTGGTACCCATATTGTCTAAAATTGAGCGTACCGGCGCATTGGTCGATGCTCATTTGTTGGGGATTCAGAGCCAGGAGCTGGCGGGTCGAATCATTGCGCTAGAGCGTGAAGCTTATGAATTAGCGGGAGAAGAATTTAACTTAAGTTCGCCTAAGCAGCTGCAAGTTATTTTCTTTGAAAAACTTGGTTTACCTGTGATTAAAAAAACACCCAAAGGGCAGCCTTCAACTGCTGAACCAGTATTGCAAGAGTTAGCGCATGATTACCCTTTACCTAAGCTGATACTAGAGCATCGAAGCTTGGCGAAGCTGAAATCGACCTACACGGACAAATTACCTAAACTGATCAACCCCAGTACGGGACGCATACATACGTCTTATCATCAGGCGGTGACAGCAACAGGTCGCTTGTCTTCTAGTGATCCTAACTTGCAGAATATTCCT
Source organism: Oleiphilaceae bacterium (assembly GCA_047628385.1). Lineage (GTDB taxonomy): Bacteria > Pseudomonadota > Gammaproteobacteria > Pseudomonadales > Oleiphilaceae > PZPK01. The sequence continues at coordinate 7,311 of JBLHVH010000114.1, forward strand.
GTTCGTACGGAGGAAGGTCGCCGGATTCGTCAGGCATTTATCGCACGAAAAGGCTATAAATTGATCGCGGCAGATTATTCTCAAATTGAATTGCGAATCATGGCGCATCTTTCTCAAGACAAAGGCTTATTGGATGCCTTTTCTGAAGGATTAGATGTCCATAACGCGACTGCAGCAGAAGTATTTGATGTCGCTTTAGATGACGTTAATACCGACCAACGACGAAAAGCCAAAGCGATTAACTTTGGTTTGATTTATGGTATGTCTGCATTTGGCTTAGCTAAGCAAATCAAAGTAGGGCGGCATGAAGCGCAGCAATATATTGATCGTTACTTTGAGCGTTATCCAGGGGTCCTAGATTATATGGATCGTATTCGTGCTCAGGCGCATGAAGATGGCTTTGTTGAAACAATTTTTGGACGTCGATTATATTTACCTGAAATTAATGCTCGTAATAAAATGCTACAACAAGCCGCTGAGCGTACCGCAATCAACGGGCCTATGCAGGGAACAGCAGCGGATATTATTAAAAAAGCCATGTTGAAAGTTGATCAATATTTGGAAGCCTCCTCGCTAGACGCGTTAATGATTATGCAGGTACACGATGAGCTGGTCGTTGAAGTGGCTGAACATCAGGCAGAAGAAGTAAAGTTTATGCTAATTGAGCAAATGATGAATGCAGTTCAGTTAGATGTGCCATTGATTGTCGAGGCTGAAATTGGGGATAACTGGGATCAAGCGCATTAAGTTGGTCCTGCGATAAAAAATCAATGGGGCAATGTTAGTTCGTCGTATTTTTGTGGGTGGGTCAGTAAGGCAAAGTAGTTTCAGTTGTATAAACGTGTGGCATAAAAAAAGCAGACCAAGTAGCTGGGCTGCTTTTTAAGTTTAAGATTTGTTGTTACTAGAAAACAACATTGAGTCTAACTAAGCCAGGAAAGCCACTGACATCATTTTTCCCAAGAATTAGCGGAACTAGGTCAATATTCACGCGCTCGTTATACGCCCAACGTGCACCAAAAGCGAAGGTGTTATCAGTATTGTCTTGTGTGGTGAAAATACCTTCTACGCCCAAAGAAAACATGCCTGAAGTCGTATCGATTACACCGACATATGCACCTACGTCGATATCGACATGGGTATCACTGTCAATGCCGCTACTACTGCTATGTATTAATTGAGGGCTAAGGGTAAAAGTGCCAGCATCCGCTTCAATTGTTGCAGCAACACCTATCAAGGCGCTAGTATTATGACCGCCGTTTTCGGCATCAAATTGTGAAACTCCGCCAAGTAAGGCCCATTGAACGGCGTTGGTGGCATCATTGCTGGTTTTAAAGTCTTTCATGGCATACTTCAGAACTGCTGAGTTTGAGCCATTCGCATCAAAACCACTATTAATGATCAATTCAGAGTTAGGCAGGCCAAGGCGAATGCCGCCACCATTGTTGAAATTATCTGAACCTGTATTAAGCTCGATGGATACCTGACCTTGGCCTGAAACACTACCGTGCTCGATTAAAAATCCACGAGTTGGTTCGCTATATTGTTTTTTAAGTGGAGTCGCTGTTTCTGCAAAAGCAGAGGCTGTAAAAACACTGATTGAAAGTGCGCTATATAATGCAAGACGCATGGTTAATTTCCTTATTAAAGGCTTATCAAGATAAGCTTGGGTTCAAAGTGAATAGTAATGATATAAAGAGGATTATTCGTTGATAAACTTAAGGCCAATGCCTGAGGGTTCAATGCGGATAATTTGCATTTTAAGAATCGGCGCGACCATGCCCATGCCCTGAACTTGCCCTTGAACAATCGTACCGACAGGAGGCATATTGAACGCTTCCGTTAATAAAAAAACACCACCGTCAGAAATATCACGGGTATTAACAAGGATGTCGCCGATGCTGTCATGCGATACTTTAACTTGGCATTTCATTGGTGTTCTAAGGTCATTACGGGTGTCTGACATAATATTCGGTATACTTACTTAAGTTATAAATCGAATTAATTTCTTAATGTTGCCTTATTATTCATGTTTTTTCCAAAATTACGCTTAAGTTTTGTTAAGGTTTGAACGAAAATGCAGATTCTTGGCAATAATTGGGTGCTTTCAAAGCGCGTAGTGTATTTTCTCATATGATTAAGTGTCTAAAAAATTAGGAAAAATGATGAGTTCTATTGTTAATGGGTTTTCAGGTGCGACGCGGGTACTTTTTGTGTTGGCAGCTTTTGTGGTGGTTGTGGCAGGTATGAGGGCGGCCGATTCTCTTATGGTCACATTTTTATTATCAGGCTTTTTTGCCATTATATGTGCGCCTCCTTTTCTGTATATGGCAAAGAAAGGCTTACCCCAATGGTTGTCACTAATTTTAGTTGTCATTTTTATTTGTTTAATTCAGTTAATTTTCATTTCGATTATTACCACCTCGCTCAATAGCTTTTCAAATGATCTGCCTGTTTACCAAGAAAGTCTTCGTGTGCAGATGGCTAGTTTATTTGCCCTGGTTGAATCGTGGGGAATAAACGTACCTAAAGAAAAGCTAATGCAGCATTTTGATCCCTCCACAGTGTTTAGTTTAGCGGTTAACACCTTGGGTAATTTAGGCGGGGTACTTTCTAACTCATTTCTAATTATTTTAACGGTAATTTTTATGTTGTTTGAAGGTGCTTCTTTACCTGCAAAATTGAATCATGCATTTGGTGACAGCAGTGCTCATATGAGTCACATTCATCGTTTTTTAGAAAATGTTAAACAGTATATGACCATAAAAGTTCTCATTAGCATGGCAACGGGCGCTGTGATTTATATATGGCTACTAATCCTAGGTGTTGACTATCCTTTGTTGTGGAGTTTGATCGCTTTCTTATTAAATTTTGTGCCGAATATAGGGTCAATTATTGCGGCAGTACCGACGACACTATTAGCTTTAATTCAGCTGGGGCCCTTTTACGCCTTGTTGACAGCTTTGGGCTATATTACAACGAATATGGTGATGGGGAATGTCATCGAGCCGCGTTATATGGGACGAGAACTTGGGTTGTCGACATTGGTGGTATTTTTGTCTCTTGTTTTTTGGGGGTGGGTCTTAGGACCGGTTGGGATGTTACTCTCAGTGCCCTTAACGATGTTGCTTAAAATCGCATTCGAAAGTAGTCGTGATACCCAGTGGCTCGCTATTCTAATGGG
>JBLHVH010000115.1:0-10476 GCA_047628385.1 Oleiphilaceae bacterium
TAGAGTTAGAGTTAGAGTTAGTAATATTTTTTACGTCAAAACCGCTTAGCCTTTGAGACTGCCTTCCGTAATTGTGCAAACAAATAAATCTAGTTGAGGCTATTTATAATAATCTGCTTTGTATTTTCAGATATTTTTTAGGCTGAAATCTATTTTTTACCAAGTTTAGGTTTATAAAATAGATTCCGGTTTAAAAGTATACCGGAATAACCTAATTTTACGTAATTAGGGGTCATGCAAAGGCCTTTAGCTATATGATGAGTTAAAGAGGTCAATGTACTAGTCTAAAAAAATAGCGTGGCTTGAGAGGTAAGATAGGCTTAAAAAATATCCTTCAAACAAAGATCTAAACTTATATCGTACTCAATCTAAGTTAGATCTATAGGCTTGACTCGTCAAAAGAAATCCTAGATTAAATTTATTTGTTTACTTGTTATTTTTGAAAAAGATGTTCCTAAAAATACCACAATACCATCGACGATAGGTTCAATTTGTCCTCTGATGTATCGCTCGTAATCTAATGGCGATTTCAAATATTCTCTTGGCTCTGGGCCTTGTAGGGTATAGAAATACTCAATCCAGCCACCATTGCTATATAGCGGTTTAAGTCCTGCATCAACAGACTCTAAGTCGGCTTTACGTGCGGCTTGAACGTGTGGCGGCACATTACGCTTATATTCACTTAATGTGCGCCTCAAACGTTTTCTATACACCAGTTTGTCATCTAAGTTACCGGCATTAAGCTGAGCAATTACTTCAAGGATGTAAGGTACAAATTCCTGATTCAAAAAAATTTTTTGGTATAGAGACTTCTGAAACTCTCTGGCAAGAGGTGTCCAGTCGGTCCTAACGGCTTCAAGGCCCTTAAAAACAAGCTGATATGAAGACACTGTTGGCTGATCAAACGTAAAGTCTTTCTGGCAAACAAGGCCAGCATAACGTTTTTTTGAACCTTGTTCAGAGCCTCTGATGGTCGGCATTAAAAATCGAGTAAAATGAGTTTCGTACTCAAGTTCTAAAGCGCTTTGTAATTGGTGCTCTTCGGCTAAATGTTCTTTCCACCATCGTGTTATAGAACATGCTAATTCTTTACCAATGTTATCTGCATCATCAACGGAAGCTTTCTGGTTAAGCCATACAAATATCGAGTCAGTATCGCCATAAATAACTTCGTAGCCTTTTTCTTCAATAAGTTCTCTAGTACGTAACATGATTTGATGACCACGTAAGGTGATTGAGCTGGGTAGCCGTGCATCAAAAAAACGGCAGCCGGGCGTACCCATAACACCATAAAATGAGTTCATTATTATTTTAATTGCTTGTGAGAGAGCTTGATTACTCTCTTTTTTTGCCTGATCGCGCGCCTTCCATAAATTCTCAATTAGAGTGGGTAAAATACTATCTTGTTTTTTGAAATACGCGCCATTAAAACCTTTTGAAAAGGTTAGTTTGTCATATTGTTCATGCTTATCTTTATTTATATCGGTACCTATCTTAACCGAATCAAGCAATCTGTCGCCTTCCGCAAGGCCGTATGGATCTACCATAAAGCTTCGAATAATACTTGGATAAAGACTTTTAAAGTCTAAAACTAAAATATTATCGTAAAAGCCAGGCTTGGAGTTCATTACATAACCGCCAGGACTACCAACGCCTTCTGGGTTAATGGGAAGGTTGGGGGCAACATAGCCTTGCCTATGCAAACGGGGCAGGTATTGGTTCTCAAATGCAGCTACAGATCCGCCAATTTTGTCTAATGGTAAACCTGTGAGTCTGGCGCGTTCAATCGCAAATTCTATTAGTTTTGCTTTTTTAAATATTTCCCAAACGAGCACGCAGTCCTCAATATTATATTTGATGAACGCGGGTCGATCTTGATTGTATAGGCGCAATATTTCATCCGCTTTATTGCTTACCTTATTAATTAATTTACCTCTTCCTAATAACTTAAATGCTACAAAGTCGAGGGCATAACTTTCAAAATTAAATGTCGCAGATTTTAGTGTATCAATACCGTCTAAAACTGCTCTGCCTGGTATTAATACAAAATAATGCTGAGCACCACTGATAGACGGACTTTTATTTGAGCTCGAACGCCATTCGATCGCTTCATTGTTGCGACCAATAGTTAGTTTTAGTCCTAACCTTAAACAAGCATTGTGTAGAAAGCGTAAATCGAAATTTATACAATTCCAGCCGATTAACAAGTCTGGGTCGAAGTCTTGTATCCATTTTATAAAAGCAACTAAAAGTGTTTTTTCACTCTGAAACTGAAAACAGTTTAACGCTGATGACGAACCCACTATAAACACAAATTGGACATCCTCACTATAAACTGCAATAGATAACAGGGTGTTTTCTAAATAATTTGTCTCAATATCAAAAGACACAATTCGAAGTTTAGGTGTGAAAATTTTGGGTTCGAGCTTAGCGTTATAAATATGCTGAAAAGTAGGCCTTGTTGTTTCTTGTTGTTCAGAAACTAAAACACCAGACACGAGCATAGTACTGGTGACAAATCGCTCCATTAAATAACGGTCAACAGTTCTAACATCTGATTCAAGAGGTGGTATGTCGTGATCTTTCAGTCTTTGTGCAGCAGTACGAAGCTGCTTTTGGCTGGTAAAATAAAACCCGAAAACAGGGTGTTGTGAAAATGATTTTAGCGCTAAAGGCTTAGTCCGGTTGTAAAGATTTTTAACTAAACTTAGTGCTTGTTCAAGGTGAGGCTGTTCAACGAAAAAAATCCCTTCTTGGGATGTTTGTTCTACCAGCAATGGACCCTCATCGGTATTAAGCCAATATCTAAGTAATAAGCCATTATTAGACTCTCGCCATTGGCGGCTAATTAAAAAACCGTTGAAGTGATTCACTGCTGAGTTAATTCCACGATTAAATTAATGTAGTCGCTAGTATTTTACCATTAATCGATGTGAAAATAGTATTAAAGGCTCATAAGTTGAGTTAATGACATCGGCTTATAATAAAGATAGCCCTGAGCTAACGAACACTTATTTTCTTTTAAAAACTCAGATTGGTTGATGGTTTCAACTCCCTCTGCGATAACCTTCATATCAAGTTTCTGTGCAATCGCAATAATTGCAGTCACAATGGCATCATCACTAGAATTAAGTGAAAGGTCCTGTACAAAGCTTTTATCTATTTTAAGCTGGTCGATAGGAAAACGCTTTAAGTAGCTTAATGATGAATAACCTGTACCAAAGTCATCAATAGATATACTTATACCTAAAGCCTTTAACGTGTTGAGGGTTTCAATGGTCTCGTCTATATTTTTAATCAATGTGCCCTCGGTTAGCTCTACGGTAAATCTTTCTGCTGAACAATTAGGGTAGGTTTCAATCATGCTCTGTATCACTGCGCAAAGATTATTCGTATTTCGGAATTGATAAGCGGCGACGTTTACCGCCATTCTGGTATTTTCGAAGCCTGATTCATAAAGTGTTTGCCAATCGTTGAAAGCTTGCTTAATAACCCAATCCCCAATCGCTTCAATTAGCCCTGTTTCTTCTGCCAATGGAATAAACACGTCAGGAGAAATAAGCGTTCCATTAGGGCCTTTCCACCTTATCAATGCTTCGAAACCAATGATGCTTTTGTCTCTCATATCCACCTGTGGTTGATAGAATAATTCAAAACTTTCATCTTTTACTGCTTTTCTTAAATCGTTTTCAAGTACTAATCGCCCCTTGGCTTTTATATTCATTTCTTGTTGAAAGAATTGAAAGCGATTTTTACCCGCATCTTTTGCGTGATACATTGCCAAGTCGGCATTCCTTAATAGCTCCTCGGGCTTTATGCCATCTTGAGGGTAAAGAGAAATTCCTATACTTGATGAGACGACCAACTGGTTTCCAGACAAGAATACGGGCGCTTCAAGCTGACTTAAAATTATATCAGCGATATCAATGACACAGGACTCACCTTTTATTGCTCTAATAACAACAGTAAACTCATCTCCACCTAGTCGTGCGACAGTATCCTCAGCTCGGACATAGGACTTTAAAAGAGACGCAATATGCTGTAATAATTGGTCTCCATAATCATGACCTAAAGAATCATTTACTGTCTTAAAATTATCTAAATCAAAGATCATAACGGCTACAATTTCTTTGTGACGTTTAGCGCTAATAATTGCTTGGTCTAATCTATCCATTAACAATCTTCGATTTGCTAACTTTGTAAGTGGGTCATAAAATGCAAGTTGTTCAATTGTGTCTTCCGCTTTTGCTTTGAGCTTGGCTTGGTGAATATTGAATAAAGCGGCACTTATATCATCGCTTAAGCTACTTAACAGCTTTATCATCTCTGCATCAAATACATCTATTTGGGAGGAATAAAGCGTGAAAATTGCTACTATTTCTCCATCAAAAAAAAGTGGCACGGCGGCTAATGATGCATAACCCCGTTCGATAGCAGCTTCACGCCAAGGCCAGAATTCAGGCTCATTATTTATGTCATTGATACACGATACTTGTTTTGTTTTGGCGGCTAACCCTACCGGCCCTTTTGACCACTCGGAATTATCAATTCTCATTTGAGTCTTGTGCAGATAGCCACTTTCTGAGCCTGCAAAAAATTCGGGTTGAACAACGTTTTTATTAAAGGAGCCAATCCAGGCCATCTTTAAACCGCCCTGATTAATTGCAATTTCGCAGATCTTCTGGAACAAGACGTCTTTATCTTTAATGCGTGTAATTGCTTGGTTTGTATGGCTTAAAACTTGATAGGCACGACTTAAACTTGCGAACTGTGCTTCAGTATTTTTACGCGTTGTAATTTCACGTTGTGCATGTACCATCGTTGAAAAATTTTCACCTAAATGCAATGCTGATAACGTTGTCTCATACCATTTCAGATGCTCTGCATCATAAAATTCAAACTCCTGTAATGACTGCTTTTTCGCGATAGATTGACAAATAGTACAATCTGTTTTCTCAATTGATTTAGAATGTAGGAGATCATGGCAATGTTGACCTATAACGCTTACTTCAAACATATCTCTTACAATTCTATTAGCCTGCTGTATCACACCATGCTGATCAATTATGATGGTCGCTTCACTTACAGTGTCATAAGATTTTACAACTCGAGATAAATTCTCAAATGGGCGTGTTAACGCTGATTCTATTAGTACTTGGTATATTGCCCAAAAAGATAGGAACTTAAAAACATGTCCAATCAGTAATACTTGCGAAGTTAAATCAGAATAAATTGTAAAACAAAGCTCGGCTAAAATAGTTAATCCGATTGATATTAAGAGTAAGTTTTTAGTGCTTTCTTCGATTTTGTAACGTTTTAATTTTAAGTGCAATGCCGCGAGTATCAGTATTGCAATAATGATATATTCGCTCATTATTTTAGCAGTCGTCAGACCCTCGCCTAGAATAAACATTCTGGGAAAGTTTTGTGAAAAAATTGCTAATATTGAGATACAAAAAACGACACCAATAGAAAAAAATATGTGTTGAGGCTTATGTTTCTTGATGAGAGTGAAGGGCGCTAATAATAGAATTATTGCTTCAAAATATCGCCCGACAACCCAAAACTGAACAGTTGCCTCAGAGTCCAAAGAATTAAATATTTCTAGACCTGGGAAGCTTAAGATATGAAATAAATCAATAAGTCCAATCCAAAAATAACCGCAACCTAAATATAATAAAAATTGATTTCTTGAGAAAGGGTAGGTGTTCCAGGAAACAACAAAACTCATAATGGCAATGCAGATCGCAAAGAGTTCGATGAGCGTATGGAATAAAATGGCATTGAATGCACTGCAGATTAACAGCAGTATTGAGATGAAAAGAGGGGTTCTCCAGTGATGCTTAAAAGTGGCAGCAAGGCGCACGCTTGGTAATATTTTACTACCAGACTGATTGATTTGATTGTCCTTAGTGTTCACGTCTTTAAATAACTCAAATTACGAAGGGTAGGGATCGTCAATTAAAGTAAGTATAGTGGATGTTTGTCGCAATACTATGTTCTAAGGTTAAATATGAAGAATTTTTGTAGTTTTCATATATGAAAAAATAAATCTATAAATAAATAGACTTTATCGTCGAATCAACGTTTGATATTAAATTAATAAAATTGCTTTTTTGCCATTTCTTTTTGTATAACTACACCCTAGAATAAACAAATAAATCTAATAAACAAATCTAACAAATAAAGAGATTATTATGAAATTTGACACTGATCTATTACAAGAAATAAATGTTTTGAAAATGTTTGACCTTACGAGTTCACAGTTAGGTATTAAAGTGCATCATGATGCAGAACCTGACGCAGTTAAGGCCACACAAAGGTTATTTGAAAAAGGCTTAATTACACAAAATGATGGCGGCTATTTAACGGGTTTAGGTCGAGATGCCGCAGAACATTCAAGTAACTTACTTACAATATTGACGACTGCATGATCTAGGCATCTAAATGCACACCAATGACTCGGTAAACTCCACATTACTAGAGTCCTTACTCGCGGGCGCTCATTTTCATAATGTGAATCTAAGTCGTATTTTTAAAGATGCAGGTTTAGACCCAGATATACTTCATAATAATGAACGGTTGCATTTAGATTATGTAGGCCCTCTTTTAAGAAGCTTATGGCTAGAGATGGGCGATGAAGCGAGTGGTTTTTTAACAACACCGTTTAAACTAGGTGTGTTCAGTATGATGTGTCATGCATTGATTACATCTGGAAATCTTCGAAGAGCACTCTTGCGAAGTGCCCGCTTTATTGAATTACTCAGTGATGATTTATCTCTTGAGTTAAAAGAAACAGGTGATGAAGCACATTTAATTATTCATTACCGAAACCCGCATGACCTTGATACTACTTTCTTTGTCACATCGCTTTTTGTTATTTGGATACGGCTATCATGCTGGTTAATTGATCAACCCATTATACTTGAGCGCATACAGTTTAAATTTCCAAAACCTGCTTATAGTGATGAGTTCACATTAATGTTTCCATGTCGGCATAGTTTCGGCCAATCTTCAAATCGCGTCGTTTTTAATAATCGATTACTAACTGTTCCAATAAAACAAGATAGCGAAACATTGAGTACCTTTCTACATAAAGCTCCTGAATCATTATTAACACAGTTTAGGTCTGACAATAGTTTAACGGCACAAATTAAACGTTTGTTACTTCACCGAAAAGGAATGCAGACGGAAATAGAAAACATGAACTTTGAAGTCGTCTCATCAGAGCTAAATATGACGACTCATACTTTAAGGCGACGCTTAAAGGATGAAGGTAATAGTTTTCAAGAAATCAAAGATAGTATACGAAGGGATAGGGCAATGATGTTGCTGGATAATCCTTCATTAGCGCTTCATGATATTTCAAGAAAATTAGGATTTTCAGAACCCGCAGCGTTTAATAGAGCTTTTAAAAAGTGGACAGGACTGACGCCGGGAGGGTTTCGAGAAATAAATCGATAACTTTAATTTTGATATAATGAAAATATGTAACAGATAACTAAATACTATATTATTCATATATATTTGTTCTCGATATACTCTGCAGCAATCGAATCATTAAGAGATCTAACCAACATGTACACTTTTCAACGTCGTTCAAAATTCTTGACTATAATACTATTCTCATACTTATATTTTTTTTCTTCACACGTAATTTCAGCGATGAATACGCCAGCGACAAAGCTTAGTTTTTCTGTGATTAAAACGGCAGATTCAAGTGGCTCACTTGAAGCAATGGTGGTTGATGATGGCAGCTGGTTTACTGTCAGAAACCTTGTACATACTGCTGTTTTAGTTAGACATCCAAAAGGCGACTTTTTATGGGATAGTGGCATTGGCAGTGACGTAGAGTCTCAAATGGAGGTGTTTGATTTATTTGAATCTCAATTATTTAGTATTAATAATGTTAACCCTGCAAAAAAACAACTTGATGCTCAAGGTTATGCTGTTGAAAATCTTTTTGCGATTATACCGAGTCATATGCATTGGGATCACGCTAGTGGGCTTGAAGATTTTGCGAATACGCCAATATGGGTGCAAGATAAAAGCTTAGTAGAGGCGAAACAAGGCGAAGCGCCGGCTTTTATTGTTTCTCAGTATGATGACCCTGATTTAAAATGGCATAGCCTTAAGCTATTAAATAAGCCCTTCATGGGGTTTGATAATAGTTTAGATATTCATGGTGATAGCTCTGCAGTACTTGTAGATTTGAGTGGTCATTCTGAAGGTCATTTAGGGCTGTTTCTAGCACTTGCTAATGGTAAAAAGTATTTCTTTATCGGCGATACAACATGGGCGATTAAAGGAATAGTAGAAAATAAATCAAGACCATGGATTACCGAAACCTTAGTTGGCGTAGATTCAGATTTTATAAGAAATGCAAAAGTGATTGATAAAATACATCAGCTATCTAAGAAGGACCCTAGTATTTTTATTGTACCGGCACATGATGAATTACAACTTACACACCTTCCTAATTTTCCATTATTTAGTGAATAAACGTGACCAATGTTGGTAACAAAATAGGTTTTATACAATGGATTTACGTAGTTTAAGGTATTTTGTAGCAACGGTAGAAACAGGTAGTATTTCGTCTGCTTCAAACCGTTGTCATGTTGCTCAGCCATCCATCACCATGGCGATAGCTAAACTTGAAGATGAATTAAATTGTAAATTATTTGACCGACACCGAAAAGGAAGTTCACCAACACCGGATGGCGATCGGATGTATTTAATGGCGACTGAACTACTGCAACATGCTGATAGTATTAAGCAGCAGTTCGCGAAAGTTGAGCAGGTTCATCGTGTCACCTTGTCGGTTGATAAAAACATAAGAATTAATACACTTGAAACATTATTAGCAAGACCGAAGTGTGAATTTAATTCTTATCAATTTGAGATACTGAGTGATGCTAGTAGCGGTTCCTTAAATAATAAAATACAAAAGCAAGCAGACTTACGTTTAACCACTCTAAACCAGTGTGATAAATCGGAAACGTTTATTTCACTCGGTTTCGAAGAGTATGCATTATTGATTCCGAATAATAATTTACTAGCCCATCAAAAAAAATTGAGTTTGAATGACTTAAATGAACAGAATTTTATAGAACGTATTTATTGTGAAAATCAGGCTTTGTTTGATCAAACGATTTCCCAGTTTGGGCTAAATATACATACTGTTGCTAAGGTTGAAAGTGAAGAGTGGGCGCATGCTTTAGTCGGGACAGGCTTGGGGCTAACTTTTGCACCGGTTCCGAAAGACTTCACTGATCCGCGTTTCACAGTTCGCTTTTTATCTGAATGGTTATCAATAAAAACACCCAATAGAGAAGTAGGATTAGCGATTAAAAAATCAAAAATGGCTGAGTTAGAAGCTATTTTGCCAAGTTTAATTATGTAATCAGAGTCCTTTACAAGAAAGCTATGTATTGTCACTCTGCTTATGTTTTGGGCGTTAAGGCTTTAATAATTTTTAAGATTGTGGGTGGACGAAGAAAACAGCAGAATGGCGCATTACGTCAAACTTTGTCGGGGTTCGCTGTGCTCAACCCAACCTACAAACAAGCACTGTCGCTTTATTTCAAGGAGCTTAATGTCTTCTCGGTATAGCGCAGCGCCTCGGTTTTTCTCGGTGGTGAATTTCTTTTGACCTTGTGTTTAAGTTCTTTATTCACACTTAGAATATTAAAGCTGACCGGATAGATTAAAGATGAAACCTTAAAGATAAGAGCATTCTACCACCGAGTAAATCGAGGCGCTGCGCTTACACCGAGAAGTAACTAAATATTGGACGCGTAATAATATTTTAGATATCTTGATGCTTAGGCATTAACAGCTCAATCATATAGCCATCTGGATCTTTCACGAATGCTAATACGGTGGTGCTATGCTTCATTGGTCCAGCTGGACGAACCACTTCACCACCCATTAGTTTGATTTGTTTGCAGGCGAGGTAAACATCGTCTACTTCTACCGCTAGGTGACCAAAGGCGCTACCCATATCATACTCTTTTGTCTCCCAATTGTGTGTTAGCTCAATTGCTGTGTGTTGAGCCTCATCGCCATAACCTAAAAATGCGAGTGTGAACTTACCTTCTGGGTAATCCTTCTTTCTTAATAACTGCATACCTAATATTTCAGTATAGAAATTTATAGATTCATCCAGGTTAACAACTCGAAGCATGGTGTGTAATAATCTCATTTTTTGTACCGAGTTGAGTAAGTTAGGTGTATTCAAATATCTTATTTAAAACCTATGGGTACATCGGCCGAAGAGGCGGTGTTTTTTCTGTCTTATTATTTTTTTTTGCCAGCGTTTTGATATGTTGGAGAAATAAAGTTTTGTTGTATTGGTTTTGCTCATTAGGAATATCATTACTATATAACATAGCTTCAAATGACTTAGCTTGAATATAAATCGACTCATCCAGTCTTTTTATGTCATGTAAACTATGTATCTGTATACCAAGGTTT
>JBLHVH010000116.1:0-10412 GCA_047628385.1 Oleiphilaceae bacterium
AGCCTAAACCGGACACCCAAGGCAAACTAACTTGGTCATAAACAGACCTTGCCTTATTTAAAGGCTCAATAATGGCAATTGTTTTATCAAGGCGGTTTCCTGAATCATTCGTTGATCCTAATGCATCTTTATGTTGCTGTATAAGTAACGATACCTCCTTCATTAATACTTCGTTTGTGTTCAGGCTGCTCGTCCAAGCTAATGCAGACCCCAACACCAAAGCTAAAGCGCTCAACATTGTAAACCGTCTGAACCAGCGTAATCTCCCTTCATATTTCGTATTGATGCCAACTATATTTGCTTCAGGAAATATCACTTCACTCAGTAATTTTTGAATAAAAAAGCTTTTGCCTTGCCCTGGAGGTGAGGCTAAGGCTTTCCCTTGTACGCCAAAATGTGTCGATAAAGACGTTAAAATTCGATCAATAGGCGTACCTTCTTGCGTACCACTAGTAAAATAAACACCTCTTAGTAGAGCAGGTGTCTGGTATTGATTTTCGCCAAACACATTCTCTACAAACTCATTTAAAATACCGCGCATATTCTCAAATTGACTCGGAAACGCTTGCATCTTGGCACGACGATAAGGGTCTCTTTCACTGTGGAGTCGCGACACTAAGCGTTCATTAACTCTTTTCACCAAGGTATCAAATTCAACATCGAATAGTTCACTATTCTTTTGGCTTTGGGCGCCATTCATAGGGAATGTTAGCCCCCATACTTGCTCTCTATCAGAAAGGTTAAGGTCTTCAAAAAACTCATTAAACCCAGCCATCAGATCACATTTTGTAATCACAAAATAAATAGGGAACCGAATATTAAGATCCGTCATGAGCTCTTCAATACGATTACGTATAGTTTCAGCGTGGCGCAGACGCTCATCACGACTCAACATAATTAATTCTTGTAAGCTTACCGCGACAATCGCCCCGTTAATGGCTCTTCTTGGACGATGTTTTTTTAATAGTGCAAGAAAATTCAACCATGCGCCACGATCTGTTTCGGCATGACTGTCTTGTGTGGTATATCGTCCTGCGGTATCAATTAATACCGCTTCATCCGTAAACCACCAGTCACAATTTCGAGTACCGCCAACACCACCGACTCCTTGCAGGCCAAATTTTTCTTTTAACGGAAATTGTAATCCTGAATTAGCCAGTACAGTTGTTTTACCCGCACCAGGCGGGCCAATCATCAAATACCAAGGTAGTTCATAAATTGTGCGTCTTTTCTTACCGCCAAATTGATGTGCTTTTAATGCATCTGTCGCTTCTTTAAAACGACTGTAAAGCAACTTTTCCTCGTCTTTACTAGCATTACTACTGGTCGTATTGTTGACACTACTTTGGTCCTTGTCGGCATCTTCAGCGATATCGTCAAGCATCTTTTCATTCTGCTTCGACTTCTGAAGCTGGATACGCATATTATTAGCGCCCCATATCAACACAAAAACCATAATTATAATTAAACGTGTAATCACAGACAGCGGCTCTTTAGCGTCACCAATGCGTATGAATTCACCACCAAACCAAACGGCCAAGCCTAGAATAATTAATGTCAGCACACCTAGAAAAATGGGGTGCAAGAATAAAGCGAGGATTCGCTTCATGAAAATCTCCCTAATTTTTGAGCACTGTCAAAGTATGACAACACTCAAAATACAATTATTTAAAAACTACAAAAATACATCTCATAAAAAACACGACGATTAACAGATCATGTCATTCAATCCGAGCATCTTTATTATATTCCGTTATCATCACATCTAATTCTTGCGCGACCGGCGTCGTTGTATGGTCAAGCCAAACTCGAAACCCTGAATAAGACAAAACAACTAATGAAAGCGCAATTGTAAAAACGACCCATAAAGGTACTAAATCGGTAACTTTTTTATTACTTTTCTCTGCACCTTTCCATCGCGGCGATAACTCGCGTTCATGCGAGCCTCTTTGCATTTCAATCGCACGATAAAGATTCTCTTTCACTTGCTCGAGCTGCAAATGCCCTCGAGGATCGATTTGGTACTTCCCAGAAAAACCTTGAGATAAACAAAGATAAATTAATTCAAGCGTATCAATATATTGAGCAGGAGTTTGTAGCAAACGGTCCAAAATTAAAAAAACCTTTTCGCCCCCCGATGTTTCGTTATGAAAGGTGCTGAGTAACGAATGCTGCGCCCAGCCACTTTCAGGGCCCCAAGGAGTATTTAACACGGCCTCATCTAGCGCTGTACATAACACATACCTCGCAGACAAAACGACTTCTGAAGCTTGGCCTTCTTGCTTTGCATGTGTTTCAAATTCACGCATTTGATCAATAATGCTATTACGAAGTTTGCTGGGGTCTGCATGCTGAATTGTGTGTCTCAACTCGCCAACAAGCGCAATTAACTCAGTAGCTGCGCCCACTAGCTTATTTAAACTCCGCGTGACGTTAAGCTCTACCACAGCATTCGTTTGGGTTTCGCCTCCAAACTGAGTATTACTTTGTAACGCTGGCCCCCTTTGAGGTACTGAAGGTGGTACAAAATTACTTGTATCGCCAGCGGGTGAAGATTTTCGACCTGGCGTTGGAATAATAACTGTTTTATCACCGTTATTAGAACCCATTAACCACCCCCTTAAAATACATAAAACCATCCATATTTAGATCCATTGACATTAATCCCTAATTGCCCAGAATTCGATCTCTAAACCAGGAAAGTCACCACCAAGGTGTAATGCAAAACCACCTGATTGACGTAACTCTCCCCAAAACTCACTATTTCTATCTAACTGGAAGTAAGCACAACCCGAATGATACGGAATTTGTCGAGGCGCAACAGGTAATGATTGCATTGAAATACCTGGCAATTGTGCATTGACTAAGTCTCGGATACGTTCAACGGGTGCGACTTTTACCTGACTAGGGAAAGATGAACGAAGCTGCTCTATAGGCACACTTGCTTTAACAGCAAGTACAAAAGAAGCACCATCAATAAGGCTACGATCATTTATTGGTGAAACTCTAATTCCGTATTTACGCTCTACTAACTCTAACGACGTTGCAGACTGTTCTAATACGGAACTTAAACCTTTCCTCAAACATTGTATAACAGGTAAAAAAGTAGCCTTTAAGTCATCATGATTATAAGCACCAAAATTAGGTGGCCGCTTATCTACCGAGGTAAATGTCGAAAATTCACCCGCCATCTGCAGTAGCTGAAAATATAAATCGACCGGGTGCAGTAATCGACTGTGCTTTAAGTGTTCGGTTATTGGCCCTATACGGTTAAGTAACTGCAACATTAAATAGTCTGAAATTTCAGCAGAGCCACTTCGACCCCCTTCTTTTAGTCGCCCAGCCAATGACTCGCCTCGTTGATGCAATAAACCCGACAGTTCATTCAAGAACCCTCCCGTCACATTATTCACATGCGCATCTAATAAAGGCGGTATATACGTTTCATCCAATAAAATTGTTTTATCTTCTTTTCGTTCTTTTATCTTAAGTGATCCTAATAAGGCATAACCACTATGGTCTTCATTTTCTAACAACAAGCTCAAACGCAGCTGCCCTGTTTGTATTGTTTCATCACCTGCATAGCCAGAAACTGTATCAAACACTTCACTCTCAATAGCCTTATAACGCGTTAAGTTTTGGTCATTATCATCAAGTTGAACTTCAGCAGCACCAGAGCGTCTCAGTGGGAGGCCTAAATAGATCACTTCATTAGCTAGGTTTGCTGGAATATCGATAATGTCAGGCGCTGAATTAGCGTCTGGTACTGAAATAGGCGTGCCATCTGGGAAAACTGCATGACAACGAGAAATTGAAATTTTACCAAGCTTTAGCAATTGAGTATCGATTTCTAGGCTTTCAAACCCCCAAAAATAAGATTGTAGCGTGCGACACCGCCCCTCGACATAACTTTCAAAATACCGGTCTTGCTGCTGAAAATGCTGAGGACGTAAAAACATTCCCTCAGACCAAACAACCTTACTTTTAGTCGACATTTCTTTTCCTTACTTATTTGGTGCAGCTAAACCAGCCCAAAGATACGCATGCCCTACGAGAGCATTGAGTGTTAATTCATCAAGTTACTAATCAATGATACTGATTGAATCTTTATCTACTGACACACTAAATTCATTAGAACTATGGCTTTCTATCGGTAAAATCAGCTTTCCTTTCGCATCTTGGTACTGAATAAATTCAGCAATAATACCGACATAATTCACGCCTTCTGGCAGAACATTAATCAAATCACGAACTTCCGAAGGAATGAATTCTTTTAATCTTATTTTTTCAATTAAATCTTTGCCTAGTCGATCTTCAGGCGACTCAAGAAGTGCAATAAAGTCTTCTTGCTCGAACTGCCTATTATCCTTTAAGTACAGTAAATTAAGCACAACCGGAGAGGCCCGCCCATCAGAGTCAGGGTTCACAGTCGACGAAACTGTTAACTCAAGCTCAACAGTTGTGGTTAAATCAAGCTTCTCTCTAGTATAAGCACAAGCAGCAAGCACTGCGATAAGTGATATTATAATAGAAACCTTAAGTAATTTTTTAAAACTTTGCATGTCTAACCCTATAATTAATATGATCTATTATGACTGTTCAAGCATACCATCTAGTCACTACCTTAGATGATAAAAACTTCCTGACAACCCTATTTAACTGATTTTTTACCTGACGCACTACTACGATTCATTTTTAACGAATGCATCCTTCGTTCGTAAGCATCCGCAAACACTTCACCAAACAAACGTTTGAACGTTAATTCATTATCCTCTTTATATTCTTCAAAAAGCGACTGATAAGCATCCCAATTTTTTCCTTTACCACCACCCAAAAAGCGCTTACTGGTAGTTTTTTCAAACTTACGCGTCAAAGTACTCGGATCAAACTGCCCCAAAATATGTTCATACGCCGCTTTCATTGCATCAAAAAGCGCCACCTGATGATCTGAAATATCTGCAAAACCATCATTCATCGCATCAACAGGGGACAAATATGCTTTACCCTCTTTAGCAAACATATTTTCAATGGCATCGTCAGGCGTTACCGAAAATTTTAAAGGATTATTTTCAGCCGACTGTATGGTCGTCATATTCATACGAAATTCGCTTTTTATCTCACTTCGAGCCCGTAATGTTCGCATCATTCCCGCGACAGTTTCTTTCACCGTATTGGCAACCGTTTCATTCAACATATTTTGTTGATCAGCAGATAAACGCTCCAACCCTAATGCTTTAGCCAAGTCAGCACCACCGCCTGTTTTGAAACTTTGACGCTCAACATTCACCGGCTCAGGCATTTCTTTTGACACTAAAGAAGAGACATCCGACACCTTAAACATGTCACCTAAGTTATCTTCTGGCAATTCAGTACTTCGCTCGGTTTGTAGCATTTCTTGAGGAGTAGAGAGTAGTTCACTTAAGCCTAGCTCTTCAGGCGCTTTCGACACTAATTTTTTAGGCACTTCTGCTGCCGTAGTCAATTCTGACGCTAGTGGCTGAGACTTTTCTGTCGCTGGAATAGGCTCTATATAGGTTGTTTGGTCAGGATCAAGCGGTTCTGGCTCCAATATTTTATTCGCAACAGGCGTAGGCTTTAAATGCACTGGCTTTGCTTGTTTTGACTTTAACGATTCTGAAGAAGGTCCACCTAATAAATCATCCCAATCATCAGGTATTACACTCGGCACGTTCATCATATGCTGATCAATAGAAGATGCGCCCCCCAAAAGGTCGGTCAAGGATCCTGATGCCGAACTAGAAGACATACCTACTAGCCCACTTGTTTTTTTCACAGCACCCAATAGCGCTAAAGGGTCCTTTTCTTCTTCCTTTAAACCCAAATCAAGCGCATTAGCCGATTGAACCAAAGGCGATGATAAAATATTGATAGACGATTTTGAAGGAATAACAGATTCAGATTTCGGGATTGACGGCTCTAGCCACTTATCAAGATCATCAATAAATACCGGACTGGCCGCTAGTGACTCATTTTTAACAGCCATGACATCAACGTTAGAGATGGATTCCGCAGACAGAATATTGGTTATTTCCTCTATATTTACTTGGATTCGATAATCGCCAAATACAAGTAAATCACCATTTTTTAAAACTGATTGCTGAGCAGAACCTAAAGGTAAAGAACCGCCATTCAAATAAATTCCATTCGTACTTTCATCAATCAGTAAAAATTGATCATTCTCGAAACGAATGGATCCATGACGCGACGAAACATAGCGACTCGGGTCAGGTAGCACCCAGTGATTATCTGGAGCACGCCCAAAATTTCCTCCAGCCTTATCAAATTGATGCGTCTGCCCCTCCATATTGCAACCTAACGGGCACAAAGCAATAGAAAGCATTAATTTCATATTTGTCCGCCTATATTTTTCAAGATAACCAGCCCACCTTTATCGTTTAACTTTTTTAATAAAATCAGTCTGTTCAGACGATTCAGGAATAAAATTTGCCAGCTTACTATAAAACTCATCAAGATTTGATGCATTTTTAAACACTTTTTTCACTAAGCGGCTCGCTAGCGGCCCAATAAAAAAAGTCAATTCATTCGTCACCGATTGCAATTTTTCTGGTGAAAGCTGCAATATTTCATCTTGTGAAGAGCCTATGGTGACTTTACTTTGCTGCTTTAAACTAGCATGGGTAAACCCACTTTTTGACTCAGCGTCTTTTGATAAAGATAACTCACGCAACCCCGAGGTTTCAAGTGAGCGTAAAAACTCTGATCGCTCGCCATCATTAGGAATTTTTCCGGCCAAAGTCATTGAAAGCGCTTCCAATGATTGATTGCCTTTACTATGCCTCCTTATAAGCGCCTTAGCCGACGGCCCTACATAGCGAATTAGACTGCTTTCGAGTGTTGATAGCACATCTGGATGAATTGATTCAGATTCAACACCCGCCGTCAAAGAAGGCACGATACCCGTATTGGATTTTGCAATACGGACAACCTTCGCAGGCTGATAAATAACGGTTCCCTGTTCTGAACCAGATTCAGACATAATACTAATTAACTGGTCAAGGAACTCAGATGCATGCTGAAACCGTAATTCTGACTTCGCTTGCAGCGCTTTGATAATGACTGGTTTAATTTGCGATTTTCTATGTAGGTCAAAATGCTCGCATTGATCTAGGGGCGCAATCGCCTCTTCTAGACTAATCCCTGTATAAGGCCTCTGTTTGGTTAATAACTCAAAGAGTAAAATTCCAACACTATATAAATCAGATCGATTATCGACCTGAAACCCATGCATTCCTTCTGGTGACATATAATTAGGTGTTCCCACCATCATACCGGTACTGGTCAAATCAGAGTTATCTAGACGAGCCACACCAAAATCAGACACTTTGACACGACCATTATCCATCAGCATGATATTCGCAGGTTTTATATCCCTGTGCACAACACCATTAGCATGCGCATAGGCCAGCGCCTCCAGAATTTGCGTAATGATATCGAGCACCACGACAAAGGAAAATTCTTTTCCTGATAGCAGCTGATCTTTCAACTCAACCCCATCAACATACTCCATCACAATATAAGGCATGGTTTTATGCACACCAAAGTCAAACACCGTGACTATATTAGGATGTAAGCAACGTGCAGCAGCCTTGGCTTCTTGAATAAAACGCTGTTCAAAATCACTGCCCTGATCACCTTCTAATAAGTGAGCATGCAACACTTTTAATGCAACTGTTCGATCAATACTTGAATCAAAAGCACGATATACCAGACCCATCGCACCTTTACCCAGTACACTTTCAATCTGATACTTACCAATTGACTCTGGCAATTCATTTTGTAACATATTACTGCCTAACACCTATTCATCGTCATCAAGCATTTTTAATGCACTGTCTAAACTACGATGCATACGATTAAACGAGCGCCCTAGTGAAGCAACTTCATCATTACCACTTATTTTGAGCTCTTCAACATTCAAGCTTCCCATACTTACTTCATCAGCTTTAATAGAGACCTGCCTTAATGGTTTTATCACAATAAAATGCAACATAAAATTCAACAATATCGCCAATATTACAAAGACTCCAACTAACCCCCCCATAAAAACATTAAAAATCTCTTCAGCACGCTTTAATGGAACAGACATCGGCACCGAAACCAGTTGAGCCCCTACAACCTCATTAAGTTTCCAGCCAAAGCCATTATTATCACCATACGTTTCAATTAATGTTTTGGGTGCTGCTGACGGCGTACTGTGGCAAGCTAAACAAGCTGGATTTGTAATTTTGATTGGTAGCCCTAAATATAACGAACGGCCTGTAGCAGTGTCCCTTTCACCGATCATTTCACTTTGCGTGTCATTATTACGAAAGAAAGATATAATATCGGATTCCCATTCTGTTGCCCTATCGGCAGGATTAGTAGGGTTCAAGGTCGCTTCTTTGTAATTATATTCAGGGTACTTATCCTGCAAAGTTTTCACATAAGCGTGCGCGGCATAAGCTGGCACCGTTTGTGGTAAAAACTTACGACGTTGCTGCACAGCCAACAAAGGCTTAATTTCATTAACCGTATATCGCCTAACCGCAACTGCACTTTCCATCATAATGCGCGCTTTTTGTAACACTTCCGCCCGCGCATTATCTTGTAATATTTGATTACCAAATATACCGATCAGAGACAAGCAAAGTGCTGTAGCGACACTCAATACAAGATTAAATTTTAAACGTAAGCCCATCATTATTCCCTTTTTATTTGAGTTCTTTTTCTAACTCTAAACACATATTTAAAGCTTGTTGAGCCGCTGAAAACTGGCCCAACTCAATATTTATCGAACGCGTATCTGTTATTGGCCATGAAGGCCAAAAACCTAGTGTTAAAACAGCTTGTTCGCCGACTTTCATGCGACCAACTAAGGTTTGATATTGCGTTTTATAACTAATTGAATAGTCATTGTATAGCGTTTCAATGGGTAACTGAGGTTGATCATCTATCGTAACGCCCGTTTGCTGGTAAGCGACATCAATATTTGACTTAGTTTTAAACAAAACTTCATCTTGGGTCACAATAAAGATAACGGGGGTTTCACCCTGACCATCACCCATGACAAGATCTCTATAAGACAAAACACATTGCCCACTAATGTCAGCATCAAGCCTCAGCGTCCAATTATTCCCTATCAATAGCGGCAGCTTTGATAAATCGACGGGGTATATCGGTACATCAACGTTTGAAACTTCAGCCAATTTTTTTATACTTTCTGTTTTATCAACTATTATTTTTTTCTCTACTGAAGCCGTAGCAATAGCCGTTTTTTCTGTATTAATCTTTTTAACTGAAGTTTTTTTAAGGACTATTTTTTTCTTTTTGATCGGTTTTTTATAGATTTTTTTTTCAACATCATTACCCGTATAAGGCTTAGGGATTCTATTTTTAGTCGTAGTTTTTTCAATAGATTTAGAATTGTTTGACTCGGACGTTACAACGTTAGCATTAGAGCCCGATATAACGGCTGAATCTGCTGAGACTGGAATGGTAGCGCTCTCCACTTCGAAAACCTCTGTCGGGCGCTCAGGACTTGTTGAACACGCAGCCAACATCAATACAGAAGATAAAATTGCAAACAGCAACCCTCTTCCTCCAGTAATACTGGCCATGGAATCAATTTTTTTATTTATTGCTATATTCATGATTATAATTCGTTTTAAACGCCACTCTGGCTAGTTGAAATTAGCTAATCCATTGCTCAAATTGTGTATCGACATATAACAGACTTAGATTTAGCCTCTGCGATTATACGCAAGCACTACTTACAATAGTATCCACTTAATGGATTAGTAAGCGCAATTAGTTCAAACAATACCAATATTAATCTTTAACCCCTCATTATTACAGGATAAGAGCATACCTTTAAGTATAGACAATGATTAAACAATTTTGACACAAACATCATATCAACTCATTTAACCCTATAATATTAATTTTATAATAAATAAAAAAGGTAACCGAACAACATACTGGTTAGTTTTTATACCAAACAAGTAATTTTTTTTAGTTATGCTAGACTGATTAATAGCCCTACTTTGTTTCATCATCAGTTATGTTAAAAAAAATCTGGCATTTTTTGTAACATTCGCATAACTTCTAGTACTGTTTAATTTTATTTAATTGGTTCCGCATTTACAAAGAAACATTTGTTTTGTATTTTGTAAGGTGAAATGTGCTGTGGCACGGATGATAAATATTTAAAAAACGGAAAATGAGTAATAACTATACTTATGTTTAATTAAATCTCAGTTCAAAACAACAACAAAAGATAACATAAATGGAAAGTCAAGACATACAAAGCTTATTAAGCCCTATTGATGGGGATAACCCATGCGGTATCGACTTGAGAGAAACATCAAGCTCAGACTACCAAACCCTAAAAG
>JBLHVH010000117.1:0-10399 GCA_047628385.1 Oleiphilaceae bacterium
TATCTTAAAACTAATTTATTACTATAATCTGCCCTAATTGCTTAAAATAATAATTATCTATTTACCTTATATTCATAGTTAGTCTTTAACTTCATTTGCGGACACATGTTCGCTTAAGTTGACAGGGAGGTTTTCCAGTGTTAGATTTTATTAATGCGGACAGTTGACCGCTTTATGCCGGTAGTTATTTAAGTGATAGCTAGTTAATTATGCAAATGAGAGAGAATAAATGAATGTAGTAACAATAGATTTGTGGATAGTCGGTATTTACTTTATTGCCATGATTGCTGTTGGCATATATTTTAGCCGTCAGGTCAACGATTCAGAGGATTATGCTGTAGCTGGGCGAAGTTTAAAGTTACCTGTATTAGTAGGTACACTTATTGGTTCAGCAATAGGTGCTGCTGCAACCTTTGGAAATGCTGGAAAGGCATTTGAAGTCGGTTATATTATATTGTTCTCATCATTTTCTTACATCATTGGCTACATCATATTTTCTTTTCTAGCGCCAAAACTACGTACAGCAGAAATCAACTCTATACCTGATGCTCTTGAACGACGCTATGGAAAAAGTATGCGTTTGATTGCCGCCGTGGTTTTGGTGATAACACTAATTGCTGTATTTGGCGCACAATTAATTGCATTTGGGATTACCGCAAGCGCAGTGTTTGGCGAAATAGGTCTCAACTATGAGAATGCGATATTAATAGGTACATTAATTATTATACTCTACACCATTTTTGGGGGGCTGCTTGCAGTTGCTTATACAGATATGATTCAAGTTATCATTATGGTGATAGCTATTGGTATTCTGTTGCCCCTTGGTATAGCGTACAACCTACCTGATGATAAGAGTTTTATTGCCTTATTACAGTCACCCCAGACTGACTTCTGGTCGGGACTAGATGTTGGTTTTCTTGTAGCGCTAATACCTACATATTTAGCTTTTGTTCTTATAGATCCAACTATTTGGCAACGTGTTGCTGCAGCAAAAAAGGCTAGTGATTTACGCCCAGCTATGCTGTTAACGGCAGGAGTTTACTTTATATGGGCTCTAGTGGTTGTATCCTTAGGTGTAGTGGCATTTAATTTAATGCCAGAACTTACCTCTGGCGATGTTGCTATTCCCTCATTGGTTATCTCACACTTACCGCCTGTGGTTAAAGGTTTATGTTTAGCGGCACTTATGGCTATTATGATGTCAACCGCAGATACTGTATTACTGCTTGCCGGTACAACTATTAGCGGTGATATTGTGAAAGCATTGAAGCCTAAATTAACTGATAAATCGCAACTTAACATTAACCGAAGTGCCATTTTTATCATTGGTATTATTGGCGCAATCTTTGCCCTACAACGTAGTAGTATTTTTGAAGTGATGATGCTGGCTTTTGGAATATTTGTCTCTGGTTTATTTATTCCAGTAATGGCAGCTTTATTTTGGAAAAAAGCAACAAATATTGCTGCACTGTCTTCGGGATTTGCTGGTGTACTAACTCAATTGGCTATATTTACGTTGAAATATATTGGGGTTATTACCATTGATGTTCAACCCGTTTTAATCGCTCTAAGCGCTAGTTTTCTGTGTATGTGGCTATTTGGAAGCTTAACGTATAGCAAGGCTGAAACAAATCTACCATTACTATTACTAGCAAGTAAGTCTGAAAATACACAACACGACATAAAAGATCAGTAAAGCATCAAATAACATTGTTTCATCATAAATAGTTGCAAATTTCAAACTATTTATATATTACGCCTTAAAATGCGAACAATTGTACGTATTATGTCAGGGGTAGCTACATATTTACAAAATATGCAGCGCGAACCTTAAGATAAGAGAGAGTATTACTATGCCAATTCATTACGATACCCAAGACGGTGTTGCCACCTTTACCATTGATAACGGTAGATTAAACCTATTTACCATGGCAATGCATGAATCGTTTCATCGGTATTATTTACAATTTATGCATGACGACAGTATTAAAGTCGGCGTTATTACCGGACATGGTAACAACTTCTGTGCAGGTGCAGATCTAAATGAATCAGACACTGAAATAAAGGCGCGAAGTAAGCCACGTTGGGATGAAATGACTCTAAGTTATGCCAGAGCAAAACCTATGATTTCTGCGGTGGAAGGATACTGTTTTGGAGAAGGCTTACTTTATTTAATGCTTTTAACAGATATTCGAATTGCAGATGAAAACCTCATAATCGGTGCACCCGAGATAGCCTACGGAATGGGGGGCATGTCAGGAGCCACTCATATGGGATCGCAAATTCCTTATGTACAAGCAGCTTACTTAGTCTTAACGGGTGAGAAGCTTACCGCTGATAAAGCCTTAAAGATGAATTTGGTTAATGAAGTTGTACCTGTCAATCAATCACTCGTTAGAGCTCAAGAAATTGCTAGAAAAATAGCCAGTCACCCGCTTATAAGCGTGAAAACAGAAATGGATTGCTTATTACGAAGCACTGAGTTGTCTCGACTAGATAGTCTAAATCATACGATGAAGCAATATATGACTCAACGCCAATTCCATTTAGTCAATGGAGTAAATGCTTTGTCTGATTTTGATAAAACAACTCAAAGCACTGGAGAAGAAAAATGAACAAGGATCAAAATCTTGCCAATTACTGGCAAAGTAAAGCTGAGATCGAAAGTCAGCAACTGCCAGAAAACTTTCGTGAGCTTATCAATCGTGCGGTAGATAAGTTTGGAGAACAGTGCGCAATAAATTGTTTCGAGCAGGGGAAATCTTTATCGTATGTCGAATTACGAGATAGCGTTAATCGCCTTGCTGATGGATTAACAAGCATAGGTATTGGCAAAGGCTCTCACGTTGCAGTTATGCTTTCTAATCGTATTGAATACCAAATCAGCTGGCTAGCTTTAGGTGTACTTGGCGCTGTAATGATACCAGTGAATACACGATATACGGCCAATGAAATTGACTATCTCATCAACGATGGTGATGGTGAGTTTTTCATTACTGAAGCTGAATTTCTCCCGTTAATAAAAAGCATGCAAAAGCGTCCTACTCATCTTAGTGATGGAAGAGTTGTAGTGGTTGATGAATCAAAAATTGACTTTTACTCAAATTGGTTTGATTTGCAAAAAAAAGGTTCAGCTAGCTTTGTCCCACAATGGGACATCAAAGCAAGTGATCTAATGAATATTCAATATACTTCTGGCACGACGGGCTTTCCCAAAGGCTGCATGCAAGCACAGCGCTATTGGATTGTATTAGGGACATCATGTTTTTTGATGAACCCAACAATAAAATCACTACTTTCAGATCATCCCTTTTTCTACATGGATCCCCAGTGGCAGCTTATTTTGGGCCTATACGGCGGCGCAACTGTGTACAGCGCCTGTAAGCTATCGGCGAGTAAATTTGTTGAACGGCTTAATAGATTCAATATTGAAATGGGCTTTTTTCCAAGACCATTGATCAGTGAAGTTGCCACGTCTGAGCAAATAAAAACCCCGCTGAAAAAGTTATATACCTTGGGTATGGGTATTAATGCACAAAAGCAAATTGGTAAAACAATGGGGTTATGGCCTTTTGATGTCTTTGGTATGACTGAGATTGGTATGGGGGTTGGAGTACCAACAGAACTGGCTGGTGATGACGATGTACTAGGTACTTGTGGAGTTGCCAGTCCTTTTAGAGAAGCTAGGGTAGCACTAGATGATGGCAGTGAGGCGAATACCGATGAAGTAGGCGAATTATGGATCCGTGGCGATGGTATTTTTCAAGGGTACTACAAAAAGCCTCAAGCTAATACCGAGTCTTTTAGTGGTGATTGGTTTAAAACAGGTGATTTATTTATTCGCGACAATAAAGGTTATCACCGTATTGTTGGCCGCAAAAAGGACATGATACGCCGTTCTAGTGAAAATATATCAGCACTTGAAGTAGAGCAAGTGCTGTCAGTTCACCCCAAAATAAAGCAGGCCGCAGCAGTCGCCGTTCCAGATGATTATCGTGGCGAAGAAGTCAAAGTGTACTTATTGCTCCGAGAAGGAGAGGTAAAAGAAAGTATACCACCTCATTTGGTAATAGAGCATTGTCGAACAAAGCTAGCTGAATTTAAGATCCCGCGTTTTATCGAGTACGTCGCAGAATTACCATACACCCCCTCCGAGAAAGTCGCAAAGCATAAATTAGTGGCTGGCAAAGAGGATTTACGCATCGGCAGTTGGGATGCACTGGAGGAAAAATGGTGTTAAGTCGCCTTAATTTAACCAATATAGGACTCTACTAGAAAAGTCCTATAAACTATAAATCGGAGATAAATAATGCAAAAAAGTATTCAAAAAATACAAAGAAATACCTTGGCAACAGCAATTGTAATCGCACTCAATTCTGGGGTTGTACAAGCGCAAAAAAGTGAAGTTGAAGATTCTGGCATTGAGCGAATTCAGGTTACCTCGCAAAAACGTACTCAAAGTGTACAAGAAGTTGGTATTGCAATTTCAGCATTCAACTCTGACGACTTAAAAAATAAGGGTATAGATGATATTGGTGGTATAACAGAATCTATGGCGAATGTTGAGTTACAAGACATCACTGGTGGAGGTATGCCTGTTGTGGTTATACGTGGCGTGGGTTTACAAGATATTCGTGTTAACAATACACCCACTACGCCTTTCTATATTGATGAGGTGTATCAAGCTTCAGTTGCTCAAGCTGCATTTACTATGTTTGACATTGAGCGTGTAGAAATCCTCAAAGGTCCGCAGGGGGGATTATATGGACGCAACGCAACAGGTGGTGCTATTCAGGTCATTTCAGCTAAGCCCGAATTCGAATCAACAAATGGTTATGTTAGAGCTGGGTATGGCAGTTGGAATAGGCTGGACTTAGAAGGCGCTTTTGGTACTGAATTATCTGATAAAGTTGCTGTTCGTGTATCAGGTAAAAGTGTTACTAGTGGGGACACTTATACTCATAGCGTTTCTGAAAATAAAGATCACGGTGAAGCGGATGTTTGGGGCGGTAGGGTAATGTTGCGAGTTCAACCAATTGATAACCTAAATATTTTGTTAAAGTTACACGGTGGTGAAGATAACAGTGAAACTGATTTATTACGCGCATCAGCCGTTTATAATGGCGGTGAAATGGCCACTCCAGGCTTAAGCGTTGCAGCACTTAATGGAGATACCTGCGACGTACCGGGAGCTGAGATTTGTTATACTATGGACGGTCGTACCCATGCTGAACAAGGTGTAAGTGGTAGTGTTCATGATACAACATCGAGTACATTTCCTCAGCTTGATAGTGATTGGTTAGGATTTTCTACCCGCATTGACTGGTCAATGGGTGATTATGAATTAACTTCAATCACTGCAATAGATGAATTTAATCATGGTCGAAACACCGATTTCGATGGTCATGCGACCGAAGCACAGCATATTAAATATCGCAGTGAACTTGAGTCTATTTCACAAGAAATTCGCTTAGCGTATTCTGGTGATAACTATAACTGGATTGTAGGGGCAAGTTGGGCTGAAGATACACTCTCCGAAGATACGTTATTACTTGGTGGTGAAGGGCCATTACAACTTTATGGGTTAACTGAAGCTCCTCAAGCCTATGAACAAGAGGCTGAGTCAAAGTCGGTATTTGGGCACTTGAATTATTTGGTTTCAGATAGCTTAACAATTGTCACCGAACTTCGTTATACCGAAGAAGAAAGATCTATGGATGGCGGTAGCCTTTTCTCTTCAACTCAAGATACAAGTACCTTTGATGCTGTTTCGGGGAAACTTGGTGCTTCATATCAACTTCATGATGACGCGATGGTTTATGCCAATTTATCTCGCGGCTTTAAATCAGGTGGTCATCCAGGGGGAATAGTTTTTAGCGAGGCTGCTCTAGCACCTTATGATCAAGAAACAGTGAATGCTGTTGAATTAGGTGCAAAAACAGAGTGGCTCGACAATTCTCTTCGTGTTAATGGTGCGATATTCTTCTATGACTACCAGGATCAACAGGGTGTTGCTCAAATTGAAAATCCGTTGGGTGGGGTTATTAAAAAGTTAGGTAACCTTGGCGATACAGAAATCAAAGGTGCTGAACTTGATATTAGTTGGTTACCTGCCGAAGGATGGTTTGTACAAGTTGGTTTAGGTTATACCGACGCAATTATTGCAGAAAGTACTGCTACGACGAGAGATACCTTTGGTACAGTTGAAGGAGATCTTTCTGTTGAAGGTGCAACATTGCCGAATGTTGCTAGCTGGAGTATTAACACAACGATAAGTCACGAGCATACTCTATATGATGATCTTTTAGGTGTCGCACAATTAACCTATGCGCTTAAAGACGACATGGACTTAACCATGGCGATTACTGACAAAGAAAATGCATTTTATAATGAAGATGGCTATGGTTTGGCAAACATCCGCTACACAGTAATGAGTGAAGATGAAGCATGGAGCCTTGCTGCTTATATCAACAACGTTACTGATCAAGAGTATCGTACCGCAGCACGTCCAGATGGACTATTCGGCTTTTATGAAATGTTCGGGGCTCCTCGCTCTTTCGGTGTTGTATTTAACTATAACTTTGAATAGCAGGTAAAAAGTCAATCAATAGTAAAGGGACGTATCATCGTTGGCACCTTGTGCTTGCCTACTAAGATGCGTCCTGTTATCTTACTTTCGCTATTGTAAATCAGCACATAAAACTGTTTTTGTTTTAAGGAATTCAATGTCGTCATCAAATATTGCTAAAAACAATTCAAATCTTGTTTCACCACGTAAAATGCCTCGTCAGGCCAGAGCTAGAGCAACTGTAACGCGTATTCTTGACGGTACACGTAAAGTACTTCGTGAGCAGGGTGCTGATGGTGTTACCACTCGCAGTATTGCAGAAGCTTCAGGTATAAGAACCGGCTCAATTTACCAATACTTTCCAAACAAAGAGGCCATCTTATTTGCTTTGTATGGCAATAGAATGGAAGAAACCGTCCTCGCGCTTAATGGTTTAATGACACCTAAAAATCTTCAATTATCGTTAGCTGACTTTTGGGGCGTATTTGATAATGTAGTGCAAACTGAACTCAAGTGGGGGCAACCGGAAGATGTAGAGCTTGATAAAGCTATGGGTGAAAATCCTGCGTTGATAGATGCCAATGCCAAGGTACTACATGAGCTTTATCAATCAGTGGTAAAGCTACTTACTCATTACGGCAGTACATGGTCTGAACATAGGTTGTTAGAGCTAGCAGATTACATCTATCGATTGAATCACTTTGGCTACACTATGCGCATTAGGCAAACCAAAGATCGTCAACAGTCAACTCGAAAGTTTACTTTTAAAGCGATAATACACTTGATGGAAATGGCAATAAACGAAGTCGATTAAGCAAATTTATAGCATGAATTGAATCTGAAGTGGCATAGTTAATTTGGCCACCTACGTAGAGGTGTTATTATACACCGCATTAAACTTAGGTGACAAAATGACAACATTAAAAAGACCAACATATTCAGCCGAATTTAAGCTTGAAGCAGCACAGTTAGTTGTTGATGCTGATCACACTGTAAAAGAAGCTGCTGAGTCCATGAATGTCAGTAAATCTGCGATGGATAAATGGGTTAGGCAATTAAAACAAGAACATGCTGGTGGTAATGACCATGCTACTGCTTTATCGCCAGATAAGATAAAAATCAAAGAGTTAGAGAAGCGAATTAAACGTATCGAATTGGAAAAAGATATATTAAAAAAGGCTACCGCTCTCTTGATGTCGGACTCGATTCACAGTTTAAAATAGTCGAGAGAAAATGATGCCACCCAATAATATATCGATATCAAAATTGTCTATCGAAATGGGTATTGGTGAATCAACCCTGTATAATTGGCGAAAACAAGCAATTGATAAGGGGCATCTAGTGCCTGGTGATGGAAAGAATGCTGAGTAATGGTCTTCAGCAAACAAGTTCGCCGTTGTGTTAGAAACAGCGACGTTAAATCAAGCTGAATTGGCTGGATATTGTCGTAAGAAAGGGCTTTATACAGAGCAAATAGCGGCTTGGCGCAGTGCTTGTATGGATGCTAACGCTCTTGTAAAAGTGCAAGAAAAAGCCTTCTCCATCGAAGCAAAGAAAGATAAAAAACAGATCAACCAATTAGAAAAAGAGCTACGCCGAAAAGATAAGGCGCTCGCTGAAACAGCAGCACTACTGGTGTTAAGAAAAAAAGCAAATGCGATCTGGGGGGAAGACGAGGACGAATGATCCTCGACTCAGCTCGCATTCAAGCGGTTGAATTAATCAGTGAAGCGGTGTTTTCTGGCGCAGCAAGGTTTAAAGCCTGTGCTGAACTTGAAATTAGTGTAAGAACTTATTAGCGCTGGATTGTTGAAGGTGGCGTTAAAAGTGATGGTAGGCCAAGCGCTCATCGCCCTGCGCCTAAAAATAAGTTATCAAACGAGGAGCGTGACCATTTATTAGATACGGTTAATAGTGATGAGTTTAAAAGCCTACCACCTAGTCAAATAGTTCCTGCGTTGGCTGATAAAGGTGTTTATATTGCATCAGAGTCGACCTATTATCGTGTGCTACAGGCGCTAATCAAGTGTGGTGTTGGGATATAACTTGGCTTACTGGACCAGCTAAAGGGCTACATTTTTATCTGTATTTAATACTCGATATATTTAGCCGAAAAATTGTTGGGTGGGAAATACATGATGAGGAATCGGCTGAGAACGCTTCGCGGTTGATTAAGAAATCGCACTTAAAAGAAGGCGTTCGAGATAGCCCGCTGGTGTTACATTCAGATAATGGTAGCCCAATGAAAGGCTCGTCAATGCTTGAAACACTGCATAGTTTAGGTGTTGTATGTTCTTTTAGTAGACCACGAGTGAGTAATGATAACGCTTACGCAGAATCAATTTTTAAAACGTGTAAATATCGACCTGGTTATCCCTATAAAGGATTTTTAACGATAGAAGAAGCACGTGACTGGGTGCTGAAATTTAGCCATTGGTATAATTTTAACCACAAGCATAGTGGCATCAAATACGTGACCCCACATCAGAGGCATTCTGGATTGGCGGGTGAGGTATTGGCTAATAGAAAAGAAGTTTATCAAGGCGCTAAGGATGCTCATCCTGAGCGCTGGAGTGGTAATATTCGTAATTGGGATTTACCAAAAGAAGTGTACTTAAACCCTGAACAAAATAGCGTCAAGGCTGAGAGTGCATAACGAAGTGATCGCGACAACTAGTTTGACAAACACCGGAGTAATTGTTGGGTTAGGTGCCCGCTATCAACCGATCAGGATATTAGCCATGAACGTTCATCCCAAAGAAACGTTTCTCCCTGACAGTGCCTTTTGGCTTAAGTGTTTCAGCCTAATTACACTTATTCCGTCTAACGATTTTTATCACGGATCCAGTTAATTTCACCATACCAACTATCTAGCACTTACCCGAATTAAGGCTTTGAGGAGGGAGCGTCTCTCACGATTTACTCCCCGATGGCAGCACCACCTTCGTTACATTGTCTGGGCAGCTCTTTATTCATGCCCGTAGATTCACCTGATGGCACAGGTGGTTCTGTTCACATCCTTGCTGAGTAGAACAACTCATCCAGCGACATCGTGTCGCACTTGGGAAGGCAGGTTTAAGTCACAAGCGCTGCTTGATGAAAAAGCAGTACTTGCCTGCATGGCCTATGTCGACTTGAACCCCATAAGAGCGAAAATGGCTGATTCGGTACAAACCGCGCAATACACGTCTATTTTTGAACGCATTCATGACAAAGCAAGTGATGTTGATAACAAATCACAATTGCCGTTTACCCCTAAACCTTTGCTGGCTTTTCCAACAGTAAAGAGCATTGGTAATGAACATAAAAACTCACCAAAAGGCATCGCGTTCTCCTTGCTTGATTATTTAACCCTTGTAGAAGAAACAGGAAAAGTTATCAGAGCAGATAAGCGCGGTAGTATTAATCAGAATACCTGTGCGCTGCTAACTCATTTAGGTATCAATAGTGACGATTGGTTACAACTTGCCGAGCATTTTGGTAAAAAACATCATCAAGCGGTTGGCTCGTTAGCAGCGCTTAATGCTTTTGCTGCGCACACAGGTAAGCAATGGATTGGCGGTCATCGACAGCAAACTTCTAAGTAGATTATAAATCGCCCTAAACAGCATCTCGCTGGTATTCGTGTCGGTGTAATTCATTGGTTTGTCGTTTCACAAGCTAGATTAACTTAATAAGTTCATAGAAAAACGCAATATCTACCCTCGTTGTTTTTGGTAAAGCTATTTATGTACGGTATTGTCTATTATTAAAATTATTGGATGTCCTGATCTATTTGATCTATTTCTATGAATGACTATATCAAAGCTTCTTCTTCTAATTGTTAACTTT
>JBLHVH010000118.1:0-10216 GCA_047628385.1 Oleiphilaceae bacterium
CACTTGTTGTGGCGTCAATGTAATACCAAGTGCTTTCGGTATCAGAAAACCGTGCTCTATAGACCGGTAAGGGCATATAACGGTTGTGTGTGGTGTAATAATAATTATCGTATTCGGTGATTTTATCTAGTTTGACTAATTCACTATCGGGCAGTAATTGAGAAATGGCGTTACGCGTTTTTTGTTCGAGTTCCTCTGCGTTCAGGTTAGTCACTATGCGAAGAGGGTTTAGTGAATTATTGCTATTTTCTCTTTTGGCAATGAGTAAGCCTTCGCCGCCAAGCATCTGCCAAGAGAGTTCTTTAATACCTTGAATTTTATCGGCATTGTCGTTTAGGTTTTTAAGATTCCGTTCAAATTCTGTTACGTTATAAGTGCCACCGGTATAACGGTTGATTTGTTCAACAGAAGAGGTCTTATTGTTGAAAATGCCAAATGGATTCATCGAAAACAGACCACTTACAATAAACATGGTGATAAACAGCGTAAAGGTAATGCCCAAAAGATGGTGTAATTTTTGTATGCCTGTATACGGCGTAACACTTCCATTTTTATAGTGACGCTTTAGGCGGAGCCTTAAAAAGCCAACGATTGTTCCTGAGGCAACTGAAATAATCCCCGCAATCGAAATAACAATGACGACATTGACCCAAAGGTTCGAATGTTTGCGCAATTGCATTGGGTAAATCCAATGTATAGTCGAACCGACCCAATTCCACATTCGTTCCCAGCGATGAGTATCTCGAAGAACTTCACCTGTGGAGCTGGATATATATAAAATAGTGCCTTCTATATTATTAAGACTCACCTTATGTAATGGGCGATGCTGATTGAATCCTCCATAGACTGTCCACTGATCCATCTCAATACTTGCTAAATATTCAGATGCATTGATCTGCGAAGCAAGGCCACTATTTTGCGCATACAACGTCGCTATTTTTTCAGCATCTGACGGCTGAATGTCCTTAAGCGTATTGCCATTATCAGCGTAAATAATCGTTTTACTGTTATCAGCAAACGTCAATTTGTATGCAGGTCTACCTAGTACTGACAAAAGGTCCAATTGATTAATGGCTAACTCACTTAAAATTTGATCTTGAATGTCAGAAAAACTCGTATTTATGGCTTTTAATTCCAATAGAGACGAAGCATTAACCCGTTCACGTTCGGTCAGTTCAGGGTATTCGACATACATCATCACAATGCCAGAGGCAAACCAAAGAAAGAACATCATCGACATTACAATGCCAAACCAACGGTGAGTTAGATATAAGGTGCGTTTAAAATTCATTGTTATCCATTGGGCTTAGGTGGTCTGTTTAAAGCCATAGACGAACGCCACTTTAAATTGGAAAACATCTATGACTTGAACTCGGAACTTTTATTAGGAACGTTGGATAAGAAGAGGAAGGCTCTTCTTAAAAATTAAGATCCAGCGTAAGGCTAAGAGTACGTGGCTCCCCAACAGACCATTGACCGCCAGCCCAGCTATCTGACGTTGCATAGAGTTCATCGCTAATGTTCTTAGCGTTAACTGTCAGTCGGGTAGACTCATTGATACTATAACCAAGGAATAGATCCCAAACAGTATAAGACGATAATGGCGTGTTCTTATAGGGACGTTCATCAACATACCTTAGGTCAGCACCGAAGCGAACGCGCTCGGTTGCGTTATAAAGAAAGCCAGCATTGAAAGTGATATCTGGGCTGTACGGAGTAGGAGTTATTTCACTACCTGTATCGCGCTCTGAATCCACCATAGCCGCATTAATATACATGATGA
Organism: Oleiphilaceae bacterium; assembly: GCA_047628385.1. Classification (GTDB taxonomy): domain Bacteria; phylum Pseudomonadota; class Gammaproteobacteria; order Pseudomonadales; family Oleiphilaceae; genus PZPK01. The sequence continues at coordinate 1,784 of JBLHVH010000118.1, forward strand.
GACTTTCATTTAAAATATAGTCAAGCCCAATCTCAATACCCTGCGCGGTTTGTTCGGGTACTAATGTGAAGACGGTTGGGTCGGAATTATCCGGGTCGTCAATCAACATGTTTTTCCTAGCGATATTAAATATCGCTAGGTTCCACACAAGTCGCTCTTCCATTAGTGACTGCTTAATTCCTACTTCAGTTTGTTTTACCGTTACCGTGTCTGCTTCACGCAGCGAATTTTTCACGCGAACAATATCACCGCCATTTTGGTGTGTGTCACCTGTCGATACTTGTCCATACAATGCAGTCTCTTGATTTAGATCGTAAACAAACCCTAACCTCACCATTAATGGCTTAACTTTCTGATTGACACTGTTGTCTACATCAGTGTCTCGAACACCTAATTCGTTGTAGGTTAGTCGTTCGTAATCTGTCTTGATAATGTCATAGCGAAGACCTGAAACAAGTGCAAATTTATCAGTGAAGCGTAACTGTGTTTCTGCAAATAGGGCAACTTGGTTGACGTCTGATACCTGATCAAGTGCTGCGACACTGTCGGTCAAGTCCGACCATGAGCCACCAATAAAGTTAGTTGGGTCAACTGAATCAGTATCACCATCCCAGTCCACTGAGTTGGGGTGTGAAGAATTAAAGTTAGATGTGTACTTCATACTGACATCCGTAAACTCAAAACCAACAGATGACGTCCATCCGACATCGCCAATGTTTGAATTGAATACAAAGTTACCTCGCATGCCTTGTTGTTTTAATTCGTGGCCTATAATCAGTGGATCCGCTCGTGTGATCAAACTATTGTCACTGTTGGTTGAGTAGGTCTCTACGGTTTGCCAGTAACGATCGGTACTCAGTGAAAATAATTCTGCATTAAGGCTGACAGAATCTGAGATGTTCCAGTCAGCGATTAGGCGTGTTATTCGATCGTCATAATTGATTCGTGAATCTTCTACATTGAAATTTAATCCGATCCAATCCTCGTTAAAATCGCCGTCAACTAGGGGGATACCGAAATAACGTAAGGGTGATTGTTCGCCCGCGTCATGACGGATAGTTAATGCCAGGTTGTCACTTGCTTGCCACTTAAGCGCTAGAGCCACCATCTCAGATTCGCTTGCGCCATTACTAACCCAATTGTCTGATTTGCTAGCACTAATATCGGCTCGACCGACCAGAGATTCCGAGAGTGTACCGTTAACACTCGCGCCTAAAAACTGTGTGTTGTTTTCGCCAACTGAAAGTCGAATGTGCGACTCAAACTCCTCAGAAGGAGATTTCGGAATGACGTTGTAAGCACCAGCGATACCACCGAGTCCATAGAGTACGGAAGCTGGCCCTTTCAAAATTTCAACCCGTTCCACCGCCCAAGTGTCGAAAGGAAAAGTAAGGGTGCCAGCAAGCGTGAAGTAACGATTACCATCATAGAGTTTGGTGACCGCATCCTGACCAGTAAAACCTCTTGCGCTAATACTTGTGCCGCCATTACCTGGGTTTCCTGCGCCAGAAAATCCAGCGCTTCGCGTCACCGCATTTATAAGTGAAAAATCATTTCTAGTGCGTATGGCGTCGCCGCTAATGATGTCGATGGTCGCGGGGGTTTCCTTCAAGCTTAAGCCCAGTCGGCTGCCGCTTTCGCTAATCGAGGTTACCTTATTACCAATGACGTGAATTACCTCGACTGTACTTTCGGACCCCGTCCGCATGTCGTTATCGGTATCGTTGGCTATCGCCGCACAGGAACTCGTTATTATTGCCAAGGGGAGCAGGCTTCGCAGAGCAGCCTTTAGGTTGTTCTGCAAAACCCTATTTTTATAATACATATTAAACATTAACTATCTCATTGAAGATATGATACATCATATCATTGGGTGTTTAAAAAAATTGTCGTTATTTACCGATGGCGTCCAAATTATTCAGAACACTAATCGGTAATGTGAAACATCTGTTTTTGAAGTTCATTCATAAGGTGGTTTCTAGCGTACGGTTTCATCGCCTTCCACTTTTCACACTCTTGCCGAGTAAGACCGCTAGCTAAACACCACCCCATTAACTGTTATGATATAACATATCATAACGCATGTGCAAAAGATTTCACTATTTACCGATGGCGTCCCTAACTATTCAGAACGTTTATCGGTAATCTGAAACATCCTTTTTTGCAGTTCATTCGTAAGGCGATTTCTAACGTACGGTTTCATCGCCTTCCACTTTTCACACTCTTGCCGAGTACGACCGCAACCCAAGCACCACCCCTTAGGCCCAGAGAATTCACATAGATCAATGCAAGGGCTTTGATTTTTTTTCAATTTTTTGCTGTCATAACTTTGGCTCTATAATCAAGTCGCTCTCGTTTAAATAGCTCTGTAATCAAAGCTCACGTAAAACCTGCTCAACACCAGACTCTAATTGCCGAAGTCGGTTAAACTCCTCTAAAAGCCGTTGCTCCAAATTTTTGTAATTGAGCGGCAGTGTTCGTTGGCAAATGCTGTATCCCTTTCCAGATACCTTGTATCCCTTCCAACCATCCATACGAGAACCCTCTATTTCTAGAAATTTTTGAATAAACTTTGCTTGAGAAGGGCAATCCTCTTCAGCATGCATGCAGATTGGAAATGCTTTCTGTTTAATCTGAGGTGCTTCAATATAAGTTTCAAAATGTATTCCACCTTGATTTTGATTGTGCCAACTCGATTTATAGAGCTGTAGGTATACGCCTCGATTGTATATCTGCCAGCCGTCTTCAAACCAAGGTGACTGTCTTAGTTTTTTTTCAAGACCTTGGAAAATATTCTTAATATCTTTCATACGGTTGCTCCATGTTATTACTTTTTAAAACGTTAATGCATACAGCCTTCAAGAGAATAGCAAATAAATTTTTCGTCTAGGTTTTTACCAATTTTGCCAAATTTATTTTCGATCACTGCGATGCTAAGGTAAGTTAAACGCGGTGATTAACGAACTAATATTGTGCTGCATCATCTTTAAATACGTCCCTGCTGGTCCGTCTACGTCACTCAATGCATCTGAATACAGGCGACCACCAATGACCGCATTGGTTTCAGATGCAATACGCTCTAGTAAACGTGGGCTATTGATGTTCTCTACAAAGAGTGCTTTTACATTCTGATCGCGTATCTGATCAATAACGTTAGCGACATCCTGTGCAGAGGCTTCGACCTCTATACTTAGGCCAAGCGGAGCTAAAAAACGAATGTCGAATTCACGCTCTAAATACCCGAAGGCATCATGGCTGGTAACAACAATACGTTTATTTTGAGGAATATCTGCAAGTTCTTTTAATAGGTTGTGCTCTAAGGCGTTTAAGCTATTAAGGTACTGTTGCTGACGCTGGGTAAATTCATCCATGTGCTGTGGCATTAGCGTGATCAATGTGTGAGTGATGTTCTGAATATAGACACGAATATTGTTAAAACTCTGCCAGGCATGCGGGTCAACCTCTTCGCCATTCTGAATAGCGTTGACGCCGTCACTGGCAATAAGTTGTTTATTTTTATAACCACTATTCTTTATTAAACGTGTTATCCAACCTTCAAATGCCAAGCCATTAAAGACGACCAAATCAGCCTTAGCAATGGCAACCGCATCAGAAGGTTTGGGTTGATAGGTATGTGCATCTTGATTACGGGCAACCAAATTGGCCACCACTACGTGTTCACCGCCCAACTTGTTAACTAAATCTTCCAAAATGGAAAAACTAGTCACTACCCGAATACTCGATTCGTTGGCGCTGACTGTATTCATTAAAAATACTAGGCCAAGAAACACTGAGCAAAGAAACCTTAACTTAGAATAAATAGACGTAGAAAAAGTGATTGTTCTGTTCATTGTTTTTTAGCCTGTGAGATGACGATTGGAATTGTATTTTTCAAGCAACCCGCCGTTAAGACCTAGCAATAGCGAGGTTATGTAGACGATGCCTAATGACAGCACTATAGCTGGCCCAGCAGGTAAATCGAAATAGAAAGAAAGTAATAGCCCAGCATAACAACCGGCAAAGCTCATCATTATGGAGATAAACAAAATACCGTCTAATGTCTTTGCCCAAAAGCGAGCCGCCGCTGCTGGCAATATCATTGTGCCAATCGCCATCAACGTGCCCAAGGCGTGGAACCCGGCGACTAGGTTAATCACCATTAAAAATAAAAAACCATAATGAGCAATTGAGCTTGCGTAGCCAGAGCCACGTAAAAACGAGGGGTCGACACACTCGATCACTAATGGCCTATATAAAAAAGCTAAAAGTAATAAACTGATACTGCTGATACTGGCTAGCAACCAAAGCGCTGCATTATCAAGCGCTAAAATATTGCCAAAAAGTACATGAAACAAGTCTACGTTGCTGTGTTTAAGCGAAATAATTAATACGCCTAATGCCAGAGAAATTAAGTAAAAAGCGGCTAAACTGGTGTCTTCCTTAAGATGCGTATTACGCGCCACCCAACCAGCGAGCAACGCAACCACAAGACCCGCGACTAACCCACCCAAGGTTAGCCCTATCAAGGATAAACCTGATACCAAATAAGCAATAGCAGCGCCTGGCAGTATGGCATGTGCCATAGCATCGCCGGTCAGGCTCATGTGCCTTAGTGTCATGAATATCCCAACAGGCACAGCGCCCAAACATACGGCAAGGCTACCTATTAGCGCACGCTGCATAAAAATGTAGTCATTGAACGGACCTAATAATAGTTCACTCATATCAGGCCGCACCTTGCACACACAAGTGGGCACGTTCATCAAATGCTTCAGAAAGCTGTCTTGCTTTTTTTAAATTTCCTGTGGTAAGTATGTCCTTTGTGGTGCCATGCCCAATGCACTCTCGCGCTAGTAGTAATGTTTGCGGACAGTGTTGTTGAACATAGTCAAGGTCATGCGTCACCATGATTACGGTGCGTTTATTTTGGTGCCATTGCTTTATCACTTGAGTGAGATCAGTCAAGGTTCTCAAATCAATCGCATTAAAGGGCTCATCCAAAAGAATCACGGGTTGATCTTGCAGCAATACTCGCGCAAACAGACAGCGCTGCAGTTGCCCACCGGACAGCGTATTAATCATCCGGTGCTCAAAACCCTGTAAACCGACCACTGCGATAGCATCTACACATTGCTTATGCTGCTGCCCGCTCAGCGATTTAGAAAAGCCAAGTTTGGCCCATAAGCCCATAACAACCAATTCAAATACCGTAACAGGGAAACTGTTATCTAACTGAGCTTGCTGCGGCAGATAAGCCACTGTATTTGGGCATAGGCCTTCAATGCTGCCTTCATGTATGTTTGTTAGCCCAGCCATGGCATTCAACAAGGTCGATTTTCCTGCGCCGTTGGGGCCCACTATGGCCAACCACTCACCTTTAGCGATGGTGGTAGTTATATGGTGCACTGCAGGGTGTCGTTCATAGGCAAGCGTGAGATTGTTAAGTCTAATACTCATGATGAATAGGTTATTCCTATTACCAATGCCCACATAATCATACTCAAACCGAGTGCCAAACCTATGCGACTGAAGACACTCCAATACAGCAGGGGGACTGGTAGCATTACCTTGAGCTTCTTCATGCTTGATAACCTGTAGAGGTGGGTTCAAATGATTGATGTAAATAATTTCGCATGACTAAGCCGTACTCTCTGAGCAATTATTGCATAAGCATTGCAGCTCCAACTGTGAATTAGTCAGCGTGTAGCCTACTTTACCCAAGAGTTTACCCAATTCATCAATGATGCCTTTTGATACTGCAATTTCCTTTGTACTTTGACATTTACCGCAGATTAAAAACTGAGTTATCTCTTGCGAGCAACCTCCTAATATATGCGAACATGCAACGTATTTGTTGGCTGAACTTAGCTTGTGGACTAAACTTTCTGCTTCGAGAAATTCTAAAATGCGATACACAGACATTGTTGGCATGGATTTTTCAGATACCTTGTTGTAAGCATCGGTAATCTCGTAGGCAGATAACGGCGTGTTTGATTTTAGCAAGCGCTCTAAAACGTGTTTGCGTTTTTCAGTTAAACGCCCACCAGAACGAACACAAATGTCCTTTGCTTTACTAATAATCTGACTTAATTTCTGCGTATTCATATGGGGCCACCTATTTTCTAATATATGTTAATCGTGAGTTGTTTATCCTCACGATGCTATTGAGCTTTCATTAATGCTCACTATTATCTGGGTTTTAGGTACATTATTTTAATCATAACCTGCTAGATCACCCTAACTTTGAGCAGGTGCGTGAAGTTCAGACATTTTATTAGCGTAACTAACAGAGTGTTTGTCGCGGCGGCTCGGCTGACAGTCATCCATACCAGTGCCTATATCGAATGGCGGCACACGCCCTAGTATACTTCCCCGTAAGGCCTTCGGGCGTGTTTTTCTTGGCATGACCCCGTCTGGGGTGTCGAGGTATAGCGCGATACACTCAACGATGTCACTGGCGCTTTTTTCGGGGTGTTGATCACCGAAGAGATAGCTCCACGCACCGGCCGACGAGAAGGCAATTGCACAGGGCCGCGGGCATAAGCTAAGACATTCAGCGGGCTTGACCTCTACTTGATGACCCAAAGTGCTTTCATTGAACATTGCGCGAAGCGCCTGATAGAGTTTAAAACCAGCTCGTTTTTCAATTGGCTCACGCGGAAAACCAGCCGCCCTACATGAAGTGCATACGTGAAGCACACTCGAGCGAGGGCTGTCATTCGATATTTGAGACTCTTTTTTGGACTCAGGCGAAGCAGTTTCGCTCATGTTGAGCCTTCTGTGGTGTAACACGCTAGACTATGTGTCATTGGTTGTTTGTGCATTAAATTGTCTTTGGGTTCAAGTTATCATACGAGAGATGATATATCGTATCATATATTTTTAATAAATAAATAAATAAATTTAAACACTCAATCTGAAATTAGATAACCCATTCCTAGAAGAGACTTTTATATTTATAGTGCTTATAACCCGTAAAATACATAATATTTTATTACATATTCCAATTAACTAGTTTTTTAAACATGAATTATTTGTCACTATATGGTTTGAAATCTTAAGTAAGTGCTTGTTTCTGAATAAGCACGTATGTCAAGGTATGGTATCAGCGACAAGCGGTGTAACTTATGGCAAAAACTTTATGTAAATGGAAAAAAAAAGAAATAGAACAGAATATACATGAGTTGACAAAGATCGTCAGTAAACCCCGGTTTATATGTAAAGACTGTGTCCGCGCGGCATGCGATAAAAGTTATTTATGCAAACCGCTTAAACTTAAACTAACACCCTAGTTATTATACCGTTTATATTTGCTAACAAAATCACACTTGAACATTGTCATTACCCAAGGCAATATCCTAAATAGATAATTAAAGATAAAGAGACCGTACATGTTAAAAAACGAAATGGTAGAACAATTAAATCAACAAATTAATTTAGAATTTTACTCCTCAAACCTCTACTTACAAATGAGTGCTTGGTGCGAAGAAAAAGGCTTTGCTGGCGCCGCTGAATTTATGCGTAAACATGCCACAGAAGAAATGGACCACATGACGCGTTTATTCACCTATGTTAGTGAAACCGGTGCACTACCTATATTAGGTGCAATTGATGCGGCTCCTCATGAATTTGAATCTTTAGCTGACATTTTTGAGAAAACTTATGCGCATGAATGTTTAATAACTGAAAAAATCAACTCTCTTGCACACCAAGCTTTTACTAACCAAGACTATTCAACGTTTAATTTTCTACAGTGGTATGTTGCCGAGCAACACGAAGAAGAAACTTTATTTAAAGGTGTTTTAGATAAAATCAACTTAGTAGGCCACGACGGTCACGCATTATTCTTTGTTGATAAAGATTTATCCGAAATGGCTAAAACTGGCAGTAGCAGTATCATGACAGAAGTATAAGCAGCTAACAAAGCAGTACACTGTTATACCCATTCAGCTTGAAGATGCCTGATTCAGTTGGAGCCGGTATAAACTTAGCAAACAAATTAAAGAGCTTTTATAGCTCTTTTTTTATCGAACATCGTCGAGAAAACCCAGTGTTCTTTAGTCGCTGGGATGAATCGATAAAGCTAACATTGCTCTTGAATGTGTTTTCGGGTTGCTTCGGTCGAAGGGTTACCAACAGTTGTTTTCGATATTTGACCACAAGAATTAAATGCAGAGCAATTAAGTATTTACAGTGTGAATTAGTTTGATATTCCATTTGACAATCTCGATTTATACAGTAATCTATACAGTGTATGAAAAAGACGCTAAGATACAATTTTCGGCTCAAGCCGACAGCAGAGCAGGAAGTTAAACTCGTTGAGTTTGGCGCATATGCCCGTGGTCTATGGAACGTGTTGTTATCTGAAAATAGGCGTCGATATCAGTACGATAAAACTTTTGTGTTTTACCCTGAAATGGCCGGACTGATCAG
>JBLHVH010000119.1:0-10201 GCA_047628385.1 Oleiphilaceae bacterium
TTGTTTTCTTGATCTTGTTGCTTTTGATCATCAGATTTTTGGTCTGAATCTTGTTCGTCCGAAGATTCAGATTGTTGTTTCAGAAATTCTTCGATAAGGGCTTTATTATATTGAGCATCTTCGTTATCTGGATTTAATGCTAACGCTTGTTCGTATGACTCTATGGCTTCTTCAAATTTTTGCTGCTGTGCGAGCGCATTAGCCTGATTATACAAATGGTTTGTACTTTCTGATTGAGCATATTGGTCTGCAGACTGTTCAAATTTTTTCGCTTTGTAGTTTGCGTTGGCTTTGTGTTCAAGTGAATTAAAGCGCTCAGCGGCTTCAGCAAAATTACCTTCGTCAGCTAATTTTTGTGCCTGTTGGTTCTGTGTTTGCCATAGGTCACCCCATTCAAAAGCAGCGCTATCTTCAACGGGTATAATGAATAAAGACAATAGTATGGAAACTTGTAGCATGACACCTTGTCTATGGGCTCTTAATGCCAAAGGTATGATAAGAAAAAGAAGTAAGTAACCCATATCCTCCCAAGCATCAAAACCTTTCTTAAGTACGGGTTCTTCTTTCTCCTGCTGTTGCTTTAAGCTTAAACTGCCATCAATGTCTAATTGCTCAAGGTCTTGGTCATCAAGTGTCAAACGTATCATTTTTCCATGATTGTGGTTTGCTAATGTTAACAGGCTATTGAAATCTGTTTTGGGGATTACAACGCTGCCATCGTCTTTTAAATAACTTTTATCGGGTAGTTTGATAGGGCCACCGGCGGCGGTTCCTGCAGCCAGTACATGTAAAATAGTATTTGTGTCAGCCAATGTTTCATTAATACGCTTAATGTGATGTGGCTCAACACTGTCAGTCAGTAAAATAATACGCCCTTGATTTACTTTTCCTTGTTTTAACAGTGCAACGGCTTGCTTAATGGCTAAGTCAGGACGGCTACCAATAACGGGCATGATGAAAGGGTCGAGAGCGGGTAAATTTGCCACAATAGTTTTTGTGTCATCAGTTAAAGGTGTCACAACATGACTATCGCCCGAAAAAGCGATTAAAGCAGTATTGCCTTCCTTGCGCAGCTTTAATAAGTCTTGAAGCTTTTGTTTCGATCGCGTTAAGCGGTCTGGCGGGCTGTCAGTAGCAAGCATCGACAACGACAAATCTAGTACCACTACCACGTTATCCGTTAACTTTACAACTTCCAGAGGTTTTTCTTGCCACGCTGGGCCTGCCATCGCAATAAAAGCAAAGCCTAATAATGCAGTCATGCCAAAATGTCGATTTTGTTTTTTCTGCTGCTGGTTGCTAGGTAGGAGATGTTGTAACAATACTGGATCAATTGCTGAAGACCAATCGCTATTACTTAAAGCACGCTTGCGCATGGCGATAAAAATAACAGGTAATACCAGTAAGCCCACTAGCCAAAGGGGGCGAAGGAAGTGGAAGGAGGCAATGTGTTCAAAAAAACTCATTGTTTACCTCTTTTAAATTGTTGTTTAGTGTTTGCATTAATATTTGACTTTCGTAAGGTGCGATTTAATTTAGTGAATGCGTTATGCGCTACTAATGTTCCGTAAGCCAACATTGAGAAGCATAAAAACCAATAAAATAATGCTTTTGTAGGGCGGAAACTTCGGGTTTCTTGTTCAACAGGTTCAAGCTCATTAATTACTTGATAGATTGCTGTTAGTTCCTGTGTGCTTTTTGCGCGAAAATACTGTCCGCCTGATAATTCAGCGAGTTGCTTTAGCATCTCCTCATCTAAATCTGCTGAAGGGTTCACTTTACGAGAACCAAAAAAATCTCGTTGTATCATTTCATCAGCGCCGATACCAACGGTATATATTTTGATATTTTCTTTGGCTGCAAATTGCGCTGCTTTTTCTGGCGGAATTTCACCAGCGGTATTTGCACCATCAGATAATAAAATTAAAACACGACTTTGTTCAGGCCGTTGCCTTAATCGTTTAACACCTAGGGTTAGTGCATCGCCAATGGCTGTCGCATTTCCAGCCATGCCTAGATAGGCTTCTTGCAAAAGTGTATTTACGGTAACTGTGTCAAATGACAAAGGTGATTGGACGTAGGGTTGAGAGCCAAAAAGAATTAACCCGATACGATCTCCCGAGCGGTTTTTGACAAATTCACTCACAACCTTCTTAACCACCCTTAATCGTGTTACCGGAGTCCCTTTAATCTCCATGTCCTTTTCTTCCATACTCGGAGAAATATCAATCGCAAGCATTAAATCACGACCGGAAAGTGGAATATCAACTTGGTCTCCAATATAAGTTGGCCGACAAACTGCAATGACTAAAGTAATCCAGGCGAACAACAATATAAAACTTTTCCACTTGTCAGTCGGTTGGTCATGGTTAACATGACCAAAGCCAAGTGACTTAGCGGTCTCAAATATAGGTAAATGAGGCGCAATATAACTGGGTGCTTCAATTTTACGCTTAAATGTTACTAACCATGGCAGAGGTAGTAATAACAAAAGCCAAGGCCATTGGAGCTCAAACGCTGTTTCACCACTTAGTAAACTCATCATGATGCTTTATTCTCTAATTTGTCGTCAAGATTTGTTAAATTGAGCTCAGTATCTTTTTTCAATATTGGCCTTAAGGTTTTAACCCACTTTCTAATACGCTTTAATGCATCATGATTAAGTTGATCACATTCAGCTTGATAGTGACCAAAACAAAGAAGGTTTATCTCAAAATCATTTAAAGGACTCTTGGGTGCTTCAAGAAGCTCCTTCCAGGTTTTACCTGTGATGGCTAGCATTTTGGGATCTTGATTGATACTTGCCGAACAGCGTTTTAATAGACTAGAAATGTCTGATAGTGAACTATTTGAGGGCGATTCATTATAATTTTGTTGCAATAACTTGTACTCTTTAAGCGCCTCTCTTCGCCACGCATTGGATCGATACCAGCGAAAAGTAAACCAAACAATCATAATGGTCGCAGTGCTTATTAGTATGGCTAGTATTATCCAGCCAATAGCGGGTGGCCAAGTAAGAATTGCACCAGGGCTATATACAGTATCAGGGCTATGAACGTCGCGTAATTGTTCTAAAAGGCTAGTCGGATCCATTAAGAGTTCCTTACAGAAAGCAGCATACGTTGCAGGGTATTGATCGGTGCTTCTTGTGTAGATATATCAAGATAGGGTGCTTTTAAACGTATGCACAATGATGCTAAATCCTCTTCTTGTTGCGCTGCCCAACTAGCATAATTCTTTCGTGCTTCAATTGATTGTGAATCTATCACGAGGGTTTCATTGCCATTTGAAACCGGATAAAAACCAGGTGGTGGAAGTTGTTGTTCAATAGGGTCTGAAGTACGCAGCATCAATAATTCGTTGTGTTTCGCTAACTTAGTAAGAAGCTTTTCGCTGTCTTCATTTATATGTCTAAAATCACTGATAATAACTAAAAGAGTGCCTGGCTTGGTAAGTCTAATTGTTTCTACTAGCGCATCGTTAAAGTGAAAAGATGGCTCTGTCTTTGGCTCAGTAATATTCAAGGCTTGGTTAAATTCGCTTATGCCGTTAAGCAGTCGCATGATACTTTTACGGTTTCTTGAGGGCTTGACCTCTTGATGGCCTTTTTCTGAATAGACAATACCGCCAACTCTGTCATTATGATCTAAGGCTGTCCAAGCGAAAAGAGCGGCGGTTTCGGCTGCACGTACTGATTTAAATGTTAAGTGACTACCAAAAAACTGTGACTGACTTTGGTCGCACACTATAAGTAAGGGACGTTCGCGCTCTTCATTGAACAGTTTTGTATGCGGTTTTTGACGTCGTGCGGTCACGCGCCAATCGATACTACGAACATCATCACCGGGCTGATACATTCTGACTTCAGAGAATTCCATCCCACGCCCACGAAACCGACTATGGTGTAAACCAGATTGTGGGCGGCTTGCTCTTTTTGCTTTTGGTAAATTTAAATATCGAACAGACCAGCGCAGTGCCATCAACTGTTTTAATGAACAATAAGGGCCTATGCATCCGGTATTTAAAGCTTCAGCTGAATCGTTTTGAGTCGGTTCGCTTGAAGTCTTACCAAAATTCAAAAAATCACTAACGCGTTTTAACATTAAATGAACTCGATAATTAACAAAATTAGGCAACGGGTACGCGGTGAATTAATTCATTAATCACCTTGTCAGTGGTAATTCCTTCGGCTTCAGCTTCGAAGGTGATGAGAATACGGTGACGGTATACGTCATGTAATACAGCACGAACGTCATCAGGACTAACAAAGTCTTTTTGTTGAAGCCAAGCATAGGCTCTAGCACATCGATCTAAAGAGATAGTGCCTCGTGGACTGACACCAAAGTCAATCCACCTCGCTAGGTCATCTCCATATTTTGCGGGCTGTCTGGTCGCCATTGTAAGATGAACAATATAATCTTCAACAGCCGAGCTCATGTGTAGTTGGTTAATTTCTTCACGACCTTCAAAAATTGCTTCTTGTGAAATTCGATCGAGTGTTTTTTTAATTTTATCTTTTTGAGAATGCTCGGCTCGTGCCAGTTTTAAAATACTATGTTCAGATTCTTGATTTGGGTAATCAATTTTAACATGCATCAGAAATCTATCTAATTGAGCTTCTGGTAAAGGGTAGGTACCTTCTTGTTCAATTGGGTTTTGGGTTGCCATCACTAAAAACAATTCATCTAAAGGAAACGTTTCTTTACCTACACTCACTTGACGCTCACCCATCGCTTCGAGTAGCGCTGATTGTACTTTGGCGGGTGCTCGGTTAATTTCGTCTGCCAGAATTAGATTATGGAAAATTGGCCCTTTTTGGAAATGAAACGCGCCATCTTCAGCTCGATAAATTTCAGTACCGGTCACATCAGAGGGTAGTAAGTCAGGAGTAAACTGGATGCGTTGAAAATTTCCTTCGATACGATCAGACAGTTCTTTGATCGCTTTAGTTTTCGCCAAACCGGGTGCGCCTTCAACTAATAAATGCCCATCAGCCAGTAATGCGATTAATAAACGTTCAACTAAATGATGTTGGCCAATAATTGTCTGGCTCAATGAATGATTTAATTCTTTAAATGCACTGCTTGAAGTCATGCCTATTAACTCGCTTATATCTTAGTAAAAGTATCGTATCTATTAAACACATGTTGATAATTGCTTAAATCAGCGAAGTAAGTTAATCGATTGATTCTAAATAAGCAATTTCCGAACAATGAACTATTCTTAATTGAATAAATTTGAAAAGCCTTTGAAGTAATAAAAATAACTTTCAATTTAGTGAGAACTATCAATGAATTTAGTCGATACACAAGATAGAAAAAAATTTGACGCCCAGATACATAAAGCGATTAATGATGCTCTACCAAAAAAAGATGCCAAATCTGTCATTCATTTTTCAGAACAATTGTTTACAAGTTTATTTCTTGATGAATTTAAAGGTCGAAGAGTCACTGATATTCTTGGACTGATCATTTCAGCTTGGAAGTTCGTCAGTAATTTTGATGCTAAACATGCAAAAGTAGAAGTATTTAACCCAAACCTTGAAGTATCAGGCTGGCAGTCTTCACATACTGTATTGATGGTATTACAAAAAAGCATGCCTTTTATTGTTGACTCGGTTCGTATGGAGTTAAGCGCAAGAGAAATTAAAACTCACAGTATCCAGTACTCAACTATTAGGTGTGAGCGAAATAATAAAGGCGCTGTATCAGGCTTTATAGATAAGAAAAATTGTCTAGAAAGTGACGAAGAAACATTGGTTTTTATAGAAGTAGACAAACATAGTGATAAAACAGCATTAACCAGCCTTCTTAAGTCAATTGACTCTATCATGGATGATGTCAGTATCATCGTGAAAGACTATGGGGCTATGTTAGCGCATACAAGAGAAAACTCCGAGGTCTTATCATCTATTAATAGTGAAATTATTAGCGATGTTAATTTAAAAGAGGGGTCTGATTTCTTAAATTGGATCATAGATGACCGTTTTACTTTCTTAGGGTATGTAGAGTGCAAGTTGTCAGGTTCCAGTAAAGACCCTAGATTTGAGCCGATAGCAGGTACTGAGCTGGGTATACTTAGAAAGCATCATGAGCAACTCTCAGAAATTACGTCAGGTTGTCTGACAGATATAACGAAGCAACACCGTTTAGCGAACCAACTTTTTACCTTTGCTAAATCTTCTATGCGTTCAAGTGTTCACAGGCCTTCTTATCTAGATTATATGAGTGTTAAGAAGTTTGATGCCAAAGGTAATATTATTGGTAAACATTGCTTTCTCGGTTTATATACCGCACAGGCATACCATGAGAATCCAAATACAATCCCTCTATTAAGACAAAAAACGAAAAATGTTTTAGAGCGCTCAGGTTTAAACCCAAGAGACTACCGAGGCAAAGAATTAGAAGAATTGCTCGCTGTATATCCTCGTGAAGAATTATTTCAGATCGATACCGATGAATTATATAGCGTTGTTATGGGGACTCTATTCATTCAAGAGAGGAGACAGACCCGCTTATTTATGCGTAAAGATACCTTTGGCCGCTTTGTCAATTGTTTGGTTTATGTTCCACGCGATATTTTTAATACAAATTTACGTATGAAAATTCAAGATATCCTTGTGAGTGAGCTGAATGGCCTAGATGTTGATTATAATACTTATATTTCAGAGTCTGTTTTAGCGCGTACCCAAATTACGGTCAAAATAGATCCTGTTGATGGCCGCACCTTTGACATTGAAAAAATAGAACAAAAAATTATTGAGGTCGCGCAATCATGGGAAGATGACCTTGAGATTTCTTTGTTTGAAACTTACGGCGAAGAGCATGCAAATAATTACATTAACAAATATCGCACCGCTTTTTCATCAAGCTATCGGGAAGAATTTTCACCGAGACGTGCCACCATTGATATTGAACATATAGAAAATGTGACGAACAAAAATCAACAGCTCAGCATGAGCTTTTACCGCTCTTTAGATGAAAATGATCAAGTCGTTCATTTTAAATTATTTCATGCAGATCAGCCTGTACCGCTATCTGATGTGATGCCTATTTTTGAGAACATGGGCTTTAGGGTAATAGGGGAGCTTCCTTTCGAGACTGTTGACCGTGACGGTCATACCGTGTGGCTGCATGACTTTATGCTTACCACCAAGACGCTGCAATCGATTGATATTGAAAAGATCAGGACCCCTTTTGAAGACTTATTTACCAAGGTATGGTTAGGTGAAGCTGAAAATGACAGTTTCAACCGTATGGTGATTGCTTCCTATATGAATTGGCGTGAAATTGCAGTATTACGGTCATATTCACGCTATATGCGTCAGATCCGTATTAGTAACTCACAAGAATTTATCTCTAATACAATCGTATCAAATGTCGAAATTTCACAAATACTTATTCAATTATTTGAATCTCGTTTTAATCCAATACTGAATAAGCAAACAAAAATCGAAAGTGATCAACAAGAATTTCAAGAAAAAGAATTCATGGAAGCTTTGGATAAAGTTCCAAATTTGACAGAAGATAAAATTTTACGACTTTATCTTGATTTGATTAAAGCGACAGTGAGAACCAATTATTATCAAAAAGATAATATAGGTGAAGATAGGAGCTATATCTCTTTTAAACTTCAACCCCGCATGATTCCAAATGTGCCATTACCTGTCCCAATGTTTGAGATTTTTGTTTATTCTCCTCGCATCGAAGGGGTGCATTTAAGGGGAGGTAAAGTCGCAAGGGGGGGCTTGCGTTGGTCGGATAGATATGAAGACTACCGCACTGAAGTGCTGGGTTTAGTCAAAGCACAGCAAGTAAAAAATGCTGTAATTGTACCTGTTGGCGCAAAAGGTGGCTTTGTTGCTAAAAAGCTACCCGATACAGGTCGTGAAGACTATATAAAAGAGGGGATTGCCTGCTATCAAACATTCATTAGAGGTCTTCTTAACGTCACCGATAATTTAGTCGATGGCAAAGTCGTTAAGCCACATAGTGTCGTTTGTCATGATGACGATGATTATTACTTAGTCGTTGCGGCAGATAAAGGGACAGCAACTTTTTCTGATATCGCAAATGAGATTTCATTAGAAAAAGGGCATTGGTTAGGCGATGCTTTTGCCTCTGGCGGTAGCGTCGGGTATGACCACAAAAAAATGGGGATAACAGCCAAAGGCGCCTGGGTTTCAGTTGAACGTCATTTTAGAGAGATTGGTATTAATACAAAAACGACACCTTTCACGACCATAGGTATTGGTGATATGGCGGGTGATGTTTTTGGAAATGGGATGCTTCTTTCACCTCATACAAAATTAGTTGCAGCGTTTAACCATATGCATATTTTCTTTGATCCTGATCCTGATCCTGAAAAAAGCTTTGTTGAACGCCAGCGTATCTTTAATTTACCTAGATCAAGTTGGGAAGATTACAGCAAAAAGCTTATAAGCAAAGGGGGCGGTATATATTCACGTAACGCTAAATCAATACCATTAAATATTCAATTCCAAAAGTTTTTAGGTACTTCATTAAAGGCAATGGCTCCAAATGAATTAATCAATTCAATATTAAAAGCGCAAGCTGATTTGTTGTGGATTGGAGGGATTGGTACTTATGTAATGGGGAGTGCTGAAACTCCTGCAGATGTAGGTGATAAAGCAAACGACGGATTACGTATTACGGGTAGCGAGTTAAATGTAAAAGTAGTCGGTGAGGGTGGGAACCTCGGTATGACTCAGTTGTCGCGTATTGAGTACAGCCAGCATGGCGGCAAACTGAATACTGATTTTATTGATAATGCTGCGGGGGTTGATTGTTCAGATCACGAAGTCAATATAAAGATTTTATTGAATGAAATATTAGTAAACGGCGATTTAACTGAAAAACAAAGAAATAACCTTCTCGTCAGTATGACTGATGACGTTGCTGATTTAGTGTTGAAAAATAACTACCGACAAACTCAAGCTATCAGCATTGCAACGAGTGAAGCGAAACCTCGAACTGAAGAATACCGAAGGCTTATAAATTCAATGGAATCGGCCGGTAAGTTGAATAGGAATCTAGAGTTTTTACCCGCTGACGACATTATTACAGAGCGTAAAGTGAAAGGTGAAGGGTTTACACGTCCAGAGCTTTCAGTTTTAATTTCGTACGTTAAAGGCGATTTAAAAGAAGAGCTTATTAACTCAGACTTGCCCGATAATGAAAGCTTAATTACAGAAGTTGAAGACGCATTTCCTTCAAAATTAGTTAAGAAATATAAAAAAGAAGTCCATCAACATCGCCTTAATAGAGAAATAATATCCACTCAAATTGCCAATGATTTGGTAAATCATATGGGTATAACGTTTGTAGAGCGCTTAAAACAATCAACCGGGGCATCTACATCGGCAATTGCTCTATCTTATATTATTGCACGTGATGTCTTTCGATTAGATCATTGGTGGGAAGTGATTGAATCGCTAGACTATAAAGCTTCTAGTGATTTACAAATGAGTATGATGTCAGAATTAATGAGTTTAATGAGACGGGCCTGCCGTTGGTTAATCAGAAATAGGCGGAGCGAGTTAAATGTAGCTGGCAATATGGAAATTTTTGAAAAAGGAATTGCTAAAATTTCTAAAGCATTGCCTAATTATTTAAATGGAAGTACCAAAGAGGTCTGGCAGAAAAAATACGATTCACTGGTGAGTGAAGGCGTACCTAAAGAATTAGCTGCAATGGTTGCAGGCTCTCGACATTTATATGCGGCATTAGGGATTATTGAGGCACATGAATCAAGTGAAAGTACGCTCGATAATGTAGCAAATGTTTATTATGTACTCGGTAATCGTCTTGATCTAACCTGGTTTGGCCAACAAATTAACTCGTTGGTACCATTAACACATTGGCAAGCGCTAGCACGCGAGGCGTTCCGTGAAGATTTAGACTGGCAACAACGTTCGTTAACCGTCGGTTTACTTAAGCTTAAAGATGCCCCGAAAGATATTGAGGAAAGAATCGATATTTGGATGGAACAACATAAAGATCTGATTACAAGATGGACGCAAACGCTATTAGAATTCAAAGCAACAGAAGATGCTGAATTTTCGATGTATTCAGTTGCGCTGAGGGAGTTATTAGACCTCGCTCAAAGCACGGTACATGCCGTCTCGTAAATAAACAAAAGCACCTGACTTATTAAATGATGATTCAGGTGCTTCTTTCAT
>JBLHVH010000120.1:0-10033 GCA_047628385.1 Oleiphilaceae bacterium
CGTTAGGCGGCACCTCACGTTGCGAGGCAGCTACTTCAACAGGATTTTTTTTAGTAAGCGCTATTTTCGTAGCTATTGAAACATCATTATATAAAGAAGGCTTATCAACTGTTTCTTGGCTCGCTATGCCTTGATTGATGATTTCTGGGTTAGAAACAGGACTAAAAGCCTGATTAGGATTAGAAACAGAATTTGAGACAAGCGACGACATAAGCGTATGATTACGCAACAGTAACCCACTCACGCCAAGCCCTACTGCCAGTAATAGCAACGCCAACAGGATCAGGTACTTCTTTCGCAGAGGCGATTCTGTTTCAATTAAACTTTCGCTTGATGCGGCGGCACCAAGCTCGCTTCGGTCGGGTGCTTTACGTTGCTCCAAGTCACGTAGCATGTCGTTAATGACACTCATAGCACTAAGCCTATTCGAGTCATGCTCGCACACTGCACACTCATAGCGCTCATACCGACAACAGCACATGCGGCAATCATGGATAACTGCCAAGTAAAACGCTGCCAGAGTGATACCTGAATACTCTCAGTATCACGAATAGCCGCCGTCATGTGCTTACTTTGCACACGCTTGGAACCTTTGCCGTATGCTGACATAAGCGCTTTGTGACATAAAATATTCACTAAGCGCGGAATCCCTTTTGAGGCACGCGTTAACTGGGTAATCGCTTTAGCTTCGAATAATCGGCCTCCCCTATAACCAGCTAACAACATACGGTGCGAAATATACTGCTCTATCTCCTTTCGACTTAAGGGCTGAATACAATGCTGAAAAGTAATGCGCTGCTGAAGCTGTCGCAAATGTTTTCTCTGCAACATCAGGTCAAGTTCAGGTTGCCCAAACAAAACAACTTGAAGGAGTTTCTCAGATTCTGTTTCTAGATTTGTTAACAAACGAAGCGCTTCGATTGTTTCATCAGGCATCGATTGCGCTTCATCAATAATCAACACTACCTGCTTGCCATCTTTTGCAAGCTGAATAAGACATTCATTAATTCTTTGCAAAGCCAGTACATGTTTTTCCCCCGTCACATTTTGATTAAAATAGCCGTCTATTTGACTAAAAATTGCCTGTGAGTTCTCTTCTTTTTTCTCGTGCTCGCGATCTAATTGCCTGGCACGTTTTTGGCTAGCGGCTAATTCACCTGCGAGCTCATCAGCTAAAACACAATAAAGTGATTCTGCTGAAAAGTGAGGATTTGGGATATAAGCGGAGATATAATTGTTATCTAAGGCATTTAATAACTTTCGGCATAAAAGTGTTTTCCCCGTCCCCACTTCCCCTGAAATTTTAATGAAGCCTTCTTTATTTTTAAGGGCAACTAACAACATATCTAGCCCTTGCTGATGCGTTTCAGACTTGAGGAAGAAATGTGTATTTGGCGTAAGCGTAAATGGCGCCTCTTTTAGCCCAAAAAATGACTCATACATTAGCGATTCGATTCATTCTTTACCTTCAAGAGTAAGCTGTAAAACATTCATCATAAACCCTCACATACTTGACTTTTCATCGTCGTAAAAGCTAGATTCTGTCGTCTCTAACATTTCATCCCTAAACTGGCTAAAACGCTTTTGACTGGCACGCATATCATCATTAAAAGTATTCGCATTGGTAATGGTAGGTCGGAGTAAAATCACTAACTCAGTTTTTTCAGTCGAACTCCCTTTTTGCTTAAACAACTCACCCAGCAAGGGAATATCACCTAAAAACGGCACCTTTGCGTTGTTATCCACACTACTATTTTGAATCAAACCACCAATCACCACGATTTGCCCGTTCTCAGCCGCAATAACACTGTCGGATTCACGAATCCTTGAAAAGGCTAATGGTAAGCTGACATCTTCGCCACTAATGGTGATCACTTTTTCCTGATCTTCTACTTTGCTGATGGTGGGATGAACATGTAAAATTATTTTTCCTTCTGCACTTATTTGAGGCGTCACATCTAGCGCAATACCCGAAAAGAAAGGCGTGAGATCAATATCAGTTGAGCTTGAGTTTGAGTCACTATTGGATTCGAAATCGATATCGGTCACAAAGTACTCATCAGTGCCGACTTTAATCACAGCTTTCTGGTTGTTAACCGTCGCGATACGTGGGCTAGACAGCACCTGCACATTACCTTGAGTACCCAATAGATTGATCGTGGAATTAAAATCTCCTATTTTGACAGTTGAGGCAAATACACCACCCGTAGCATTAGAAACGACACTTTTTGCAAGTTGCGCTAAGTTAATACCATTATCGGGGACTCCATTTGAGTCCAGTGAACTACTTGCATCAGAGAAGCTCCAATCAATGCCTTGCTGGTAACCATCACTCAAGGTGACTTCTAAAATTTTCGCCTCAATAATCACTTGTCGCTGTAATATCAGCTCAGCACTTCTTAAGTAATCTTTAACCGAAGCCAAGCCTTTAGCGTCAGCTTTAACGACGACAACACCTGCACTAGGCGTAACGACCACTGTTCGCCCTGAATCACCGCCGACAATTAGATTGAGCGTTTTTTCTAAATTTTGCCAAAATAAGTTTTCATTTTGCGTATTGATCTTTGTACCTGTCCCCCCTGAAGACTGGTTAGAACTAGAACTATCACCTGAATCATTACTCGAAGATGAGCCACTGCCACCGGCAGTAATTTGCCCTGAACTAACACGTGTTTCCGAACCACCTGATCGCTGAATGTTCAAATAATTTATTTCAAATATTTCAGTACGCAAACCTAAAGGGAAAATTTTAATCAGGCGACCCTTTCTCACAAACTCGTAGCCATAAATATCTCGCGTAATTTCGAGTACTTCAGTGACGCTAACGTCCTTTAGCTGTAAGCTGATAGTGCCATCTACATCAGGGTGCACCACAATATTCAGTTTGGTTCCTTCGACTAAACCTGCAAAAAAATCTGCTGCAGGTAAGCTATTTACACCGATATCAAAACGAGCAATTTTATTTATTTTGCGCTTTTTTGGCGCTAAATCAGACATCATCGAGGGAATTAAAGCGTTCACTACATTATCGGGCACAACCACAGGCGCTTGGCTATGAGCAATAAGCGCTTGATCACCTTGCTTTTGTGTCTTCAAGGCCTGATCCAAGGTGTCATTTATCTGATCAATACTACTCGAAGTATTTGTCTCGGGTGACTGAATCAACGCATTTTGATGAGCACATGAACTTAAAAGGATACTCCCCAGAAAAATCATTGCGTTTTTTGTTAGACTACTCGCCATGCTTACGCTCATTTTGTTTTAACTACCTTCTAATTTATTAATCAGTCTTTCTCACAGAAAGCGCTAACCACCATGTAAATATTGTCAATACAGATGTTCATTTTCGAATACTGCCGCCTTTACTTAAGTGCAGCGTTCGATGTTTACCATCCACTAAAATCATGACTGTATTTTGATTAATTTTTATCACTTTAGCCCCTGAAACAACATCACCTTCAGTGACTTTTTGGCCATTAATAATCGCATTCGTCCGCTGCGAAGTTTTTAATACATAGTTCAAGGTAAAGTGTTTTTGCTTCGCCTTCGCCACACTGGCTTTATTCCAGTTATGCGGTCGAGTTGGATCATTTAATACCTCGCCGTTTGGTAATTTATACTGACCCACCGCAAAAGCTGCATTACATAAAATAAAGCCAAACACTATACCTACGACCACAGGCTTTAGTAATATTGATTTGATCAATATTTGTTTACAAAACTGTGTCAAAATTAAAAAAATCTTAAACACCAATCCAGTCCTCTTCTAAACTCAAGGTATTAATTTGTATAGTAATTTCAGCCTTCGGATATTTACCGACCTGGTAATCTAACGCTTGCCAATAAAACCCATCCATTGCTTCCAGATGCTGTAAAAATGCTAAGGTTTGAAAGTACCCGCCTGAAAGCACCATTTCAAAACCATGCGCAAAAAGCACAGTTTGCTGCTCTGGCTGTGCGTTCTTGTCAGATTTAGTCTCAGTCTTCATCGATTTAATTTGAAGTGGTTTAACCGGTAAATTTTTAGCGCTCAATAAACGAAGACCTTTATAGTCAGCCAACACATTGCGCATTAAGTCGGCCATTTTTTCAGGCGCAACTAAGTTACTTAAACGACTTTCAATTTCATTGGTTAGCTCACCCATCTCTATCTGCAAAGACTTTCTCTTTGCTCTTAATGGTGAGTTCGGATCATTTGAAAGCAAGCCCGTTAAGGTTGATAAGCGTTCTGATTTTGTAACGATTTCTTGCCGCTGCTCTGCAATTTTCATCGTATTTTGCTTTTGCTGTTTTTCATAAGGCAGAAAAAAAACCTGTGACCAAATAAATAAAATTAAAACTACCGATACGCTAGCAAGAATAACGCGTTCACGTAAGCTAAGTTGTGCCGTTTTTTCTCGAAGTATGTGCCATTTTTCTATAATCATGGCAGTAAATCCTTGGTCACATTAACGTGTTTCTTCATACTTTCTGACAACATCTTACTGTCATTCATCGTCATTTCATTAGCGTCTTCCAGAATCATCACTTCATTTGACTGAGATGCTTGTGAGCGAAGACTAAAATCTAAACGATTGGGTTTTCCAGGGTCCGCATCAAGATTAAACAAGGTAAATGCCCGTCCAATAAAACCATTCTCTTGACGTAAGTTTTGCAAGTAGGCTGGAACAGCATTGGCATTGAGCGTGGTACCTTCAATTGTCATATTTTTACCAGAAGCCCCAAGCTGAATATTCGTTAACCATAAACCTTCTGTTTTTTGCCGCGCTAATGATAATAGAATATTTGAAAAGCCCTCATCATCTTTGACTACGACACTGTCTAGCATTTCAATCATTTGGCGTCGAGCACTAAGCTTTTTACTTAAACGCTGATTCGCAGCCATCAATGAATCGTCTTGACGCAGTAATTTTGCTTTTTCCTCAAGTATGACTAATTGACTTGATAACTTATCGATACGTAGTTTTTCGTGCTGACTACGTTTTTCTAATTTTGCTAAGTTTGCATTCAAAAATAATGTCGCTACCACCACAACAATGATAGTGCATGAGGTAATAAGTAGAATTTGCGCTAACGATAAAACGACTTTCTGGGGTCGAAAAGCTTCGGTGTAAAGGTTAATTTGCTGCATTATGCAAGCACCTCACGAATAGCACCGGCCATGGCTGCAAAGCTATTAATTTCATTTCGCTCAGTCGTTTGCTCATTGCCATAACAGCATGCTAGATCTATCCAAGCAACATCAGCAGCAATACTTCCACTTAACATTTTCGCAAGAGGCACGTTTGAATCAGGACCAATTAATGAAATCGTTCTTGGCGGAACCTGCCCCATCTGACTTTCAAAATAATCAAAAGATCGTTGTATTTCTAGTGCTAAATTCTGAATAACAGAATCCTGCTGAGCAGGCTCATTCAATGATTGAAGCGAAAAGTCAAAATGACGAGATAAATATAAATCACCATTTTTCACTAGCACCATGGTTCCCGCGCCATTTCTTAAATAAAGAACCGCTTGCGCTTTATGCTCATCTTCCGAAAGGCGCATCGCTACATTGCGTAAAGCAAGGTCAACGATATCAATGCTTTCTAATACTAATCCCGATACTGAAACCAGCTTTAAAGCTTCCGTAATAATGGCGGAACGACACACCACTACATTTAACTGCTCAGGTCGTCCTCTTAAAGCGTCACTTGGAAAACCATAAACATCCGTGACCGCATTATCTAGGTCAAAGTCCAGCATATCTTTAATACGCCATCGTGCCGCATCAGGTAGCTCGTCATCTTCAACCTTAGGTTTTTCAATTGGATAGGTTTGATACTGTTTAGACGGCAATACGAGATTACACGGCAAGCCTTTAGCCCCTAAGTCATTGACAAGTTGGGTAAGCACTTCGACTCTTTCTGCCGCTTTACATTCCTGAAATTTACACGCTTCGATGTAAAGCTCGCCATTTTCACCGGGTTTAGCAAGTGCCACCGCGATACCATCAGCCCTAACCTCAAGCCCGACTTGACCTAATTTAGACTTTGAAGCTAATTTTAACAATCGAGAAAATGAAAACAATCTAAACCCTTTTCTACACCGTAGCGCTTTATCATAAAACCGTTATTAACATTTAACGTCACGGGCAGTATCACTGACAACATAGTCACGCGACATGCCAAACCAAACATCAAATAGATTTATCGACAATAAGTTAATTCTATTAATCAGATTAGTTCACTAAGTCACTGTTTGCAAAAAACATTAGATATTTTGATTATTAATGTTCTCTGTTATTTTATATTCTTAGAGCCATAGCCCACATAGCTTAACGCCTAATGATTCTGAAAATTTGATTACATATAATTGTGAAACGCTAAAAACCGAGTTCTGCACGCGCTACAAACAAAAAAGCCCCTGATAACAGGGGCTTTTTTTAGTCAATTCATAGTTCTATTCAATCATGGCTAAAACGGAATATCATCATCAAAATCATCCGCTGGCGCCATGCTTGGTACTGGTTGTTGCGGCGCTTGTTGTGGTGCTTGCTGATAACCACCTTGTTGCGGCGCTTGTTGTTGTGGTGCTTGCTGATAGCCACCTTGTTGCGGCGTTTGTTGTTGTGGTGCTTGTTGTTGCGGTGCTTGCTGATAACCACCTTGTTGCGGCGCTTGTTGTTGCGGTGCTTGTTGTTGCGGTGCTTGCTGATAACCACCTTGTTGCGGCGCGGCTTTTTGAGGCGCTTGCTGCTGGTAACCACCTTGCTGAGACATTTGGTCTGAATTTCCGCCTTTGCCATCTAGCATTTGCATTTCAAAACCACGGATTTCAGTGGTATATCGATCTGCGCCGCTTTGATCTTGCCATTTACGTGTTTGCAAACGACCTTCTATGAACACTTTAGAGCCTTTTTTAAGGTAAAGTTGGCAAATTTCAGCGACTTTCCCACTAAATACAACGCGATGCCATTCAGTTTTAGGCACCATTTGACCCGTTGTTTTATCTTTGTAACTCTCGTCAGTGGCAAGACTTAAATTTGCATACGTCGTATTGGGGGTTACTTTAATATCAGGATCGTTACCCAAGTTACCGATTAATATAACTTTGTTTATGCCTCTAGCCATGCCTATCACCTTTAAATGCTTCGCCCACATTGGGCCAAGTGTCTGTTTAAAATTAAATATTTTTGATACTGATTATGTCAGCGAAAACAATTCTCTCATGAATACATTTTGATGCCAATCAAAAAAATCTGAATTTACTGGTTAGTCTCTAGCAGAACTTATACACGCGAGTAACGCGTGTTTGGCACCCTAAAATTTGATAATTCCTTGAATCGGCTTATCAATCATCGATTTTACTAAAGCACTGTCCGACATACCTTCATACTTCAACCTCAAACGATTAATATCTTTGAGTAAGCTTTTACATTCTTTACCACTGGCCTCACATTTCTCTAACCAGTCTTGCTTTACTTCAGCAAAGCTAGAGGCCCAAGTAAGACGCTCTGCTGGCGAAAGCTGAATCAACTCAACTCCTTTTTCTTTATATATATCAAGTGCTTGCTTAGAAAAAGCGACATTTTTATCCACTAAGCCAAGCATCAGCTTTTGCTGTGTGTCATATACGGCTTGCTTTAATGGGGCCGCAAGTTTATTAAAGCTTTGTTTATTGATACACGTTTCAATGGTCGCTGTGGCGATATTAATATCAGTATAATACTTTGCTTGCTCATAAATTTTGAATGGCACAAAACCCATATCACTCCAAATAACAGCGTCAATCACGCCCTGCTGTAATGCGGTATACACTTCAGGAAAAGGCATAAACACTTCTTCATAACCCATCACTCTGGCTGCATTGGAAAGACGCATAAATGAAGCAATCTTTTTTCCTTGTAAATCTTCTGGTTTTCTAACCGGTGTTTTACTCATTAACGTCAAGGGTGTCATTGGGAATATATGCCCTAAATGCACACCCCGCTTTTCAAATTCAGGTGATAAATATTTAGGAGCAAGTTCAGTAATAATTTTAGCCGTAAGGTAGGTGTTATTCGGTGCCACAGAACTAACACTAAACGCTTGTGTAAGTTCAAAACCTTTCGATTCAAAAAATGAGTAACAGGTACCTGCATCCGCTATACCTGCTCGTATCGCCTTCACACCACCTTTAACACCATAAAGGGTACCACCACCATACTGTTTAATACGTATGCCTTGATCTGTGGCGGCATTAAGCCAATCAAACCCTTTTTGCCAAACCGGTGGTAGCAATGAAACCGGTGGCGCAGGGTGAGCAAACTTCCACTGCACCGCTTCGCCTTGATAAGGGTATTGAATATCAGTATCGGTTAACCAGTTATCAATAAGTATTGTAGGGCTAAGCGTTTCAGCCTGCACAACGGCAGATAGCCATAATAAAGAGAGTATAAATAAGTGTTTAACGTTTTTCATGACAGTGCCATTAATCTAATTTTTACAACATAGTATTGAAGTAATAACGAATGAATCAAATCTAACTGAGTTAAACGGCATATTGGTCGATATTAGACGGCTCTGCAAGGGTTTCTCTATAAAATGAGACAAGAACTCGGCTTATTTGGATACAAAACAGTTATCCAAAATGACACCTAAATGTCTTCGGTCCAAAGCGTAAAGTAAAATGTCGCGCCTTTACCTACTTCTGACTCTGCCCAAATTCTTCCTGAATGTTTATTTATAATTCGTTTAACCGCGTCCAAACCGACCCCAGTCCCCGGAAACTCATGTTCTAAATGTAAACGTTTAAACGTAACAAAGAGGTTATTTGCATGCTTCATGTCAAAACCAGCACCATTATCTTTTACAAAATATACCGTTTCGCCCTCCAAGCGCTTAATACCAAATTCGACCATGGCTTGATCTAACTTAGAAGAATATTTCCATGCATTATTGAGTAAGTTTTCCATAACCGAATGGAACATACGTTCATCACCCGGAACAACAACAGTTTCTGCACACTTAAATATTACCGGCTTAGCTGATTTATTTTTCAGCAGAATTTCTTTATTGAATCTATTCGCAATTAAATACGCTATTTCGACTAAATTTACAGGCTTTAAATCAATTTCAGCAGTTTGTACGCGCGAAAGCTCTAATAGGCCATTGATCAACTCAGTCATTTTATTGGCGCTATCAATAATTCTGTTCAGTAAGCTGACGCCCGATTGATCAAAATTTTCAGTATAATCTTCTAACAATATTTCACTAAAGCCTTTAATACTGCGTAAAGGCGCGCGCAGATCATGCGAGACAGAATAGCTAAAAGCAGCCAACTCTTCATTGATTGTTTGTAAATCAAAACTTGATGCTTCTAAGGCTTTAGTTCGTGATACAACCTTTTTTTCTAAGGTTTTATTCAAATGCTTTGACTTGCCAAACAAACGTGCATTTTCAAATGAAATGGTCGACTGTGACAGTAACATTTCAATAATACGTATATGGTAGTCTGTGAAATTATGTTTATAAGAGCAGCAGTCTAGATAGAGCACTCCTATCAATTTATCGAGTGATAGCAACGGAATACAAAGCACCGCTTTTGGCTGGTTCGATTGAAAATACGGGTCCGTTTGTATGAAAGACTGGTCATTCTCGGCAACATCACTCAGTTGCGCTAAATCAAACATCACACCATTGTCAAAAACATAATTAACAACCGCTGCCGGTATGTCGGGGCATTCAAGCAATTTAATCGAGTTTATAGTGTTATTATTTC
This sequence comes from Oleiphilaceae bacterium, assembly GCA_047628385.1. Classification (GTDB taxonomy): domain Bacteria; phylum Pseudomonadota; class Gammaproteobacteria; order Pseudomonadales; family Oleiphilaceae; genus PZPK01. The sequence goes on from JBLHVH010000120.1 coordinate 9,742, forward strand.
GCGTTATTCTAGCTTCAACAACTTTGCCGTGGCGCCTTTCCATAACCAGAGCAACCGTTTCAGCCTTTGTAATGTCTAACACCAAGCGTAAACTTTTGAGCATAAGTTTACCTATATTAAGTTCACTCGACATTTGCTGTAATGCCCGCATTACTGCATCAAAGCTTTTGCCCGTTAGTTTATCTGGCAGCTTAACGGGTTTTGAATTTGAGTTAGAATTAGGGCTAATACCACGGCTATACTCACTCGCATACTCATTCTTATAGGTATCAGGAGCAGCCTTTTCATGGAC
>JBLHVH010000121.1:0-10029 GCA_047628385.1 Oleiphilaceae bacterium
ACCCGAATTAAGGCTTTGAGGAGGGAGCGTCTCTCACGATTTACTCCCCGATGGCAGCACCACCTTCGTTACATTGTCTGGGCAGCTCTTTATTCATGCCCGTAGATTCACCTGATGGCACAGGTGGTTCTTGCAGCATCCTTGCTGAGTAGAACAACTCATCCAGCGACATCGTGTCGCACCTGAGAAGGCCGGTTTAAATCACAAGCGTTACTTGATGAAGCAGCACTTGCTGCTTGCATGGCCTATGTTGATTTAAACCCAGTAAGAGCGAATATGGCGCAAACACCTGAAAGTTCAGATTATACCAGTGTTAAACAACGTGTTATTCACACTAAAAAAGCCACCCAGCCCAGCAACTTACTCGCCTTTATTGGCAACCCACGAAAAAATATGCCGAAAGGTTTACCGTTTGAACTAAAAGACTATCTTGAGTTAATTGACTTGACGGGGCGCTGTATTAGAGCAGACAAAGTCGGTTATATTGAAGCAAAGCAACCCCTCTTGCTAACGCGATTGAATATCAGCCCTGATAATTGGCTCACCTTGAGTAAAAATTTTAGAAAGTTATTTCATGGGGCTATTGGTCGTCAAGCAGCACTAACCGATTACTGTGAAAACCAACACCTAAAGCGCCGACAAAATTTACGTTGCTGTGAAAAGTTATTAGCGTAACTCCTCCACTGGTTATCAATCTATTTTTTTTCAAGTTGTTGACGATTTTTCATGTCTAGAAACCCACTAAATACAGCGTTTTCAGCCCCAATCGAAAACTCTCAGTAGCTTTTCCAATGTTCAATGTTTATTAGCCCCTGTTTGCCGAATAAGGCGATTGTGGCGAACTGTTTATTGAACGTAAATATAATGGATGTCACGGTTGAATTCCGCCAACAGACAACCTATCTTAGTTTTATTGATTTACCTATAAAGAGTACCCATCAACAACGGGCTTGTTCAACAACAGGATTAAGTTGCGGCTGCGCGCAACCTATCCTTTATTTATTTTAGGTTTGATCAATTGTCTTCTAATTATTTGAAAATCTCTCCATACAAACGTAATTTATAAAACTTATATTTTAGAGACTAGCCACGGATAAAGACTCCTAGCTATCTAAATGGTTTCAATGTTTAGACGTTTAGTTGACTTTATTATTGGGTGATTCTTTATAGTAAGCCTTGAATTGTCAGACTCATATCTGTGTTGCTATAAAATTTAACGAGTGAAAAAGGAAAAATAATGAAGAATTACTTATTAACTATAATTATTATTGGTTTAACTGGCTGTGTAACAGTGAATGAAGAGAAATCTTGGTTAGAGTCAAAACATGTTGAAATGGGAGAAATATTAGTTTTCCGAGATAGTGGCTTCCATAGCGGGAAGTTAGGGATGTATATTGGCTCACAAAATAACTATGTGACATCTATCGATGTAAATGAATATACCAAACTGCATTTACCCAAAGGAAAGAATACCTTACAGGTAAATACCCACTTAAGTATTTCTGATTCATTGGTGATAAAAGTTAATCCTAATGAAACTAAATGTATAATGGGTAAAGCTAATTATCTTGCATGGTTAAATATTCTGATTATACCTACTGTATTTATCCCTCGTTTTACTTTAAGTGAGATAAAATGCCCAATTCAAAGTGAAATTTCACAAAACTATCAAGTTATTCGCTAAATAAATAAAACCACCATCACCAGGATGGTAATAGTTAAACCGAGTATTCGATGAAAAATGATTTATTTTTCATGACCGAACAGTTAGTTAGATTTACGATGATGTATAACACCCATAACGGTTTTTCATAGCCTCATCCTTAAGTTTGTTCTATAATAAGCTTAATTAAGACATCCATCATTATTGGAAAATATTTACCCTTTGTACTAAGGTTAATTCATTACCTTAATACAAGGTGTTTTTATGACAACCGCTAGAAAACGAGTCATTAGTTTGGCCGATACCGCTTATTATCACTGTATTTCTCGTTGCGTCCGTCGCGCTTATCTTTGTGGTCAAGATAAAGCGACAGGTCAAAATTATGAGCACAGACGTGGCTGGATAGAAGATACATTACTGGCCTTAAGTCAGGTCTTTGCCATTGATGTTTGTGCCTACGCCATTATGAGTAATCATACCCATGTCGTGTTCTTTATTGACGAAAATGCGGCTAAGTCATTGTCAACACAAGCAGTGCTTGGGCGTTGGCATCAATTATTTAAAGGTACGTTGTTAACACAGCACTATTGTCGTGGTGAAACACTTGCCGATTACTTGCAAGAAACCTTAGACAATACCGTGAAAGAATATCGCAGTCGACTGATGGATATTAGTTGGTTTATGCGTTTACTGAATGAAGGCATTGCCAGACAAGCCAACCAAGAAGATAACTGCACTGGGAGGTTCTGGGAAGGGAGATTTAAATCACAAGCTTTACTCGATGAAGCCGCGCTTGCGGCTTGCATGGCCTATGTTGATTTAAACCCAGTAAGAGCGAATATGGCGCAAACACCTGAAAGCTCAGATTACACCAGTGTTAAACAACGTGTTATTCACGCTAAAAAAGCCACCCAGCCCACCAACTTACTCGCCTTTATTGGCAACCCACGAAAAAATATGCCGAAAGGTTTACCGTTTGAACTAAAAGACTATCTTAAGTTAATTGACTTGACGGGGCGTTGTATTAGAGCAGACAAAGTCGGTTATATTGAAGCAAAGCAACCTCTCTTGCTAACGTGATTGAATATCAGCCCTGATAATTGGCTCACCTTAAGTAAAAATTTTAGAAAGTTATTTCATGGGGCTGTTGGTCGTCAAGCAGCACTAACCGATTACTGTCAAAACCAACACCTAAAGCGCCGACAAAATTTACGTTGCTGTGAAAAGTTATTAGCGTAACTCCTCCACTGGTTATCAATCTATTGCTTTTTCAAGTTGTTGACGATTTTTTATGCCTAAAAACCCACTAAAATACAGCGTTTTCAGCCCCAATCGAAAACTCTCAGTAGCTTTTGCAATGTTCAATGTTTATTAGCCCCTGTTTACCGAATAAGGCGATTGTGGCGAACTGTTTATTGAACGTAAATAAAATGGATGTCCCGGTTGAATTCTAATGGATGTCCCAGTTGAATTCAATGGATGTCCCAGTTGAATTTCCCAGTGGAACTCCAGGGGTAAAATTTTCGAGATAGCAAAAAAAAGCCCGCTCCCTTGCCAATGGGGCCGGGCTGTTTAACTAAAATCTATTAGCCGCGTTTTCTAAGGCGAAAAAAGCAAAGCGGAGCCAGTAACAGGGTAAATAACCCCATGCTACCACCCGATGCACTTTCAACCACAGGTGGTGTTTCAACTTCAGCTACCGTGACAATAACAGATACTTCTTGTGCTTGTGATGAGAATTCAACATCGCTGGCTATCACAGAGAAAGTATAGGTCTCATCTACTTCAACGGCTGGCACATCAAACGTTAATGTCGCGCTATTCGTGTATGTGTTAATAGAAGTTGTCCCTGCTGTTTGCGTCCAGCTATAATTCAAGTTACCGGCATCATGATCTTGTCCTTGAGCGGTCAAAGTCACTTCTGTTGCTTCGGCTGCACTTGCAGGTCCGGTAACTCTTTGTAAAAGGGGAGCACGATTAACACAAACACCTGAGTCAGCGACAATAGACGAGAATGGAGTTAACTCTGTAATATTAGAAAACTTAAAGTTATCAATCCTCCAGCCTGTTGCAGACGCCTCATTATCAGAGCCTATTCGAAAACGTAGTTGAACATTTTTGTTGTTAATACTGCCCTCTTCAAAAGTAAGGGTTTCTGAAACTAGGTTTGGACCTGAGCTTTCTCCAACAAAACCTGAACGATCGCCTAATGTTGGGTTTGTAGAAAGTACAGTGCCGTTATAGCCTGTTGTAAATTCACCACCAGCGACAATTACATCAGTCCAGTCGCCACCATCAATGCTAACTTCAATAACACCACCATCCCAAGTACTACCGTCACTGCCCATTTCAAATTGATAACTATGGTCAAAAGTTATTGAAAAAGCACCCGATTCAGACACGGTTACCGTTGGAGATAATAAGCTTATATCATTCGCAGTGGCTAAATTTGGTCCTAAAATAACAGAATCTGTATCATCACTCACCTGCCATTTAGATGAGTCTTCAATCGCAGAAACTTCACTATGTTGCCAATCGACCCAAGTTGTTTCTGCACTTGAAAAGTCTTCAATAGAACGATCTTTATTGTAATCTTTGTTTACTTTAATGCTTGTTGTAACAGGAGAAGGCAAAATAGCATTTGAATTATCCGACATAAATGTAACAAGAACATCAACTTCCTCATCGACGATCGCGTTATTTAATGTCACTTCTAACATAGCTGATACCATATCTCGAGCTGACGCCGTATCGGCAAATTCCACCATGCCATCATTCGAAAATGTAATGTCAGCCGTACTAGTTACCTGAGCTTTTATACCTGATACGGCGCCACTACCTGAATTGGCAAGCTTAATAGTGATTGAGCTTGTTTCACCAGGATCAAGTACATCATCTAAATCACAAAATGCACCATTGAGTGAATTATAAGCGTGATTTAATGTAACACTGGTAGAAAGTAGTGCTGAGGGAGCAGTTGCTTCTGGTGTGGCTAAAGTCCATGATCCAGCACTGATTCTGTTGCTAATCTGAGCTGAGCCACTGACACGGGCAGCTGATAAGTAATTATAAATGACATCAATTTTAAATGCCTGATCTTCAAGTGTGCTGGTACCTGAGGGTGTAAACAGAATATCTACATCTGAACTATCCCAAGACATCATACCATCATAGGATACGGATAGTTTTGCTTGCTCAGCATCAAATGAAAGTGTGCCCCCCGCTGCAGAGAAATCATCAACACTTAAGCCTGACATTTTTCCAGGTTCACCTTGCAATACCACCACAGTGCCTTCTACCCACGCCATATTCATCCAGCCTATTGTCTCTGGATTTGTTGCAGCCCAAGTTAGGGTGTCGAATGTTTCCGTAACAAAAACAGTACTATCGGCGTCATTATTAATCACATTATCAAACAACGAACTAACAGTAGCCCCACCAAACTGAGATTTAGCCTCAGCAATGAGTACAGTACGAGTACCCTGTGAGTCTAGTGGAACACCTGCGGCTGTTTCAGAATAAACAGTCACACCTATATCACCAGCTAAAACTGAAGCTACTGTATATTCGACGGCAGGAAAATAGATAACATCTCCTATTGAATCGGCACGTGCAGTCGTAACCTTGTAAGTAGCAGAGGAATCCTCATCGCTAACTAACTCGAGATCAAGATTTGTTGTTATTAAAGAGGAAGGGAAAGTTGCAGAAGAAAATGCTCCTTCGGTAAAAGCAAAGGTGACTTTATCATCTACGTTATAGGAAGCACCAAGACTATAGCTAATAGAGTTTGAATGCTGCAGGGTATACGTAACGCCCTCCCTCCCCTCAAGTGATACTGTTTGCTTACGTATATCCACAGTACCTGAAAAAGCAGGGTTGCAAATGGCTGTAACAGCCATGGCTAAAAGCGTTTTTTTTAAAAAAATTTTGATAAATAATCCTTTTTATATATTATTAAGTTATTGTTATTCCGTAAATAAATAATTATACCTTGTATCATTTTAAATATATACAGATTCAGATCCCAATCATAAAAAAGGTAACACCAAGGTATACACAAGTTGCTCAACATAAATATAGGATCTCACCGTGAGACGCTCTATAGCAAACGTAAGTTACTCAATCGCTGCTTTGGTTATCGCTTCGAGTCTGGCTTCGTCGTTTTTCATATATTTATCCTATCGGGGTTTTGCGCCCATCCCCTCGCAACAGTGTCGATATTGCTGTTAAGCCTATTTTTTCTACATCAAGCTATTTAGCACTCAATTTTCGGGATTAAAAACAAGCAACAAAAATACAGTAACTCGATTATTTTAAATAGATTAAACCCTCATTTTGATAAAATACTTATTATCTAGACAAAGTAAAAAACCACAAGAAAAATCGAATCAATTCTTCCACAAAGCCCTTGAAATTACTATCATTAACCGCTAATTTGCTTAGCCAAACAAACCTTAGAATAGATAACACATTTAACTCAACATGGAAGAGTCTGCGTTTTAATACAATGTTACGCCAAGCTAAGTTTTCTAAGTGCTCAGGCATACCAGCCAGCGATGTTGTTTACCTATTAATTCTTTGGATTTGGCTAAAAGTAGACTCTGTTGCCATGTTTTATTAAGTTTTTCAGCCGCAAAAAAAGATGCATTATATGATTTACTTAACCGCGAAGATTTAGATTGGCGGAAGCTACAATTATTGACCGCTAAAAAAGTCCTCAAGGCTAAAGGTTATCCCGAGGGAATATCAGTGAGTCCAGATAGCTAAGCTGAATATGACTTTTACCCGATGCTAAATCGTTAGTCGACACCTTGTTTCTGGGGGATAGAGGATATTTCAAGTTATCGTATCTAGAATCTATTGATACCGCAGGAGGCTTTTATGTTGTCAGGGCTAAAACAACCGTTAATCCAATCGTCGTTGCTGCTTTTAATCGTCAGGGTAAAGTATTAAAGCGGTTTTCACAGAAGAAGCAAAAGGACGTTAAAAAGCATATTCGCCGTAGTATTATTGTCGATATGGATGTGGAAGGGAAAACACAAGACGTGATATCGACCCTGAAAAAATATGGCAAAAAACCATCAACTTTTTGTCAAAATATGCTCAAAAAACGAACCCGACAAGAGATAAGGAAAAAGGACGATTAAAATGCGGCCTGAATCCAATTATCTCTTAATGTCCAACTGATGAACTGGTCTAAGGTTTTGCTTGCTGTTGTTTGCCAAGCAACAAAAAGAAGGCTCGGCAAGGCTTAGTGACGTAAGAAATGATTTTGAAGAAAGCTTGAGTTGCCTGAACTTTGCCAGTAAATTGTGAGGATTATTCAAAGCGTTGATCGCAGGTGCATGAAATGACAAGTTTAACAAACGTTGATAAAGATGGCGTGTTAAACAAAATTGAAGAAACGGTTGTCAATTTTTTACGCAAGTCATGCAAATGGATAATTTCACCTTGCGACAAGAGGACCTAGAATGAGGATGTTCACTTTTATTGGCTAAAAGTGAACTCCGAAACTTGAGTTAGTACTGCCTATTATAGAAAAGTTTCGCTTAGTTCAACAACAAGACTTTGGTGTCAATAGTAAAAATCATTTTATTCTAAGGGGGAGTTTTAACCGTGGGAACTTATCCAGGTGCCAAGTTCACTTTATTCATTTAGCCACAGTTTACTGTAAATGCATCATATTATTATTGCCTGTTATATAGCCTAAATACTGAACGGGTGGGTGCTCTTTAGCACATAGAAATGCTACTTTATAAAAAAAGGATCGAGTTCTTTACCTATCGCTTGTGCACGCTGGAATGCAGGTCTGTGTTTTAGTCTCATCAGGTAAGCTGATATTTGTGGGCTAAAGTGTTTATCTAACTGTAACAAAGTGGCTAAGTGCAAAGAAAATCCAATGGCGATATCAGCAATAGTAAATCGCTCAGCACATAAGTATTCATGGTGTAGTAAATGTTCACTCAAACGCGTTAAGCGCGAAGCAAACCAGGTATCATAATCATCAGCAGTTTGTCCCTGAGTACAACCTTTAGCTGCAAAAGCACGATACCTTAACACTAATGTTTGTGGAAATGTTAAGGTGGCATCACTATGGTAAAGCCAGTTAAGATAATCACCATAATCACTATCCACTACAGAAAGTATTATGTTATTTACACTTTGATATTTTTCACCGAGATAATGGCAAATGGCCACCGACTCCGTCATCTGGATTTCGCCATTATCTCCATCAACAAAGAAAGGCACTGTGCCCAAGCTATTCAATGCTTTATATTTTTCAACAGTGTAGCGAGGTGGAAACGCCATAGTTTCTAATTCATAATCTATCCCTAATTCTTCTAAGGCCCATAATGCTCGTAATGAACGGCTATTATAGCAATGCCAAAGTTTTGGTTTAGTTTTGTCTTTTACATCAACGTTGACTTTTTCTAGGGGATTTTTCATTTACTTTCTTCCAATCATTTATTAGCGACTTACAAAACACGTCACTAATTAGTTCCTAAACCTTTTAGTAATAATAGTAAGACAATCAAATATTTTACCAGTCCACTTTATTCCACAGCTTTTGATTAGTTTTAACTGAAAAGAATTCATTGGCATGCCAACAACGTGGCAGTAAATCTAACGCTTGTCGCTCCTTATAATTTGAAGATAATAATTCAAGAATTTCATTTAAGCGTTCTTTGCTTAAACGGGCTATTTTTTTAGCCATATGTGGAAAGTATAGATTACTATTTTTCTTCACCTCAATATTACGACCGTAACCAATAAAAGTTAGTTTTCTTGTTGCTATACGACATAAGGGCTCCTCAGGTAACGTTGGGTATAATCGGTTAACAATGGCGTATTCATAACATTTTTCATCTTGTGGCATATAAATCACACCATAACCTTGGGGAAACATACCTGTTATTTTATAAAGCGCATCAACCATTTTCTGAGAACAAGCGCCTAGTTCGGCACTCTTATTTAATACCTGATAGACCTTAGGTAACACCTTATAGTTATAGCTATCTTTAGTTGAAAAAATAATGGAGGTATATATTTGTGGTACTTTTAATAAATTACCTATGGTTTTTTTTGGTTGAAAGCTGCTTTTAATTAACTGTCGTAAAAATTGTGATTTTGCTCGTTCATCAAGGTCAAATTGATCACGCTCTTCTTTAGAGCGCCCGATATAAAAAGGGATACTTAGTCCATCACTGATATAGGTTAATGTTTGCTTATAATTGATGGTCAGAAGCTTTTTCCGTTCATCCTCACTTAATATTCTATAGGGATCTTTTGTCGAATCTACGCCGATGAGTAACTCTTGTGCTTCACTATGATACAAACCTATATCTTGCAATAGCGCCGCCATCAACAAGGGAATTTTTATTTGTTCTATCACACGACGTTGAGCCTTGAGATCAAACTGCTCAAAAGATTGACCAGGAAATTCAGCTAAAGTATTAGCAATATGAGCATCCGGTATTTCAATATCAAACAATAGTCTATCTAATAAACGTAAGCTTAATAATGCTTTATATAACGACTTACAATACTCATTATTATTGGTAACTCTATTACCTTCAGTTGGGCTAATTAATTGAATAGTGCCGAGGAGTTGAGCTGATTTACGATTAGTTTCTTCAAAACTATCGCCTTCAGTTAACTCAATAATTTCACGACAAACGTTAAGTAAATGATTATGACGATCAATGCGTTCTAATTTTTCTAGCTCGAGGTGGCTTTCACTTAATACGTCATCTGTTTCTACAAAGGACAGATGATTAAAATAATGAATTGCTCGCTCAAGCACAGAATCTTTCAGTTTACTTCGCCCATAAATCTTTCTCAGCAGGAACTGTGTCTGTTGAGTATAATGTGTTTGATGCTGAAGAGGTTTAGCCATTACGTCAACAAAGCTTATAAATAAATACTAATAGTGCTAGAAAAAACAAAACTAAGCAACTGAGATGTTTAATACTAAATATATAAATGAAAAGCTCAGTTGATATCAAAAAACCAAAAAAGCGATTTTAAATACAACCCCTTAGAACATTACATCATCATAATAAGCTATAATTAGTTTAAACCCTTTATTTTTACTTGGTGTTGCCTGTGAACGATTTTCTGACAAATTTTAACTAAATCTGAATGTAAACCACCTGCAGTAACATCTCTACCAGCGCCTGGACCTCGAATAATGAGTGGGTTTTGTTGATACCATTCACTGCTAATCTGAAAAATATTATCACAGGGGGTTAAGCTGGCAAAAGCATCTGTTTGTGGTAAAAATTCTAAGCCGACTTGCGTTGTTAATTTATTTTTTTCTCCATCATATTGCAAACGAGCCACATAACGAATACAACATTTATTAT
>JBLHVH010000122.1:0-9982 GCA_047628385.1 Oleiphilaceae bacterium
CTTGCGAGGCTGATTTTTCAACCTCTAACACTTCAAAATAGTCCAAATTCATCTCCACAATATTTCATTGGGTATTCATTGTTTGGTGAACAACATTATTACAGCTTTACGTGCATAGCCGAAAGCCGTGCGTAATGCCGTGGGAGGGTATGGGTTCACTTAATATAAGGCTTGGCGCCAAATGAGAAGCTTCAAAGGGTTGGATTACAATCAAGACCGAGGTTTAAGACATTCTAGATTGAGTCGAGTACCATTTACCGCCTAGTACCGTTTCCTTCCTAGATGGTCGTGATTATGAATGAATGCGACCTCTGTGTCGACCATAGTTGAGTTAATTGATGGCTATGCATACTCCGCCCGATGACTAGTCTGAACTCACCAATGCCAATCATTCCTTGATGGCACATTTAGACGGGCATTAATTAAGTCCTGAGCCATGAACAAAAGCTGTTATAAAACGACTTACATCGGCTTAACCCCAAGACCTGTTAATGATCTCAAGTGTTAACAACGTAGAGGAGGAATCCTAAGGGAAGTGTCAACTGAAGACTGAGCTACCGGAAAAGTCTACCTGCCAATTAAATTTAGTTAAGCGCTTTTGAATACTAATGACGGCTAACCTAAGAGAGTGCGACTCATCTAAATAATTGCGTCCCTTATTTGCTATAAGCTACTAGAAAGCGCCTTGACTCTGAGTCTTTCTGTGCCAGAAAAGTTCGTTTCAATTAAGTCATTGATGGCCAACAACTGATCTTGCTTGCTAAGCCCTGAGTCATTAATGATATTTTTCTGTTGGCTATAGTTTGTCAGGCGTTGTTGCCATAGTGCACGATCGGCGTCCAATTTTGCCATGGCGCGCGCGGCGTCTTCTCCCAAAGAGACGGCTCTCAATTGAAAGACTTCTTCATTGCTAGCGCCTTCGGCTTTCATTGTTTTAGCTTGTTCATACAGGTTGCCGTGTAATGTCACTTGCTGCCTGACCGCTCTTACATCTTCTGGAAGTGTTTGCTCTAGCGACTCAAGATTTTGCCTCTTTGTCTCTTTATCAAGGCTTTGGTCACCGACGATGCTTAAATGATTGAGCATGTAGTTATCGTAAAGTTCTTCTTGCTCAAAAAATTGTTGGTATTCTATCTGGTCAAAGTATTGTGCCCTTAAAGCATTTAACTGAGATTTTTGGTGTTTTATGTTTTCTAGATCCGAATTATTTTGTTCAGACTGTTGCGGCAGTGCTTGTTCGATCGTCGACAGTTCAATTTTATAATCGACATAACGTTTCAATAACGACAAAGCCTGATCAAGCGCTGGTGGCTCTAATTCTGAGCTTAATTCAGCTTGAACTCTCTGTAGGATCAATTCTAGAGATTCTTCTCCGACTGAGGATAGGTAAAACTCGAATAAGTGCTTGATTGATTCATCTACGATGAAGTTGCCTGTAGAATCTGCTCGAATATTTGCTTCATGCGTGATGCCAGTCAGAGATGGAACGTTTGCGTGTTCTATGCTCACGCTTCGGTTATTGTCCGCATCATCGTATACTTTTTGGTTGATCGCTTTGGCTGCTGTTATTTGCTGATTACTGGAAAATACCGCTTCTGATTGCATGCCTGAATGGCTAATGAAATAGCCTGCCAATAAGACAATCCCGACCGCTACACTGCTGGTTATAATTGTTATTTTTTTGTTCATTACATCTACCACAGAGTTTAATATTAAAGTACTAAAATCAAGGCTTGTTACTCAAGCAACAAGCCTTGACCTCGTGACTGTCGCTTACAAGCCCGCTTTCTTTAAACGGTTTGCATGGTTCTTGAAGACGGTCTTAGGGTTAGTTTCAAACAAAGAAACTAAGCCAAGTACATGATTGTTAATATCAAGATGGTTCATGTTGTAGTCATCACGAAGTATACTTCCGAAATGGTTGGCACAAACACCAGTAACACCATCGTTTGCGGCACCACCAAAGGCAAGACCTGTGATCGCAAATAACGCATCAGAGATATCAGCACCACTCGTTATATGACCAGCACCACCCCAAGAATACAGTTTGATATTTTTATCACCGATAGAAACTTGAGACGGGCCTGTACCACACTCTGATGTTGGTAAGCCAAGCGGGTAGGTGGCGTTAAATTGTGAAGCGCCGGCTGCATTGAATTCGCCAAGCATGGCATAGATATCAGACTTATCTTTTTTGTTGTCAGATAGCAGGTTCACCAAATTACCTACGGTATTGGCAAACACTTCAAATAGGACACCTTGTACAGACTCTTGTGGGGCAATATCCGTGACTACGTCAGCGAGTGGCGACCCTGTATGAGGCGTTGCCATAGTGGTAACTGATGCCACCAGGTCAGGACGAACATTCATGACGTAACGCGCTGTTATGCCACCTTGGCTATGTCCCATAAGATTAAACTTCTTAATACTGCCACCAGAGGCTGCTTGAATTTCTTCTAGCTGTGCAATCAGTGTTTCTCCACGCATTGCAGAGCTATCAAATGCATTGATTTTCGCAACATGAACTTGTGCACCACGAGCTTCTAGGCTAGAAGGTATCTGGTACCAATAATCAATACTAGCGATGGTATCGAAAGCAAAAATACCGGGTATCAGGACGATAGGGTGTTTAGTTTTGGTGTAGCTGAAGTAATTCGAAAACCAACCGGCATGTGCCTGTGATGTGACTGCAATTGATAGTATGGCTACCAATGGAAGTAATAATTTTCTCATGTTTTTTCCTATTTAATATTGTTTTTATTGCTGAAGGAATTTCAACGGGGTAAGGATAGAGCTTAATAAAAGAGGAGCGCTTGTAAGTTTTGATGATGTCGGGATAATTGTTATAAAACAAGAACCAGCTCACTAACACATAAATCAAGGGGAGAATTTACTGTTTTTTTAAATTATTGTGTGCCTATGTGAGCTGAGGTCTGGGCGAACTTCGCTAGATCTAGGGAGGGTTGACTGGGCAGGCTACCAAATAATAACTAATCCAGATCGAGATTCAGCATGGGACGTAACATCTGTCTGTCTCTACTGTATTTGTGGGAAAAACGAACCCTGTATATTGGGCCGTTGTTTGATACCTTTGGCGATATCGCAGGGAGCCTGCGACCATAAGATGGCCATATTTATAGGGCAGTGGTTCAGAGGCACGCAGTTAGGCAGCGATATTGATTATGTCACCGGCTATGTTCATCATGTTTTAGGTTTTATCGGAATAAAGGATCTGACTATCATCGATAGCAGTGGTTTAGGCCGAAATGAAGAGATAATTAAACTGTCTTAAGTGGTCAAAGCTTTTTTCAATGTCCGCTATCTGCAAACAAAGCCGTCACCCAATATTTACCAATCAATGACGGCAAAAACTGATCGTTAAGGAGTAATAAATCTAATCTCCAGATGCCTGAAAATAGTACTAAGGGCCGTTTTTTTGTAGTTTAGAATCGCTGAATAGTTATTTATTCACGAGCCCAAAAGTCGCAAACTAAAGTCTATTCATCATCTACATAAAGTCCCACTCTTCATTATCTAGGCTGCCAAACCGTGCTTCGCACCGCTGCTGATAAACCTCTTCCAAGACAGGCTTTAACTTTGTAAGAGAGGTGATTCTGGATAAAAAACGTTTGGAAGCTTGAATTGATCCATTAATATCTTTCTTGCGTGCCCGAATATTTTTAAGAATACCTTTTTCTGTTTTTGCCTGAAATATATCAAAAAACATGGCTGTTTTTGGGTCTTGGTAGGGGGCTGATTCATAGTCTTTTTTTAGTTGTTTGAGCTGATAATTCAGTAATATATTGATGTTTTCTAAATCTTCTTTGGCCAAGTCTTCGGGTATTTCTCCAACATATTCAGCATACATGGCAAAAATAGTCGGTATATCGTTCTTATCTCTTGCTCCTATTAGGCTCGTCATAAGCTGGTGTTTTTCTTCTTTTTTCTGCTCATCCTGTTCTTTGTCAGGGTGGAGTACTTTTGCGATACGGCGAAACATATTGTTGATGGAAGAGCGTTTTAGTAGCTTATTAATCTTTTTGATTTTTTCTTCTTCAGCCCTGTCTTGGTCGTCAAACTCATCATCGTCTGTAAAATCATTAAATAACCGCTCGAACTCATCATTGTCTATTTTGTCATTTTCTGAACTTTTATTTGCGTTGATGGGATCGTCATCAATGCCGGCAGATTGCTCGCCGATATTACCAAAAAGGTCTTCTTCAGACGCAGCGTTTTCATCCTTGGGAGTTTTAAGTAATGAGTCATGGTAGTCATCATCTTCTTCTTCAGGGTACCAGTGTTCGAATAATCTGTAGAATTCACCTTTTAGTAAGTCAGTGACAGTAGTGTCTGAAAATGGGTTGGCCTCTATAAGCGAAAAATTGGTTTGAATTAAATGCAGTAACTCTTCTCTTTGCCATTGTGACAGGGATTTACGACTAAAGAATTCAATGAGTTTTTGTAATTTAACCAGTTCGATACTCACGAGCTTTCGTTCAGACTCGCCAATGTCTAACTCTATTCGTTGGGTGAATAATTTCAGTTCATCTTGGCGGTTTTCATTTAGCTTTTTTTGCTTTTCGATCCTACGCCATAAGGTTTGAAACTTGTCTTCTTTAGTCGGTTTATTTTTTTGCTTTCTTTGTTTTTGAGCTATGGTTGCAAGTGTCATTTGAATGTCGTTGTAAGTAGTTGGCGAAAATAGAATGCATATTTTATAGCGGTTGGGGTTGTGATGATAGTACTGTGAAAGTTGTGCAGCTAACGAGTTACATAGACACCTACTTTATTTTCTAAAGTTTTTGCTTTGGCGGTTAAAAATTAAAGGGGATTGCGTAATAACATGACCCCGATCGGTCAAGAACATTGATGCCTGTTGTTGATTGTTAACCAGCAGTTACTTCCTAGTAAAATTTAGTTCGCTAAGCTGCCTTAAAACGTCAGAAATATAATCACCTGATGCCTGCTATCGGCACCAAGATCGTAGCGTGTGCAAGTTTGTGACACTAAGGATTAATGCTGGACTGGCCAAATTCTTATATGATTTATTTCAACAACTCAGGCTTTGAGAGCATAGCAAACCTTTTCGATTCTCTTTATTTTTTGAGAGTTAAAACGAGACTTCTCAATAACCCTAATTACACCATTACCGCAATCATTTAAGGAGTTTAAGCCCTGTCAATGTGCGGTATTAATCTCAGACGTATTGTAATGCAATGGTTTTTTTTGTAGAACAGGTGTCGACCGCATTACTTTTTTTTCCCGGCCAGCTGTACAATCAATTCCTGGGTGAGGTTTTTCAGTTCTCGCGATGGGTGTTCAAACTTTAGGCCTGCGTGGTAGAGATCGATATTACCCATTTTGATGGGATCTAGGCGCACCACTCGAGCACGCAGCTTTAAAGTACAGCTCTCGTCGAGAGTGCTTATAACCGCCTCCAATGACTGGCCGATTTGCAGTGGGTCAGGGACGGTAACGCCCAATCCACCGGCTGATATATCATCCAGCGTGGCTTGCAACTCATGGGGCCCTTCGAACTGTATATCCAGACGTTGAGTCAGTCTGGCGTGCTGCCTAAGACCTATCTGGTCCTCAGATTGTGCTAGTAGCTTAAGCACATCTTCGAATTCGTCTTGGTCTTTGGTGGCTAGACTCGAAAAGCGTATGGCGATTACTTCTCCCTTGCTATCCGGCAATTCCCAAGTTCTGAGCACCTTTGCCTCAATGTTAATAGTGGAGGAGTTAATGCCGGGCAACAGGACTCGCAAGGTGTCACCGGAATGAGTGCGCGCTTTGTCTACGGTGATGGAGGCGCCGCCCCATGAAATATTTTGCAGATGGGCGGTGATAGGTTCATCGTCCCCAGGCCAGAGTAACTTGACCGGTGCGGTGACATTGATACGCAGTTGCATGCGCTTTTCAGATAGCTTTTCATCAGGTGTTTTAGTTTCCTCGGGCGGGGCTTCTGCGGCGAGTACGCGGACCATTTCGAGCGTCTCTTCGATGACGTTCCTGCTCTGCATGAACAGCTCTGCTTTTTCTTTGCTCTTGTTCTTGGGCTTGAAGTACTCGGCAGATTCCCTTAACGGCACGAAGTTACATTTCGCCCGGTGTTGCACAAGGCTCAATGCTAACAGCCGTATACAAGCGGCCTGTTCTTTTTGCGTCGTATCACTGAGGAGAATTTTTGCGCGCCCTGTCATATATATGCCCTGGTTGAACTTTCGTGAATTTCGCGTTTGAAAACCTGCCGCCCTAAAGTTTGGCCTTTAAGTCTTAGTCTAGACTAGTGGTGTCAACGGGCAAATCAAAAGCAGGGAAAAATAAAAAATACGAATTTTGATGGGTTTCAAGCGGGCGAAGTTTATGAACATCTGACTTGCGGATACTCTTGCCTGTAGCAAGTTTAGGTCTGCTATAGGAAGCCAAAAAGATATTGTTCGCTATTCAAATTTTAGTTCGCTAGCTGATTTATTGCGTCGACTATTTAGCTGCCTTATTCCTGAAATTAGCATCAAGAGCCTTACTGTTAGTACTTTAATATTTTCAACGACAGGTTTATTTGACCAAGGCATTTAGAGTTATTGTCTCGAAATAGCCAGCCATTTTTCCTAAGCCACACTTTTTAAATAATCTGAATCCGTGATTTTGTTAGTATAATTAAATTCTCTGCCTGGCCGATATGTTATCGGACGCACAAAGTAATGAAAATCAATTTTTTTTGCCATTTAGGATTACATCCATTGAATGTAATCCGATATATATTTTTTCATAGCTCATTTTTCTTAAGAGTTTTTTTCATGCAAACAATACCCACCATGCGACATACCTCATGAATACGCATATGAGGTGCCTAACCTGGATTAAATACATGCGTAGCGCTAATTTCCAAGATAGGTACGACAAGAGCATAAAGTATCACACCAAAGGTAATAATTAATTTAGGGAACATAAGTAACGACCTCGATTAAATTGAGTGAATTTAATATTTAAATCAGTCACAGGCCAATTAATTTAAGGACTAACCATAACGTTAAGACTAATAAAATTAGTAAACCAATAAGAAAAAACTTATAACGATGAGGCACGTAATTAGACGTCACGTGAATATAGGTATGTAGATAACGACTTAATACGTATATCCCCATAATTAAGACTAAAATACTATTCACATTATTCGTAAGGAAATAAATAACACAAAGCATATAAAAGAGAATCGGGGACTCAAACTGATTATCCAGATTATTTGAAACTTTCACGACATACTCAGGCCATGCTTTCGAATTTAAGGACGCTATCTGTCTATCAACATTACCCTCTTTGATCGCTCTAGTTTTAACGCGACCTAAATAGATATACAGCATAAAAATGAGAAGAATATGAGCTAAAACTGGTAGAAAAATTAAATCATTGTTCATTATTAGCGCCTTTTTAGTTAAATTTCACTTTTATTTATAGATAAATAATCATATATTGACACTGTCAATTTAAACAAAGTATATGGACAGTGTCAATATGGCTAAAACATCCAATTATCATCATGGGAACTTACGACAACAAATTCTTCAAACAGCCTTTGAGTTATTAGATGGTGAAGGGGTTGAGGCTGTGGGCATTAGAAAAATTGCACGCGTACTTGAAGTGGCGCATTCTGCTCCTGCGAATCATTTTAAAAATAAACAGGCATTATTAACGGCTTTAGCGACAGAGTCTTTTCGTTATTTAGTTTCAAAAATTGGAAAAGAGATTTCGAAAGAAACCGGTAATCTTAGGTTAGCTATTCATTCTTTCAGTAATACGATATTAGAATTCGGACTGAAATATCCAAACCGTTATAAACTGCTTTGGCGTAGAGAATATGCCGATGATCAAAATGGTGAGCTGGGTGCGGCAATGGATGATATTTATGCTCAACTCACGGCAATACTAAGCGAGCACGCAAAAAGTAAACAGGTAGATGTTGAGTCTCAGGCCATTGCACTTTGGTCACTGGTTCATGGTTATGTATTACTTCGTTTGGATGAAAATCTAAAAGAGGGCTACGATGAAGTTACCGGTATAAAAAGAAAAATAGCAATTATTGATGTTTTGATTGATGGAATAGTTGAATAGCTTTCTTTAATAAGCAAGCCATAAACAGGCTGGCTAAAAGCTAATTTAGTTATGACTTTAGACAGTACAAAATGTATCGCCTATGCGGGTGGATATCTGCTGTATAGAAACAAACAAAATCAAGATAATTAGGCCGTGTTGAGAATGATTTTTAGTGACTTATTTGTTAGAAATGTGAGTCATATTAACTAAGACTCTTTCAATAATAAGTATGCGTAAAGAGTATAATTATCATAATATATTTAGATCGAAATTCTAGAATTTAAGTTTGGGGAAAAAAGTGAGTGTGCCAAAAATAGCTAAAATAGTCGCTTTTGGAAAGTGGGAACCAAAGCCAAATGATTCAGCGATTGATATAAAAGCAGATGAAATTGAACATTTTTTCGTTGCGAGCTTGGTCGCCATTCATGCACTAAAAGAAAGTTCAAAGCTTTACGTTGTTGAGACAATTTTTGGAGGTGATGAGTTAGCATTTGATAGTGCACTTTTGAAAATCGCAGAAATTCAAATTAAAGACGACTTAGATGATGACAAAGCTATGCCCGAAGCGATAAGAAGTAAGGCTTGTGAGATTGGCGAAGTTGATTGGGTAAATGATGATGAATATTTCCAGCGTGAGGATGTATTGGAAGAACTAAACACATTAAAAAAAGAGTTATTTCCTAATGGCGCTGAAGGAGAAAATTTGGACGAGTTAGCTGCTTGGTTTTCTGGGGAAATGGGAAGCTATTTCGATAAGGTCTGTTTTTCACCACGCGTAATACTTGAAGCTTATGTAGAGCGAATAAATAGCATAAAAACAAAGAGTTGATTTTTAGATATTGACTTATTTTTATTTAAACTAGGAAAATTTATAGAGTTTAAGGTGAATGTCTAATTTTAGACGGCGCATTAAAACGTAGCATCGCCATAATCGGTGAAGATAACCATATACGTATAGTTGTACAATTTTTGTGAAATAATTATGAAGGAATCTGATTGGAGAATTTTTAATAAAATTAAAGACAAGGCAACAGAAAAATTTTGCACTGACGCTCTAAATCAATTTCGTGAAGCCATGAATAATGAATCGTCACTCAAACCATGCTTTGAACTGATATTTGATTTATCGCTGCCTAGCGCAGTGTTTTTCTACCATTTTGCTTCGAATAGTTGACCCGAGTAAATTATCTGATTCGCGCCATTATCGAGGTCGCCTCTAGGCCGCTGCTTAATAGCCGACCAAGAAAAATTTTAGGTTGTAAAAACACTCTAGCCATTAATGGGTGAACATAGGGCTGCAATAGCAGCCTAAGTTTTGATGCCCGTTAGTGTTGAATCCGCGTTATCATTAAGTGTCTTTCGATGGATAAATAAATATAAAAAAGGACTGCTATGAGAAACTAATTTATTTCTATTATAATTTTACTGATTGTTGCAGTGCTTTATGGCTTGTGGCCTCCTATTATTTGGGCATTAGTGGTGTTGGTAGCCCTTATCATTTGGAAAATGGTGGTGACTTAGTTTGGCAAGTGGGCACGGGCTATTTTGGTTGTAGAACAAACCAAGGCAATTTTTGCAGTGAAACATTTAGAGAAAAAGCCTCGTTTGATAGTATTAAAATGATTGAAATAAAACTATTCCAAGGCGCTAAGCCTGGGCATATTACCCCTAGGAAAAAATATACCTGAAATTGCAAAAATAAGAGATGTTGAGCCTTATACTCAGGTTAATTCACTGCACTACTCACAGTGCATTTTCAACGCCTATTGAGTTGATGCAGTTTATTGGCTTGTTTAAAGCCATGTTGAAAACAGGCATTAAACCTGATTTATTACGGTTGATGGCGGAGAAGGTGGTATTGGGGCTGCACCATTATAATACAATAATT
>JBLHVH010000123.1:0-9856 GCA_047628385.1 Oleiphilaceae bacterium
TCGGATACTTTGCCTGAGACGGTTGAAGTTACTATCACTTATCCCTTAGAATCTTAAATCAATCAAGCCTCTTTTCTTCTCTCGACTGCATCCGCCAAGATGTATCGTCTTCCATTGCACCTAAATGTAACGGAAGACAGCCTGGTTCGGAGCTGAAACGTCTTATTGGCTATTATTACTAGAATATATAAAGGAGTTGTATATGCTTATTGACCAAATGAAGCCTGGTGTAAAAATCCTAGGACTTGCTTCACTAATAAACTCAGGACGACCAAGCTTTTCAGGGTGTTATCGCGTCGTGTACATGGGCACTACGATAGCCATCGAGTTTTTCGAAAAAGACAAACGTCAAGATCTTACCGACATGTTTAATGTTGGAATTATTCCCTACCGTACGTCGCATATGGCCGAGATGTCGCTAAACGATTCTGAGGAAATCATCAGTGGTAAGTTCACTGGCTGTGTAATGAGCCTGTATAAGAGAGCTGGAACCTTAAGGGCCGCACACGTGGATACCAATTTGCAAACCACTAAACGAGCAGTCTACGACCAAATGAAAAGCAAGGGCGCGATTGAGGTGATTGATGAGTACGATACTGCAGGTAAGCTGAAAGTTGCCGGTAGCGTAATTTTATGCATCGCGAATAAAACGGAAATCAAACACTACGTTGTTTCCGTAGGCACACACGCATCGCACAAAGAGATTCCGGTGCCAGGCGAGAAAGGAAAGTTCACGGCTGGGCAGGCTGGTGAAGAGATTTATACGATACTGCCTTAGAAAACCCTTTTGTCTCAGCAAAATCTGAGACAAAAGCAGAACCCATTCAAACCCAAAAATAACAGATATATATTCCAGTCATGCAGTAGTCTGGTAGAATTTTTATCTTAGAGCTAGCCGGTTGCGTGGCATTCTTCTATGCTACTGGCTATCGTATAAAACGGTAAACGCCTTATAAATCAATCAGATTTTGAGGCGTTAACAAACATTGTAACCAAAGCATTTTAATAGCGGAGTGAATCAAGCTTAGACGTTGTATTTAGCTTATATTACTTTTTATAAACCTGCTATTTTTGCCTGATCCCAGACTCGGTCTAACTCCTCAAGCGAGGCGCTTTCTAGCGTAAGACCTGATTCAAACAATTGTGCTTCAATAAATTGAAACCGACGTACAAATTTATCATTGGTACTTCTTAGCGCTTGCTCCGGTTTAACTTTTAGAAACCGAGATAAGTTCACACAACAAAAAAGCACATCACCCATTTCATCTTGCAAGCGACTATGCACCTGTTCATCATCAAACGATTGTTGTTCTGCATGCGCTATTTCAACTTTTAACTCAGCCAATTCTTCTTCTAACTTTTCAATCACCGGTTTAATGTTCGGCCAATCAAAACCATGCTGAGCCGCACGTTTTTGTAGTTTTTCAGCACGATTTAATACCGGTAAATTTGATGGTACATCACTTAAAACACTGTCAGTTTCAGCTTGGAACGTATTAGATCGAGTTTCTGTGGTATTTTCGGTCTGCTGCTTTTTTAGTCGACGCTCTTGTAGTTTAATCGTTTCCCATTGCGCTTTTATTTGATCGTCAGTAAATGTTGTTCCTTCAGGGAAGTGTTTCCGAAGCTGCCCTTCGGGAAATACATGAGGGTGACGACGCACCAACTTTTGTACGATGTTATCGACCACATCATCAAAAACAAAACTTTGCTCTTCTTTGCCTAATTGCGCATAAAAGATCACCTGAAATAACAAATCACCGAGTTCATCTTTAATGTCATTGCGATCACCCCGTGAAATCGCATCAGCCACTTCATAAGCCTCTTCAAGCGTATGAGGTACAATCGTCTCAAAGCTTTGTTTTAAATCCCATGGGCAACCATGTTCAGGGTCACGTAAGCGTGCCATAAGATAAAGCAAGTCGTCCATTTGATACATTAACCGTCATCCTTAAGCATTTCTCTTTCGACGCACATCAATAATATTGGGTAGCTGTTTTACTTTCGCCAACACCTTTCCCAATATATCCAAACTAGTAACTTCCATGACCAGCGTAATCGTGGCTACATTTTCTTGCGCATCGGAGTATGAATTCACGCCCGTTACGTTAGCTTGTTCATTAGCAAGTACCGTTGTAATGTCACGTAATAGTCCTTCCCGGTCATACGCTTGAATTTCCACATTGACACTATAGGCGGTATCTTCAGATTGCCCCCAAGATACTTCAATAATTCGATTAGGTTCCATATCTTCAAGCTGCAATAGGTTCATACAGTCTTGTCGATGAATCGAAACCCCACGCCCTACGGTGATATAACCTGTAATTGGGTCACCCGGAACAGGTTGGCAGCAGTTCGCTATATTAGTAAGTAAGCGCCCAACGCCTTTAATTTTAATATCATCTTTGGTGCCGGTATTTGCTTTGCCATCTTGTGGTTGATGAAGCCGTAATGTTAATTGCTGCTCTTTAGGCTGTATCAGTTTTTGTGCGATATGCGCAATATGCGTCGGTTTTGAGTCACCCGCCCCAATGGCCGCAAACATCTCATCAGGCTCATTAAAGTGAGTATTATCGGTTAATTCCTGATAACTCACATCACCAATCGATAAGCGCTTTAACTCGTCTCTGAGTAACGCTTTACCATCAATAATATTTTGTGATCGATCTTGCGCTTTAAACCAATGTATGACCTTTGCACGCGATCGTGACGTACGTAAATAACCTAAGCTTGGATTTAACCAGTCTCGGCTTGGTGCGGGGTTTTTTGTCGTCAGTATTTGAATTTGCTCGCCCGTTTGAAGCGAATAGGTCAAAGGTACAATCCGGCCATTAACCTTCGAGCCTCGACAAGCATGGCCTACCTCGGTATGTACCCGATAAGCAAAGTCAACGGAGGTTGCGCCCGCTGGTAAGTCGACGACATGACCATTAGGCGTGAAAACATAAATACGGTCTTCACCCACATCAGCACTGAGTTGGTCAGCTATTTCTGAAATATCGCCGACTTCTTCTTGCCATTCGAGTACTTGCCGTAACCAGCTTATCTTATCTTCATAACCCGACGAGCGACTCTTTACATCCGTACCTTTGTAACGCCAATGCGCACAAACGCCTAGTTCAGATTCTTCATGCATTTCTTTGGTTCGAATTTGCACTTCCATCACCTTACCTTCAGGCCCAATTACCGCAGTGTGCAATGAGCGGTAACCGTTTTCTTTCGGGTTGGCAATATAGTCATCAAATTCGTAAGGAATATGTCGCCATAAGGAATGAACAACACCTAACACGGCATAACAGTGCTGAACTGTCGGGACTAAAATACGAAAAGCCCGAATGTCATAAATTTCAGAGAAGTCTAAATTCTTACGGCGCATCTTTCGCCAAATACTATAAATATGCTTGCTTCGACCTTCTACTTCGCCCGGTATATGGGCATTTTCTAGCTCAAGTTCAAACTTTTCTGTTACACGACCCACAAACAATTCGCGATCAATTCTTCGCTCATCTAATTGCTTGGCAATTTTCATATACGCAGATGTGTGTAAGTATCGAAATGAAAGGTCTTCGAGCTCCCATTTGATATAACCAATACCTAATCGATGTGCCAAAGGCGCATAAATATCAAACACTTCTCTGGCTACACGTTGACGTTTTTCTGAGCTTGCATCCTTAACCGCTCGAATAGCGCAGGTTCGTTCGGCCAATTTTATCAAAACAATACGCACGTCATCGATCATCGTGACCAGCATTTTTCGTACGTTATCAATTTGACCTTGAGACTGCCCTAAAACAGAACCTTTTAGCGGACTATGTTTAGCAGAAATTGCTGCCATTCTCGCAACACCCTCAATAAGCTTCGCTATTTCTGGGCCGAAGCTTTCACGAATTGTCGAGAGCGAAACTTTTTCTTCACGTACAGCGCGATACAAAATTGCGGCAATAATGGCACTTTGATCTAATTCTAATTCGACCAAAATCTGAGCCATTTCAAGGCCGATTTTAAAACTATTATGTTCTTGTGCCCAAACGCGATCTTCCTCTACCGCTTTAGTTTTAATATCCATACTCATCAAACAGGCTCTACGCACTGTTTCAATGTCGTTAAAGTTAGTAATCGCAGTAATTTTAGTCAGCCATTGCTCAATAGCGTTTTCATCACCTGCGTCTGCAATATAGTCTTCACGAACCTTAACCATTTGCACTCCGCTTTTCAGCATCCTTTTGAAATAAAGCGACGGATTCAACATGTGAAGTATGTGGAAACATGTCCATCACGCCTGCGTTCACCAATTTATATCCTTTTTCTAACAATATTCCTGAATCTCTTGCAAGCGTAGCAGGGTTACAAGAAACGTACACAATTCGTTGCGCTTTAAATTTACTAATATGATTGACAACATCTAAAGCGCCTGAGCGAGGTGGGTCGATTAAAATTTTGTCAAAGCCTTTTTTTGCCCACGCAGCCTTGGTAAAATCCGCCTGTAAATTAGCGACACAGAAAGAGACATTCCCTAAGTCATTAAGTTTCGCATTCTCGCGCCCTCGCAAAACCATCATATCGCTCCCTTCAACGCCGATGACCTCTTTAGCGAGACATGCTATGGGCAGCGTAAAATTCCCAAGACCACAGAACAGGTCCAGTACGCGGTCGGTCGATTGTATGTCTAACCATTCAAGTGCTCTATCGATCATTTTACGGTTAATACCCGAATTTACTTGCGTAAAATCCGTTGGATGAAAAGCTAAAGTCAGTTCTTTATGTGAACGCCCGCCATATCCAGAAGACTTACGTTCTGATGAAGAGTATCGAGGAAAGGAAAGTGTAAAATACAATCTATCATTTGTATTCTCTGGCCAGACTTTATGCACGCTGCTGGCATCGCTTGGCTGCAGATACATTTCAAAATTAAACTTTTCCCCAAACGTTTTTAGCTTAACTACGTCATCATCCGTTAAGACTGTCATGTGACGAATAACGAGCGCCGCACCCTGGTCGCCCATCGCGACTTCTAGCTGAGGAATGTGTTGCCGAATGGAAAGCGAGGCGATTAAGGCCCGCAGATCAGACAAAGAATTACCCGCACGCGGATCAAGTACAACGCAGTGTTCAATATTGGTAATAAATTTATTTCGCTTTTCTCGAAAACCAATAATTACCTCATCACGCACCCCGACGTAAACCACACCTAAACGCGCTTTCGTTCGATACCCCTCGCTCTCACCAACAATAGGTTCGGCCCAATCACTCGACGTTAAGTTACCAAAGTGCTTAAGTTGTTCTTTTAACACACCTTGTTTATAGGAAATTTGGGCGGCCACTGACATGTATTGCAGACTACAGCCACCACAAACATCCGCATGCTCGCAAGGCGGTGTGACTCGCTCTGTCGAAGCAGTTAAAATTTCTACCGTATTCAGCTCATCAAATTTTGAGCGCTGAGTAACATACCGAGCCTTAACTTTCTCTCCGGGTAAAGCACCTTCAACAAACTGGGTCTTACCCTCTTGCTTTGCAATGCCACGGCCATCATGCCCTAAACGAAGAATGTCACACTCGATTAGGTTTTTAGGTATTTTAGTAGTTTGACGTCGCCTTTTGGCCATTATTTTTGCAGTACCCTGTAATAAAACGCTAAAGATATTAAAAACCTAAAATATGAAAAACAAACTACTCAAACACACCGGTTGAAAGATAACGATCTCCCCGATCACAGATAATGGCGACAATTACAGCATTTTCAAGCTCTTTTGATAAGCGTAAGGCACCCGCAACCGATCCGCCGGATGAAACGCCACAAAATATACCTTCCTCTTTCGCCAGTGCTCGCATCGTCTGTTCCGCTTCTTTTTGGCCCATACCCATCACTTTATCAACACGCGAAGCATCAAAAATTTTAGGTAGATATTCTTCTGGCCAACGACGTATACCCGGTATCGATGCTCCTTCTTCAGGCTGTAGACCAATAATCTGAATCTTGTCATTCTGTTCTTTTAAGTACCTAGATGTTCCCATAATGGTGCCAGTCGTCCCCATTGCACTCACAAAATGTGTCACCGTTCCTTTAGTTTGCTGCCAAATTTCAGGACCTGTACCTTGATAATGCGCTAAAGGGTTATCTTGATTGCCAAATTGATCCAGAACAATACCTTCACCCCTCTTTTGCATTGCTTGGGCTAGATCACGTGCACTTTCCATCCCACCATCCTTGGTAACATAAATCATTTCAGCCCCATAGGCGCCCATTGAAATTTTGCGTTCAAGACTCACATTTTCAGGCATAATCAAAATCATTCGATACCCTTTAATCGCAGCCGCCATTGCAAGCGCGATACCCGTATTACCACTGGTCGCTTCGATTAAGGTGTCACCTTTCTTAATAACACCTTGACTTTCCGCCCGCTGAATCATACTTAATGCCGGTCGATCTTTCACCGAACCTGCGGGGTTATTACCTTCAAGTTTCGCCAGAATAGTATTACTAGAATCACCCGCTAAACGCTGGAGGCGAACTAAGGGCGTATTGCCGATATAGTCTTCAATTGTAGGAAAATCCATGAATAACCTTTTTAATAAATGCGATAATCTGGTGAAATGATACACTGCAAGAACATTTCGCGAAATGGATTCACTTGATGAAGCTAAAACAATACACATGATATGAAGTCTTTAAGCCTCCAAGCACGTATTTTATTTATTGTCATTTTGCCCATCTTAATCATGGTGTTTAGTCTTGCCTGGTATTTAGTCGCACACAGACTAAATGATTCAGAACAATCCTACATTGATCAATTAGCACAATTAACAGTCACTACAACGCATATTCTTAGTCAATCTAAATTAGATTCATCTGCCCAGCTTGGCATATATACGAATAGTTTACTCAACTCTAAACTCGTTGAGTCTGTGACGTTATTAAATAATAGTAACCAAGTCATTAATCATCAAGGGCCGCGGCTAACGGCTCGCTTAAACCCTGGAACGTTTCCTAGAATATCGCCTAAGTTAATCACATTCCAAGATAAGTCCTTTTTTATTGCCCCTGTAATGATGGCTAACTCAAAAGCAAAAGATAAGACCAACAGTAATCCTACCTCCAAATTAAAGCCCGTTAAACTAAGTGGTTGGTTACTCATAAAAGTAAATGATAGTGAAATCACGGCAAAATTTGGGGATATCATAAAACACGCAATTTGGTATCTTCTTGTTGTTCTGATTCTTTGCTTTTTTACCGCTCGTTATTTGAGCCGAAAAATCGTTAAACCTATTAATGATATGGCGTATAAACTTCAACACATTGTAAAAGGGCAAAATCATATTTCTATCGAAGGTGCTTACGCCAAAGAAATCAACAAACTAGCATTTGGAATTAATGCCCTTGCTACACGTTTGAGTCAAACTCAAACAGACATGACCTTAGAAATTGAACAAACAACAGAAGACTTAAGAGAAACACTCGAAACGATTGAAGTGCAAAATGTTGAATTAGACATCGCGCGAAAACAAGCGGTACTCGCCAACCGCACTAAATCTGAATTTTTAGCTAATATGAGTCATGAAATTCGTACCCCGCTAAACGGCATTCTTGGTTTCACTAATTTATTATTAAAAAGTCCGCTAAACAGTCATCAACGAGACCATTTATCGACAGTCAAGAAATCATCCGACATCCTGCTTTTAATTATTAATGACATTTTAGATTTTTCAAAAATTGAGGCCGGCAAATTATTACTTGAAAAAACGCCAATTTCATTCAGAGACTTAGTTGAAGACGTCGTGACGATGTTAGCCCCGACAGCTCACGCAAAAAATCTTGAGCTAGTACACCTTCACTACCAAGATGTTCCCAACGAGATCATTGGCGACCCATTACGCATCAAACAAGTCATCACCAACCTAGCCAACAACGCCATTAAGTTTACACAATCTGGAGATATTGTTGTTCGAGTTATGCTCGCAGAAGTAACACCCGGTATTTCACGAGAATTCATTAAAGTCTCCATTAACGATACGGGCGTTGGTCTCTCACGCGCACAGCAGCATTCTATCTTTAGTGCTTTTTCACAAGCAGATGCAACCACAGCTCGTAATTTCGGTGGAACAGGACTGGGCTTAGCGATATCTAAAAACCTAATCGAGCAAATGGAAGGCACGATCAGCTTCGAAAGCGAACTCGGCAAAGGCTCTTCTTTCTGGTTTACACTGCCAATCGAACTACATGAACAACCTATTGAAGAAGAGCAGTTCAACCAACTCACTAATAAAAAAGTACTTTGCCTTGAAACCCGAGCAGCCCCTCGCTTAGCGATTGAACATCTATTTAAAGCCTGGAAGATGGATTTTAACTTTGCAGAGTCTAACAAGCATCTGCTTGCCCTTGCTAAACAAGACTATACACTAAGCAGCACCTCACAAAATAAAGAAACTCAGTCAACGATTACCGTTCTTTGCCTTGATCGCAACGAACTAAATCAAAAAGAAAGCGGTGTTTTAATTCAAAATCTCAGCAAGCTTGGTCAAAAAATATTGTTAGTCACGCCAACCTTAGAGCACTACGAGAAGAGTACACTTCAGTATGCTAGCTCTCATATCGTTAAGCCGTTAACCCGCACACGATTTTATCAAGCACTTGAAGAACTTTACTCAAACACTCACCAGCGCCAGTTCGAGAAAGTCATTGACGCTAACACTTTTATATCGCCAATCAATGCAAGCGACAAAATGACGACACCCCGATTACTGCCGATGCATTCAATTTTAGTGGTCGATGATAATGACATAAACTTATCGTTAGTCGTGTCAATCCTTGAAAGTTTAGGTATTTCTGCAGACTCTGCTCGAGATGGCTTTGAAGCAATTGAGCAATGTAAAAAACATACTTATGCACTGATTTTTATGGATATCCAAATGCCGGGTATGGATGGCGGCGAAGCCATGAAAAAAATTCGAAATCTGAATGATGAATTGTTAAATACCACAATCATTGCATTAACGGCCTATGCACTACCGGAAGAAAAAGAAACATTTTTAAAACAAGGCTTCCAACGTTTAATTACCAAACCTATTGACGAAGCTAAACTATTGTCAGCTGTTCAAGAGTTTGTACCCGAGTTTTCTCAGAATAATGAGTTGGCCACCAAGCAAACTAATGACCCTTATACAAAAAATGACGCGATCCCCTCTCACAAAGTTGTTTCCCTAACTAATGCTGAAAAACAAGCCGATAACACACAAATAAGTACAAAAAGTATCGACTTCGAAGAAAGTCTAAAGTTAAGTAATGATAACCCAGAGTTAGCCATTTTATTTTTGGAAAAATTTCTTGATTCGCTACCTGAAGAACACATTCAAATGCAAAAAATTCACGCACAAAATGATCTTAGTAAGTTAGAAGAAGTAGTCCATAAATTACATGGCGCCTGCCACTATTGTGGCGTACCAAAACTGAGAACCATCGTACAAAATACAGAGCATCATTTAAAAACGCTAAGTAAGAATTCCGGGCACATTGCTATTAATACAGATATAAGTGCACTACTGGATGAATTACAAACACTGATTCAATGGCGAGAGACTGAAGGTGATCGTTGGAAAACACACTTTTCAGCATAATAAAGATTCGCGTAATGCATTTTTAAATCAAGACACTAAAATCACAAAAACATCACAGAATTTATTATCTAGGGGTGTATAGTTACGCCTTAGCCTTTATTAGTCAGTCTATTTGTTAGCCCATTCAGTCACAGGCATATTGTCATTATGTTAAAATACTTTTTACAACTCTCTCATATCACCCTTTTCAGTGTGATACTTTTAGCCTGTGGCAATGCGGGTACTGGCGGCGGAGAAAGCAGTA
>JBLHVH010000124.1:0-9856 GCA_047628385.1 Oleiphilaceae bacterium
AATTAATACTCGATTTAAAAACTAATTTAACGACTATTCCACCCAGCATTAAAAGTTTTGATATCCAATTAAAAAATCAAGGCAAACAACTTATCTACACTTATGATACAAGTGATCAACACACTGGTATTGCGACTTTATTAAAGCATCTCTCCGAGCTAGAGATACAATTTACTGACTTAAAAACAGACCAAAGCTCACTCGAAGATATATTTGTTTCATTAGTAAAGGAATCCCCATGAATCGTTACGCTATTTCGGCAATTTATAAATTTGAAATGGCTCGAACAAAACGAACCATCTTTCAGAGCATTGTTTCACCCGTCATATCAACCTCTCTATATTTTATAGTTTTTGGTTCTGCGATTGGTTCTAGAATTACAGAGATTGGAGGAGTTAGCTACGGGGCATTTATTGTACCTGGCTTAATTATGCTTTCATTACTAACTCAAAGTATTTCGAATGCATCGTTTGGTATATATTTCCCTAAATTCACAGGTACTATTTATGAACTGCTTTCTGCTCCCGTGTCATATTATGAAATATTAATTGGGTATGTTGGTGCCGCTGCGACAAAATCGATCATTCTAAGCCTAATCATTCTCGCCACAGCGGGCTTATTTGTACCATTAGAAATAGCACATCCAATATGGATGCTTTTCTTTATGATAATGACGGCCATTTCATTCAGTTTGTTTGGTTTTATTATTGGTATATGGGCTGATAACTTTGAAAAACTACAAATCATCCCTATGTTAATCGTCACACCGTTAGTGTTTTTAGGCGGCACATTTTACTCGGTAAATATGTTGCCTGAGTTTTGGCAAACTGTCACACTATTCAACCCTGTGCTCTATTTGATTAGCGGATTTAGATGGAGTTTCTATGAAATTTCAGACGTTAGTCTTATGACAAGCGTTATTATGATATTAGGGTTCTTATCGCTTTGCATGGTCACCGTTTGGTGGATATTTAAGACGGGGTATCAAATCAAAAAATAAAGACAGTGAATTCTATCACTACTCACCTTCTTCAAGAGTGAAGAAGGTTTTCTTAAATTCCCTCTGCACAAGCCATTATAAATTCAAAGCAATTAATACTATTTTCTGTTTGTATTCACTAGTCAGGCGTAACTTCAATCGATGAGTAAGCAATTGATAATGATTCAACGATCATCATTTAAGGCGAAGGGATAAAAAAGGACTAGCAGAATCCGAAAATTAAGCCAAAGCTCGCCCAGAAGCCTTGCTTTTGGTCACCGCCTCGCTAGGCATTACCGATTATAATAGAGATATTTCATGTGCTGTAGATTTTTTTAAAGGTGCCGTCTATGAAGCTAAAGCTTTAGACCGCAATCAAGTGTATTCATTAATCTACCTAGCAGATCAATAGTTAATATCGATACTATGCTTTATTTATACCAAGACTTTTAAGTATTTAACGTCAATATCTGTGTTTATATACGCCATACCTAATTTATTTAAGTAATCTAAACGATCTGATTTAGCAGGGTCTAACACAGGTTCTTCAAAACCGTGAGTTTTATATACTTTCCCTAGATGCTCTAAAAAGTCATTTCCTTCAACGAGTAAAAGGCTGGCAGCCCCCACATCAGGCTTAACTTTGTTATCTATGTCTTCCGGCAACTTAATCGCTAAAACAACAGGCGTTTCTTCAGAGCCCGTATGCACCACACGTTCATTAACCGTTTGCATTGCCCAATAATAAGCAAGCTCTTTACTTTGCGTTAAAAAAACAGGTTCGATTGATTCTGTATAACTATTTCCAATCGTTGCCATAATTTGTTTTGCTGTTTGTTTTAAAGCTTTATCACCTGAACGCTTTAACCCGTGCTCTTTTATTGAGACAACTAATGCTGACGAGGTGCCGTGATACCAAGTACTACCAACCTTAAAACCCTCTTTAGTCAGTAAATCTTTCGCATCTTGTAAGCTGTTTGGGATATTCGTCATAATCAATCTCACTCAATAAGTTATTGCATTAAATCTAAAGAAAAGGCGACACTCTTTTTCAAGAGGTCGCCTTTTCAAACACTTTCGACCCAAGCTTTATTTAGTCAAAGCTTAAGTAACCGAGTTCAATTTAGCCGAACTGGTTAGAAGTATTGTTAGCACCACCTGCTTTAAGCGCGTTTTCACCAGCAAAGTATTCTTTGTGGTCATCGCCCATGTCTGAACCAGACATGTTCTGATGCTTAACACATGCAATACCCTGACGTATTTCTTTACGCTGAACACCAGCAACATAACCTAACATACCTTGCTCGCCGAAGTAATCTTTCGCCAAGTTATCAACAGACAATGCTGTTGTGTGGTAAGTAGGAAGAGTGATTAGGTGGTGGAATATATTCGCTTCACGTGAAGTATCCGCTTGGAAAGTACGGATCTTATCATCAGCTTTTGCAGACAATGCAGTTTCATCATACTCCGCTTTCATTAGATCAGCACGAACGTATGCAGATACATCTTCACCGGCCGCTTCCATTGCATCAAACTGCTGCTGACGGAAGTTTAGTGTCCAGTTGAACGATGGAGAGTTGTTATAAACTAGTTTCGCATCTGGAATCTCTTTACGAACATCGTTCATCATATCAGCGATATCTTGAACGTTTGGCGTCGCAGTTTCAATCCAAAGAAGATCTGCACCAGCTTTAATAGCTTCGATAGAATCGAATACGCAACGCTCTTCACCTGTACCTTGACGGAACTGGTATAAACCAGAAGGTAAACGCTTAGGACGAACAAGCTTTCCGTCACGGTTGAAGCAAACATCGCCTTCAGCCATGTCAGCTACGTCGATTTCTTCAACGTCTAGGAAAGAGTTATATACGTCGCCTTGATCACCTGGCTCTTTAACAACAGCGATTTCTTTAGTAAGACCAGCACCTTCAGAGTCAGTACGTGAAACGATAATACCGTTATCAATACCTAATTCAAGGAATGCATGGCGCAATGCACGAATTTTAGAATGAAAGTCAGCATGAGGAACAGTTACTTTACCGTCCTGGTGACCACATTGCTTTTCATCAGCAACTTGGTTTTCGATTTGAAGTGCACAAGCACCCGCTTCGATCATCTGCTTAGCCATTAGGTAAGTCGCTTCAGCGTTACCAAAACCAGCATCGATATCAGCAATTATTGGTACAACGTGAGTAACGTGTCCGTCGATTGCTGCTTGAATTTTAGCTACTTCTGCAGAATCACCAGCTTCGTTTGCAGCGTCTAGTCCACGGAAAAGGCCGCCTAGTTCACGTGCGTCAGCTTGACGTAAAAAGGTGTAAAGCTCAGCAACTAAAGAAGCAACTGAAGTTTTTTCGTGCATTGACTGATCAGGAAGAGGACCAAAGTCTGAACGAAGTGCAGCAACCATCCAACCAGAGAGGTAAAGGTAACGACGATCAGTTTTTCCACCAAAATGCTTCTTAATAGAAATCATTTTCTGTTGGCCAACAAAACCGTGCCAGCAACCTAAAGACTGCGTGTACTTTGAAGTATCAGCGTCAAATGCCGCCATGTCTGCACGCATAATATCTGCAGTGTATTGAGCAATGTCTAGACCAGTTTTAAATTTGTTCTGGGCACGCATGCGAGCAATTGATTCAGGGCTGATAGCTGCCCAGCTGTTGCCATTTGCTTCAATTACTGATGAAACTGATTTAATGCTGTCTTGGTATGCTGACATTTATTAATCCTTATGTAAGGTATTAGATTACTTTTAAAAACCTAAGAACATGAGTGCTTTTGGTTGCTAAAAGAAACAAGTTATAAATTCAGGACGAATTCTAATGAATTAAAGACAATAAATGAAATATATCTATTTTATTTCCGGTATAAATCTCATGAATACCAATAGCAACAGCAATAATTTAAAACAATTAAAAGTGTTTTTTTTCAATAACTTATATTTATTATCTAGATTTAAGATTAAGTTATTTTTAATCCGCATGAAATATAAAGATACTCAACATGACAAAAAAAATAGGTAAAAGCTAAGTTCAGTTAAGCGATGCACTCGATTTTAGACGTAAACAAATATATAGATTGGTCATGTACTTAACTTAGACCTTAGTGACTTTGGCGTTAACTTAAGCAGCTTTATCGTTAGTTTTATTACCTGACTGTATATCCTCATCAAAATAGACTTCTTTGATATTTGGAAGTGCAGCGATTTTTCTCATTACATTTATACCTTCAACGGCATAATTTTGAATCATCTCAGCGCTAACACTAATTGGCTCTCCTATAGACAAGCCAAGCGTAGCAGGGCTCAATCGCCAGCCTGTCGTAATATCTGACCCACCTACTAAGTTTATGGGGAGAATAATATCATTAGGCCTTAAATAAGCCTCCATATAGCGAGGATTAACATACTTCATGGTGACATTGCCTTCTTTGTCTGTGTAAGACCGAGATCCTTCAGGAAAGATTAAAAAGGGTTCATACATTATTTTCTTAAATAAGTCGTAATCAGCGCGGTCTAATTCTTCTAAGGCATTATTTAATCTTGCAAAAGCTAAGTATTCTGCCAACTCCTCTTGCTCTATTGTCTGCAATTGAGCACAAACCTGCTTAAAGCCTAGTTCATCTGGTCGAACTAATTTATTCATAAAGTCTGTATATGACATTTGCTCAATAAGTTTTAATCCAGAATTAGGCATTTTAATCAAAAACTGAGAACGCCTCCCATTTTTTAATAACGCTTCAGCCAAACCTTTATGTTTTACTTGAGTCGTTTTTTGCGAAGGGAGCGTCAAAAATAAATTCCCTACGTTTCTTGCGCCATTCTTTAAAACTAAGTTTGAAAACATACGCGGCCCCACAACTGTATTACAGTTAGCAGCTAAATTATCAAAGCCCAATCGACGTAACACGCTACGAACAATGTACGGGCCAACGTAGCCCTCATGATGCCCTATAATGAAAACCCGCTGCCCAGATGCTTTCAATACTGACGCTTGATATAAGGCACGAACAGCTTGAGATGAACCTATCGCATGCTTACTGTCGTGTTCAACAGAGACCCTTTGTCCGTTGTCACCCACAAGCACTAGATCTTTAACATTTTTGCGTTCGAGATATTCAAATAACTTATGCCACATTGTGCTGTCAGGCAAAACAGGGTAAATAGACCGATGAAATGAAAATGGTGTCGCTAAGAAACGCTCTAAACCAGATTTGCTAAATTCAGTAAAAAAATTGTGCTGCAATAACTGATTTTTTCGCTTTTGGAATTTTTTTGCTATATCTGGAAAGTGTTTTTTAACATCTAAGCCATCACGTTTCGCAAAAGCAATAATGTCATCCATCATTTGTACTGCCCTAACATTTTGTGGCGCTTGCTTAAATGAATAAAACTTTGCTGTTAAAAAACCAACTATCCCCTGAAAGTTAACAACATTTAGTATGGAGTGTAGATAATCTTTTAAGCCTTTCGGCGCTGGAATTTTCAGGAAAGCAGCAACAATAAAATCTTTTAATTTGTCAAAAAGCCCTGCTATGGTACTAATAAATGCAAATAATACATTTGTCGCTCGATAACCTAAGCTCCGTTCATGAATTGAGGCGATAGATTTTTCAAGACGCTCTTTATTTTCTTGCAAAAATCGTAAAGCATCACCTTTGGCCAACTTAACTTTTTCTTGCTGCCACCACTGAGTCGACTCTGAATGCTTTGATGCGTATTCTTCATTTTTTTCAGTCATAAAAGCGGCCTAAAATTGAAAATAAAAGTAGGCTAGCAGATTTTATAAATCGATTCTATTTTAAATTAACGACTCAGCCACCTTGCCTACTCATTTATTATAGGAGCACTCAAAATAGTCATCAACTTAAATGGAAACTATATTTTATCATTTAGTTAGCGCAATTTTAAACTTAGGTTTGATATGCGTAATAAATAAACTCAATTTTATCACGAGGCCTTGATTTTGTTATTTCTAAACATTATGTTTAAAGAGCATTATACGAACCCTTCGTTACCCAAGAGTACCTTATACATTTGACTCTATGCATCAGGTAATCATCAGCCCTAACTACGGATTTTTATGAACAAGCCCATCAAAACGCAAGCTGTCGACACGCTTATTCACGCGCGATACATTATTCCTGTTATTCCTAAAGGTCTTGTATTAGAAAATCATAGTGTAGCCTTTCAAGAAAATAAAATCGTTGCAATGCTTCCTACTGCTGATGTCGCCGCTCTTTATACTGCTAAACAAGAGTTTAAATTGAGCCAACACGCTCTAATGCCGGGTTTAATTAATGCGCATGGGCATGCAGCAATGAGCTTATTTCGTGGTCTTGCAGATGATTTACCCCTGACGGAGTGGCTAAATGATCATATTTGGCCAGCGGAAGCAGCTTGGGTTTCTGAAGAATTCGTCAGAGATGGTACTGAGCTTGCCATTGCAGAAATGATTCGCGGGGGTACGAGCTGTTTTAGTGATATGTATTTCTTTCCTAACATTGCCGCTCAAGTTGCAGACAAAATAGGCATACGCGCACAGTTTTGCTGCCCAATTCTCGATTTCCCAACCGTATGGGGTTCTGGACCAGAGGAGTACATTGCAAAAGCATTAGATTTAAACCAAATATATGATCAACATAATTTGATTAGTATAGGCTTAGGGCCACATGCCCCCTACACAGTTTCAGACCAGCCGCTAAAAACGATCCGCGATATCGCTATCGAACTCAAACTACCGATACAAATTCATTTACATGAAACTCAACAAGAAATAGATGATGCAATAAAGCAATCTGGCGTAAGTCCGATACAGCGCCTTAAAAATATTGGGTTAATTTCACCCGACATCCCGCTTCAATGTGTACATATGACCGCACTAAGTGATGAAGATATTAGTATTATCAAACACAGTGCTGCCAATGTAGTTCATTGTCCTGAGTCTAATTTAAAGCTAGCAAGTGGGTTTTGTGAAACAGCAAAATTACTGGAAGCAGGTATCAATGTTTCATTAGGTACTGATGGAGCGGCCAGTAATAATGACCTAGATATGTTTGGAGAGTTACGTACCGCAGCATTAATAGCTAAACCCATAGCCAATAATGCTGCGGCGGTAGATGCAGCGACCGCATTAGAGATGGCAACCATAAATGGTGCAAAAGCGTTAGGCATTACATCGCTAACGGGCTCAATTGAGTTAGGTAAATGTGCTGATTTAATCGCTGTTAATTTAGATGAATTAAATAGCCAACCTAGCTTTGATCCTATCTCAGATATTGTATACTCCGTTGCTTGTAACCAAGTCAGTCACCATTGGATTAATGGACAGCTATTACTTGAAGATGGAAAACTACTCAACTTAGATGTAAAAGAAATTATTCTTAAGGCTCAGCATTGGGCGAGCAAGATAAAGGTTAATACTAAATAATATGAATCAAGCAACTCAAAATGTCGACCCGAATGAAATTGCAAAGTTTGAAGCTCTCGCTAGTAGATGGTGGGATAAAGAAAGTGAATTCAAACCGCTTCATGATATTAACCCCTTGAGATTAAATTATATTGATGAAAGAGCGCGTTTACCTGGCAAACGTGTATTAGATGTAGGCTGTGGTGGCGGTATTCTTTCTGAAGGTTTATGTCAGCGAGGCGCTCACGTATTAGGGATAGATATGGGTGCAGCACCCTTAGCTGTTGCAAAGCTGCATGGTTTAGAGTCGGGTGTAGAAGTAGAATATCAAAAAATTACAGTGGAAGCGTTAGCAGAAGAACAAGCAGGCACATTTGATGTGGTTACCTGCCTTGAAATGCTAGAGCATGTGCCTGACCCAAGCTCCGTAATTAAAGCGTGCGCTAAATTGCTTAAACCAGGTGGACAATTATTTTTATCCACAATTAATCGAAACCCAAAAGCCTTTCTTTTCGCAATTATTGGTGCTGAGCATGTATTAAAAATGCTCCCAAAAGGGACTCATGAATATAAGAAATTCATCAAACCTTCTGAACTCAGCGCGTATATTCGTCAAGCTGACCTTGAATTTAAAGATTTAACCGGCATGACCTACAACCCGCTATTAAAGCAATACAAGCTGGCTAGAGACGTAAACGTTAACTATTTAATGCATGCGACCAAGCTTTAGTGAGTGCTTTATTTAAGCCTGACGCCATACTATTTGATTTAGATGGCACTTTAGTAGATACCGCCGCTGATTTTGTTTTAGTGTTAAATAGCCAGCGGCAGAAGTATGACTTCCCTCCACTACCCGCTCAAATAATTAGAGATACAGTATCTAATGGCGCTCGCGCACTAACTAAATTAGCGTTTGGTGGCGAGTCGGGCCAGAGTGAGTTTGAAAAAAAGCGACTTGAATTACTTGAACTTTATGCAGAAAAAGTCGGTAATGAAGCGCAATTATTTTGCGGTATGGAGGATGTTTTGAAATATTATGAATCGCTCAATATACCCTGGGGGATCGTGACCAATAAACCTAAACGGTTTACTGACATTCTCCTTAATAAATTAGCCTTAAACCTTCGCAGTGCTGTTACGCTGTGTCCTGACGATGTCGTTAAAGCAAAACCTGACCCTGAATCACTATTCTTAGCGTGCGAACGCTTAAATTGTAAACCTGAAAGAACAATTTATGTTGGGGACCATGAGCGAGACATCATTGCTGGAAAAGCAGCTTCTATGAAAACAGTTGCAGCATTGTATGGGTATATACTTGATATGGAAAAGGTTTCTGACTGGCAAGCAGATTATGAAATAGACCACCCTTCTGAATTAATTTCATTATTTAAACACTAAAAAATATAAATAATCTCTGTAATTTTCTTGAAATCATCTATGCTTAGTTTAATTATTATTTCTATTTTACTAAGTTTTCAGGAGAATACATGGCTGTTGAAACAGCTCTCGTCGTCGACGACTCCAAATCTGCCCGAATAATGCTTAGCCGTATGGTTAAGAAAGTGGGGCTTGAAGTCGAAATGGTCGAATCAGGAGAAGATGCCCTAGTAAGGCTTGAGTCAGGACCTTACCCTGACGTTATCTTCATGGACCATATGATGCCAGGGATGGATGGTTTACAAACCACCAAGCAAATTACATCAAACCCTCAGACCGCACTAATACCTATCTTTATGTATACCTCTAAAGAAGGTCCAGAATATGAGGCGTTAGTCGATGCTTCTGGTGCAACAGGTATGCTGGGTAAACCCGCAAAACCCGAGCGCCTATTAGCAATAATAGCCGAACTAAATGAGCATTTAGCAACAAGACCTCCTGCAGAACAAGCAGATCCAGTTTCGTCAGCCGCTTCTGAAGAGAAAATATTAGTAGTAGAAACAAAACAAAAAATTATAACAGAGACAACGACAGAACCAGAGGAAGAAGAGATGAGTAAGGAATTGATTGAGGAAGTTTCAACACGTTTAGTTACGCGTGCTATCGAAGATGCGCTACAACCTATTTCTAGCTCTATCCATCGTTTAGAAACTAATATTACCGAGAATCAGAGTGACATACGCAAGCTTTCCTCAAGACAAGATCAAAATCAAAATTTAATATCTCAACCCGTATTAGATGCAAGCCTAAAACAAACAACTGTACAACTACAAAGCCTTATTACCGGCGAAATAAAATCTATTCGTGACCTTCTCGAACAACAAACAGAGTTATCACCCGAAGTTGTAAAACAAATTAAAGACATTGCAAGTAAATCAGGCTCTGCTTCAGGCACTACAATAGCCGAAAAAACAGCAATAAGCGCTGCTGAAGCCGTTGCCGCTAAGGTTGGCGCTGCACAAGCTCAAATTCAGGTTATGCAAGATATGGAACCGATTCTAAAACAAGCTAAGACCGCTAATATTTTATC
>JBLHVH010000125.1:0-9719 GCA_047628385.1 Oleiphilaceae bacterium
CTGCCCTAACTGCTTGTAATTCAGTTGTTCCCTCTAAAGCAATAACAGCGCCTTGCAACGTATCAACCATTCCCGCAAAGGTACCTAGTAAGCCAAGCATAACAAGCAAACCTACAAGATAAGGGCTCAATACAGGGGCTGGTAAGGGTACACGCTCGCCTTCAATACGCAAACGCACCGAATTCAATAAAGAGGCATGTAGTTTAGATAATTTTTGATCTAATTCAGTGACTAATAGCGGTTGCTCTATAGATAACTTATAAAGGAAATTATTCAGCGATGAGGTGGCACCTCTAAACTGTATAAGCTCTATGAAACCAGCAATATAGACACATGCAATTACCGCAATAATAGTGAGGGCTAATAAATTGGTACCAATAAAACCAACGCCCATCCAAGCAATAACACTGATGCCCAATAGAAATACGGTGGTAAAAATAAATCTTGTCATATTATTTCTCTACATCTCTTCGTTATATGCTTCAACTAAGCCAATGATAGGCTGTAATCTCACGTCAAATTCAGCCAATAGCAATTGCTGCATTTCAGAATAAAATTGTGTCAGCCAACCAGTTTCGTTTATCCAAAATAAAGGTTTATCTACAAAATCACTATCTTTAAATGTTTCACGATATTCAGAAAAAAGTTGTTTAAATCTAATTTCTAAAAGTTTTGGTACGATCGAGAAACGCTTTCTAGTATGTACCATCATACTTTGACTAAATGTTTTATCTAACTCGGCTAATTGAGCAAGATTTAATGATCGATCTGTAATTATCTTACGTACAAATGTTCGTAATTTTTCTGTTTTAAAGTCTAGTTCGCTTTGATGCAATAAATAAAAGCGTTTATACGGATCAAAATTTATCGCTTCTTTATTAGACGTATTTGAAGTAGGTGCAGGCAATTTAAACGGTATAAAAACAGCGTTTAAATCAAAACTTTTAAGTATTGATTTAAAAACAATCGATCTTTGCGTTAAAAACTCCTGAACTAAGTGATCACATTTAGCGTCTACCTTACCATCTGCTAGTTTGTGTGACATTTTTGGAATGGCACGCAGTGACTCCGAAAGCGTAACAGAATCAGATAGGTCAACTAATAATCCAAGTCGCTCGGCAAAATTATTATGAGAGACTTCTATATTTGTCATTTTGTACTCAGATAAAAGCCTAACAAGCTTAGAGCCTCTAACAGGGTTATGCTTTGGAGCCTTGTCCATATTTATCCACTAAAAAAAAGCCTTCACTAAAATAACCACATTAGAAAATACGTGATCTTTAAGTCGGTAAATAAATTCGTGCCATTATCGCTATTTGCCTGAAAGATTCAAGGTACAAATACCGTTCAGCAAATCACTATCCACTAATTTCTCATGTTACTAGGTGCTATCTATCGATTGTTTGCATAAACAAAAACAATCGATAGATAGCACATACTTAAATTATGAGAAATATCTACAGTAAAAAATTGGTTTTATAAAGACGAAACGTATAAAATTACGATAGAGCTGCCTTTTTAGAGTTGGCAACCTAAATTTAAATTTAATAGCATAATGGAACCTTACTATTAACCCACTAAATAACATTAAATTAGTTAATTGGGCCGAGCGTCGCATTAAGCGCAGACATAAAGCACCTGATTTACATATTTCAATTAAGTCCATAGGCCTAACAAAATGGTTTTCACCTTCATTCGATGTTTTTTGTCTTGATATCAATCGCTATGGCATGGCGATTAGATCAAAAAGACCGTTAAAACCAAAAGAAAAAGTAATCGTAGCATTTAAAGGTAAGTATATTTTGCAATCAAATGTATGCGCTATTGTGACGGAGTGTACTAAAGATAAAAATACATATCGCATTAGTATTGTATTTAGCTATGCGCTCGAAAATAAAGATTATTGCAGAAAAACAGATAACGCCCTATCCAGAATAGAAAGTCTATATAGTAACAACCCAGTAATTCAGAATAGAAACAATCATTAAAAGAACTTGGATAAATATTAGGTACAACAGATTATTGTTTAATACTAGACTTCACTTAATGACGTAGTACTTTCATTCGTTATTAAGTGATTATCGACCAAAAAGCGACTCACCTTTTGGACTGTTTTATTTCGATTGCCCTTTGCGAATAAGAATAAACATGGCTTGTCTATATATCGATCGATAAAAGTCTCCAAAAAACTGTCATCAGCCTCCTCAGACAAAAACACGATCCACGCAGTCACATTATCAAAAAAAGGATACTGACTAGAAATAAAGTTTTTAGGGTGATTAAAATACTTCAAATTTGTGTTGTGCTGTTTAAGCTCGGAGGAGATCAGTGCAGAATATATTTTAGTATCTGAAAAAACACCAAGACTGTTAGAGAAGTCATATTCATTTTTGTAGATGTTAGATATAGATTTATTGTTACTGATATTAGGATAATCTATCTCGTTCTCAACTTGTATATACGAATCTACTTCGTTACTTTTAGTCGAAGTAAGTGAGTCAGAAAAAAACTGATCAATACTTAAAATAGGTGTTTGTGATGAATCTGAAGACTCAATAGTTACCTTTAAAGCATCATGTGAATGCATCCATGCACTAGTGACCTCTTGCTTTTTTGACAGGTCATTCTTAGAAATTTTTCGGTAATCCTCGTAAGGAAGAAACCTCATATCTTTTTGTTTTTTAAAGCGAAATATTCGTTTAAACATAGCAAATCCATTCACAGTAAATTAGCACTTTAAATATCAATTGAACTAAAGACCTGAAAGAATATAGACTAGTCTTCATTACTTAATTTGAGTTGATTTTAGCGATAAGTTATTATTTACGCACAATCAATCCAATATAATCATTCTGCAAAATAATTACTTGCACTAATTGAGCGTCATGTGTTTATTGTGATCAGCATATCAATACATAGCGCATATTTTCTGGATTCATAACTTCGTTTGAGGTAAATACCTAGTTCACTTCATCAAATTCAGTCAACAACACCTTAAAAACAGCTTTTCTTTTATCTAAGGATTCATTAACTAAATGATGCTGCCCATCTTCAATGTAAGCAATTTTAACTTCTCTAAATAAGCGTTTTAATACCTTAATATTATGTCGCCATTCGACCGTACCATCGCTCGTACCTTGAATAATTAGAATTTTTTTCTGTAGATACTGACCATTTTCTATTTTTGGCACCCATTCTTTCAAAGCGCTAATCCATTCTACAGCCAACCACTTAGATTGAAGAGGATCGTGTTCTTTTAGAAACTTAACGAAGCCTAAGTCAGAACTATTCGTAGAAAAAGATCGGTGCCAAATTTTGAAAAATGGTTTCATGGCTGAATGTATGATGCCTATAGACTCCCATCCTTTCGGCCTAATTAAAGGAGCAAGTAATACCACTTTATCAAACGTAGTATTTTCACCTTCTTTTTTAATTAATCGGTCAATTAAAACAGCGCCACCGGTACTTTGACCTACACAATGGTATGGACGTGTAAGATACCCCTTACACATTGCTAAGCATGAATTCATTGCGTCTTGATACTGATCAAAAGACTGAATCGCGGCTGGGGTGCCACTTGATAGACCATGCCCAGGCATATCATAGATGACCACGGCATAACCAGACTGCAACAGAAAGCGTATTAGATGCTGATAAATTCCAACGTGGTCATAATACCCATGAAATATAAAAACGGTTGCTTTTGCATTCTTTGGTATAAAAGATTGGAGTACAACCCTAAAGTCTTTCGTTTCGACCCAACCCACTCGTTGTTCTAAGTCTTCAAATTCAGTACTAAAATTCATACTATAGAATTCATAATACTTTAAAATTTCACCACTAATTTTAGGTTTTGAGCGAAAAGAGAACTTATTTAAGTCCATTAATAGGCGGTCACGATCCCAACTCATTATATTTTACCGTTCAAAGTTATTTTTAGTCAGCGTTGTGATATCTGATACAAATAGCACGCATCTTATACATTTTAATCTAACGTTTTATTGATAAATCGTATAAAAATAGTACCTTTTTAGCGTTAGTTATCTAAAAAAAAGGTTCTTTTACAATGTTTCAAATTGTCACGGTAACACTTTGCCAAACTTTCGTTACAATAGGCTCCGTTACTTAAAACACATAAAGAGAGAAATAACATGCGACAGGAAAGCAAGCCCTTAACGCTTATTGATATAATATTAGCAACAGCTATTAGTAGTATTATGGTGGGTTTTTTAATTCAACAAGTTATTTAAAGTAAGCTATATCGTTTAGCTTATTTTTATATTTCCTG
Source organism: Oleiphilaceae bacterium (assembly GCA_047628385.1). Taxonomy (GTDB): domain Bacteria; phylum Pseudomonadota; class Gammaproteobacteria; order Pseudomonadales; family Oleiphilaceae; genus PZPK01. The sequence goes on from JBLHVH010000125.1 coordinate 4,289, forward strand.
ATAAATAATGTCCCTCTACCAGAAGTTCAAGAAAACCAGTTTAGTTTCTCTCGAAGATTAACAACATCGCCAATAATAATTAGAGTCGGTGCACTTACTTTAGCTTCATCAGCCATAAACGATATTGTGCTTAAAGTCCCTACTAGCACTTTCTGATCCCTAGTCGTCCCTTTAGAAATTAATGCAATAGGTTTATCTTGAGACATGCCATGCTTTGTGAGTGACTCACAAATAATCGGTAACCCCGTCAGCCCCATATAAAAGACTAAAGTCTGGTTTTCATGGACAAATTCTTCCCAGGGTAAATCGCAGGTATTGTTTTTTAAATGCCCCGTTATAAACCTAACTGATTGCGAGTAATCACGATGTGTTAAGGGAATTCCTGAATAAGCCGCACACCCTGAGGCAGCTGTAATGCCTGGCACAACTTGAAAAGAAACGCCCTCATCAGAAAGTGTTTCTATTTCTTCGCCACCACGACCAAAAATAAATGGGTCACCGCCCTTTAACCTTAAAACCCGTTTCCCCTCTTTTGCATACTGGACTAATAGATTGTTAATAGACTCTTGTGGTACAAGATGGTTTGATCGCTCTTTGCCAACATTAATTTTCTCTGCGTCTTGTCTTACTAAAGCAAGTATTGGTTCTGACACTAAGCGATCATATAACACAACATCAGCTTGTCTGATTAACCTCAATGCTTTAAATGTGAGCAAATCTGGGTCGCCAGGGCCTGCACCTACTAGGTAAACCTCTCCTTCAATTTTATTTTTATTATTCAACTGTTGTGCTAACTTTTCTTTTAATTCCTTTTCAGCAGCCACTTCTTGGCCTGAAAAAACAAGGTCAGCAAATTTGCCTTCAAGAACACCTTCCCAAAAATTCCGACGAGTGTTGATAGATGTAATTTGTTGCTTAACTTCAGTACGATACTTTCTTGCAATAATAGCTAAACGACCGTAAGCATGTGGAATTGTTGCTTCTAAACGACTCCGTAACAAACGAGTCAACACAGGAAGCTCACCACTACTAGAGACGGCAGCAATAATAGGAGACCTGTCTATAATAGAAGGAAATACAAAATTACTTAAGTCTGCTCTATTCACGACATTAACCGGTAGTTTTTTTGCTTTAGCCATCTCAGAAATTCTTTCATCAGCACTCACGTCACCAGTAGCGGCAATCACAATATGTGCAACTGCCCACAACGCTTCGTCATCATTTGCATAATGTTTAAAAAGTGACGATTCTAACGTTTTTTTTAGGCTTTTATTTAGCGTCTCTGCGACAAGCGTTACGCGGCAATTTGCTTTAAGTAAAATTTCCACTTTTCTGGCTGCAGCATCAGAAGCGCCAAATACGAGCGCAGTACTTTCTTTCAAGTTAAAGAAGAGTGGTAAGAATTCCATCAATGTACCTTAAAAATCAATTATCGGGGGTATAAGAACTGTATGATCAAGCTTAATATTTCGGGTAACGATACCTCTAACACTTCTGACTTGTTAGTCATGACGTTAAAGCATCATTCAAATACCAATATGAGCTACTTATTCGTTAATAACGGTCACTCCTCCCATATACGGCACTAAAGCTTCAGGTATCTTGACCGAGCCATCTTCTTGCTGATGGTTTTCCATCAGAGCAATCATTGTACGTCCAACCGCTAAGCCTGAACCATTCAATGTATGCACTAATTGTGGTTTATTTGAGTCTGGGTTACGCCATCTCGCTTGCATACGTCTAGCTTGGAAGTCTCTGGTGTTACTACAGGAAGAAATTTCGCGGTAAGCTTGTTGTCCAGGTAACCAAACTTCAATATCAAAAGTCTTTGCGGCAGAAAAACCTAAATCACCACCACATAAAAGAACAAGCCTGTAGGGTAATTCAAGTTTTTGCAAAATCCCTTCAGCATGACTAGTAATTGCATCGAGTGCTGCATCAGAATCTTCAGGCTTTACAATTTGAACCATCTCGACTTTATCAAACTGATGTTGACGAATCATTCCTTTCACATCTCGGCCATACGATCCGGCCTCACTCCGAAAACACGGGGTGTGAGATACAAATTTAATCGGTAGCTGATTTGCATCTATAATTTCATCACGCACTATATTTGTTGCAGGTACTTCTGCTGTGGGAATTAAATAAAAATCTCGATCAGCATGCAGTTTAAATAAGTCGTCTTCAAATTTAGGAAGCTGTCCAGTGCCATATAGAGAATCACTATTTACAATATAGGGTAAATAAGTTTCTTCGTAGCCATTTTCAAGCGTATGTGTATCAAGCATAAATTGTGCAAGCGCTCTGTGTAAACGCGCTAATTGTCCGCGTAATACCACAAACCGAGAGCCAGTGAGTTTGCTCGCTGTTTCAAAATCCATCAGCTTAGATTTTTCACCTAATTCAATATGATCTTTAGCAGTGAAGCTAAATGTTTTAGGTTCGCCCCACTTCCGTACTTCAACATTATCTTCTTCCGACTCACCTTCAGGTACTTCGGCATCGGGTAAATTTGGCATACCCGCAAAAATACTATTAAGTTGATCTTGCACTAATTTTAGTTCTGCTTTGACGGTTTCAAGTTTATTACTAATTTCATCCATTTCGGCGATTAAGGGCGCAATGTCTTGTCCAGATGCTTTTGCTTTCCCAATGGATTTAGATCGTGTGTTTCGCTCACTCTGAAGCTCTTCTGTTTGCGTTTGAATCGATTTTCGCTTCTCTTCCAGGACAGTAAAGCGGTCGGTATCAAATTTATATTTTTTTACAATCAGTTTTTGCGCAATTTCTTCAATATTTGAACGAACTAATTTGGGATCTAACATAATCTCTTTTCTTAGGTTTTAATGTTGAGTTGGCCTAGTAATAGACCGTGATTTAATCAGTTAAGTGTTAAACGCGTCATAAATACGCCGACCATAACAGCCATGAGGCAAAATATAACAGAACCAGCGACATAAGTAAGTGCTTGTATGGTCTCGCCTCTATCTAGTAACTGCCAAGCTTCTAAAGAAAAGGCTGAAAATGTTGTAAATGCGCCTAAAAAGCCGGTCATAAAGAAGGGTTTCATCTCAGGAGAGATGAATGCTTTTTCTACAATAACGATATAAGCAACGCCCATTAAAAATGAGCCTAAAATATTGACAGTCATCGTTCCCCAAGGGAAGTTTCGACCACCGACAAAATTAACCAAGGTGTATCGAGCCATCGCACCAACAGCACCAGCAATAGCGATTAATAATAAATGTTTCATGGGAACCTATTTTCTAATGACGACTATATTTATAAATATATACTTAATGATAGACATCAATAATTCTACCTTGGTTTTCGCCTAATTACACATAAGATAACGTGCATGATGGATTAAGATCAAAAATTAATTCCTAAAAGAGCTATTTTGTAATTCAGATATAAAGCGCATTAAAAATGCTGATGCGTCCGCACCACTCGCAGCGCGGTGATCAAAGGACAGAGAAATGGGTAAAATCTGAGCTATTTGGATTTTTCCATCAGACACAATCGCTTCTTCTCGAATTTTACCTATACCCAAAATCGCAACCTGCGGGGGAACCACAATAGGCGTCGCATAACGTCCACTTAAGGTACCAAAATTACTAATACTTATCGTAGCGCCTAATAACTTTTGCGGCTTTATTTTTTTTGATTTAACCTGTGCTATTAAATTTGCTAACGTTTCCTTCAACGCCTTCTTTGACAAATCTTGCGCACTGTGAATAACAGGAACATATAAGCCCTCATTTACATTAACTGCTACACCAATATTTATGTCCTTAAACATTTGAATCGTTAGGTTTTTTTCATCAAACCAAGCATTTAATAAGGGCACCTCTACACACGCTTTCACCATAGCCTCTAAAAGCCTGAGGGTTATATTCTCTTTTTTACCCCAGATTGAAATATTTGCATCATCAAATAATGTCACTGCTGGCACTTGTTGACATGACTCACTCATTTTTTGCGCCATCACCTTTTTTGCGCCGGTAAGTTTCACTAATTTGTTTTCGCCACTACCATTATTTAATGCGTTCTTTTTTAAATAAATGTGCTTTGAATGCTCAGGTGGTTTATTTTTTGATTCTAATGCAGCCATTAAATCTTTATGCGTCACTTCACCATAAGACACTTTAGATAACTCGTGTTCGACGCCTAGCTTTTTTGCAAATGCAATAATACTCGGTGGCGCAGGCATTCCCTGATCATTAATTAGCTTCAACTGTTGGTGCGATAAATCAGAACCAATGATAAATGAGTCTTCTGTATTCGTCACCGAGGTCGTTTTTAATTCTCCCACTACCGAGATGCTTTTTTGTTTCACCTCTTCTTGCATTGCGTTGCCCTCATATTCAAAGAGCGTTTCATTCACCTGAACCATCTCTCCAATTGAAGCACAAACTTTTGTTATCACCGTACTCACTAGTGATGGTATCTCAACGACTGCCTTGGCCGTTTCAACGAGTACGACTAGCTGATCAATTTCAACTTGTTCGCCTTCTTTTACTAGCCATTCAACGACTTCAGCCTCTTGAAGGCCTTCTCCTAAATCAGGTAACTTAAACTGCATGATTCAGCTCCTTGTGAGAAATAATACTGGCCAATACTGTCTGAACAATTTTTTCAGTTGAAGGAAGGAAATAATGTTCATTTTTAAAATATGGCATCACCGTATCGTAACCACAGACTCTTGAAATAGGTGCTTTTAAGAAGGGGAATGCATATTCTGATATGCTGGCAGCAATTTCTGCTCCGACACCACAATTACGCGATGCTTCATGGATAATACAACACCGCCCTGTTTTTTTTACCGAGTTTATAATCGTTTTATGATCAATTGGCGAAATTGTCGCTAGATCAATCACCTCGCACTCAATACCTTTTTTGGCTATATTCTTAGCGGCTTCCATCGTTTCCGTAATCATCGCTCCCCATGAAATAAGGGTTATATCGGTCCCTTCTCGCAATACAAAACAACTATCTAAAGGTAAGCACATACCGTCGTCGACAACCCTGCTTTTAGTTAATCGATAGATACGCTTAGGCTCTAAAAAAATCACGGGGTCATTAGATTTAATTGCTGCTAACAATAAGCCATAAGCCCTAAGCGGTGAACTGGGTATAACCACTCTTAGGCCTGGAATATGTGAAAATAGTGCTTCAGTACTTTCACTATGATGCTCTGGTGCATGAATCCCTCCTCCATATGGAGCACGAATAACCATAGGACAATTTAACCGCCCTCTTGTTCTGTTTCTAAGACGAGCCGCATGCGTTGCAAGCTGCTCCATCGCCGCAAAAATAAAGCCCATAAATTGTATTTCGGCAACAGGTCTTAGCCCTTGCGCTGACATGCCAACCGTAACACCAGCAATAAGCGCCTCCGCTAATGGCGTATCCATGACTCTTTTTAAGC
>JBLHVH010000126.1:0-9582 GCA_047628385.1 Oleiphilaceae bacterium
GAAGGTAAGTGTGATGAAACTGAAAAAATTCATGTGGTAACCTGGTTTATCTACTTTATGACGGGTAGCGATAATAAAGAATGAGGACGTTGTTTTTGTGCAATCAATAGCCCTTGTTTTATTTCATCTTCAATGTCTATTGTGGGATCTTCTGATGCGTTGCGCCAAGCCCCTTTTTTATAATCCCAATAACCGTTGTGTTGGCCATCTTCGCTTTGAAAATAAAGTCCAATTCTACCTATTCTTAATAGCTTAACATGCAAGGATGAGCTGGTCAGATTGATGGTTTTAGAATAGGCCTCAATGCTGTAACCATACTCACTTTCAATTTGGTACGCCTCTAATACTCTGCGGTAACGTTCAGGGAGGCTGGTGTTGGGGTCGATAATGCTGGTCTTTAAATAATTGATACGCTGTTGGCGCTCTGTGGAATGAAAGGGCATATCTTGCGCGATAAAGTTATCAAGCCAATCGATCATCGATAATAAATGGGGAATGATCGATTTTTCAGTAGTTTCAACTGCACTCAATTGCTTTTGGAGTGATTGCATAGACAATACTTGCTGTGTTTGCGTTTGTTCTAAGTGCGCTTGGTTGACTTTTAGTTGATCGAGTTCTTTATTAATTATTTGGAATTCAGTGAGCAATCTTTGTGTCTTGTTTTGGCTATTTAGAATAACGGCTTGTGATGTTGCCCCTTGCTGTTGCATTAAGGTGGCTTCATTGACGCTTTTTTCCAGATTGGAAGATAGTACAGGCTGACTAAGCGCTGTTCCGATTACGAGGGTCATTGCGCCATAAGTAATAGATAAGAATTGTTTCCAGTTATGCATGTTTATGTGTGTATCGAGAAAAGTGAGAAGACAGAAGTCAATATAGCTATTATTGTAGTTGAATATGCATTGGGTGCAATTCAGATGCTTTGGTTTTTTCATTGAAGCTGAAAATTAAAGCGGCCTCAAAAGAAGCCGCAGGCCCTCATCAAGGAGGGAAAGGTAAAGTCTTAGCGTCAGCGTTGCTATCGACGTTGATGAAAGGCTTTTGCTGTTAATGTATAAAATAGGCACTTCCCTCCAAATCGTCAGATGGGCAACTGATAGCATCATTATCTTGTAAACCCATTAGTTGCATAAAAGAACCTTGATTTACGTGAATCAAGCTTCGGTGGTCGCCACTTTCAAAATAAATGTCGTCCAACTGTTTAAGGCTGTTATCCCAAATAACCGGCAGTCCGTATACTTGACCGAGAGGGGGAATGGCGCCAGGTTGGCAGTCGTCAAATAATTCATTCAGTTCGTCTTCATGAACAAGACGGTAGTGGCCTTTCATATGCTGGTTTAACCATGACATAACCAACTTATGGTTTGAGGGGATGACGCATAATCGATAGTTTTCGCCATCGTGAGTCATCACTGATTTTGCGAGCTGTACGCTAGGAATGTGGGCGGATCTAGCGGTTTCACTACTACGATGAGTTTCAGGGTGTTGTATCAAGTCATAATTAACGCCGACTCTTGCTAAGTGTGCTTCAACTCTTGGGGCGACGGACATAATGCAATTCCCTCTTAGGTGTCTAGTACTAGAATATAACGGCGCTTTTGGTACGTCCAAGAACTCTTAAGACTTAGCGTTTTGATTGATAGTTTGGAAAAGAATAGCGAGTTAAAAGGATACCCTTATTAAACAAGGCAAAATTAACGTTTACGGGAGTTATATAAGCCCGTATAATGGCGCGTTTTATCTCGGCATAGAAGGATAGTTATATGTTGCGGATCGCACAAGACGCACTGACGTTTGATGACGTTCTTTTACTACCTGGTTACTCAGACATACTCCCTAACGAAGTTTCGCTTAAAACGCGGCTAACTCGTAAAATCACCCTGAACACTCCGCTTGTTTCTGCTGCGATGGATACAGTAACAGAAGCACCGTTAGCCATTGCGATGGCACAGGAAGGTGGGATTGGGATTATTCATAAAAATATGACAATCGAGCAGCAAGCATCGACTGTTCGTGCAGTGAAAAAGTTTGAAAGTGGTATGGTGAAAGACCCGATCACTGTTTCGCCTTCTACCTCTGTCAGGCAAGTGCTTGAATTGACGGCTGCGAATAAAATTTCGGGCTTGCCTGTTGTTGACGGTAAAGATCTTGTAGGGATTGTGACCGGACGAGATATTCGTTTCGAAAGAAGTTTAGATACGAAAGTATCTGAAATCATGACACCAAAAGAAAATTTGGTGACGGTCAAAGAGGGCGCTACCTCGAAAAAAATTAAAGATTTGCTGCATAAGCACCGAATTGAAAAAGTATTAGTAGTAAACGACGACTTTGAATTGAAAGGCTTGGTGACGGCTAAAGATATTCAAAAATCTAAAGATTTTCCAAACGCCTCTAAAGATGAATTTGGACAGCTTCGTGTTGGCGCAGCTGTCGGTACGGGTGCAGGCACCGAAGAACGAATTGACGCTTTAGTGAAAGCGGGTGTCGATGTGATTGTGGTGGATACGGCGCACGGGCATTCGAAAGGCGTGATCGATCGAGTTCGATGGGTTAAAGAAACCTACCCAGACCTGCAGGTAATTGGCGGAAATATCGCGACGGCTGAAGCGGCGATTGCATTAGCCGATGCGGGTGCAGACGGCGTTAAGGTTGGTATTGGCCCAGGTTCAATTTGCACTACGCGTATTGTGGCCGGCATTGGTGTTCCTCAGATTTCAGCGGTTGCAGATGTATCAGCAGCCTTGGACGGTCGTGACGTTCCAGTGATAGCTGATGGTGGTATTCGATTCTCAGGTGATATTGCAAAGGCAATTGCTGCAGGTGCACACAGTATTATGGTCGGTAGTTTATTGGCGGGTACCGATGAGGCGCCTGGCGAAATTGAATTATTCCAAGGGCGAAGCTACAAAGCCTACCGTGGTATGGGTTCGCTGGGAGCAATGGGCCAATCGCAAGGCTCGAGTGATCGTTACTTTCAGGATATAAAATCAGGCGTTGATAAGCTTGTACCTGAAGGTATTGAAGGTCGTGTTGCATGCAAAGGACCGATGACCGCGATCATTCACCAGTTGATGGGTGGTTTGCGTTCGAGCATGGGATATACCGGAAGTGCGACGATTGAGGAAATGCGTACAAAACCTCAGTTCGTCCGAATTACTTCAGCCGGTATGAAAGAAAGTCATGTACACGATGTTATTATTACCAAAGAAGCCCCCAACTACCGTGTTGGCTAAGGTCTAGTACGTTATTCCTGTCTAACGCGGGAATTCATCGTGTTAATTTTTTGTTAGTTTATGGTTAAAAGTAGGCTATAGAAATATATTAATTTTTGATTCACGGGGCAAACTCATTCGAGCGCCCCGTTTTGTGTTTATAAGAGGTTTAAACCCTATTTATGTCTGATAAACAAAGTACTGACCACCAGAATATTCACGCTCACCGTATTTTAATTCTTGATTTCGGCTCTCAATACACGCAACTGATCGCGCGTCGCGTTCGTGAAATTGGCGTGTTCTGTGAAATTCGTGCTTTTGATATGACCAATGAAGAAATTAAAACGTATCAACCTAAAGCGATTATTTTAGCGGGAAGCCCAGAGTCTGTTACGGTAGCGGGTAGTCCTCGCGCACCAGAAAGTGTGTTTAATTTAGGTATTCCTGTACTAGGTATTTGTTATGGTATGCAGACCATGGCTGAGCAACTAGGCGGAAAAGTCCAAGGTTCTGATGTGCATGAGTTTGGTTATGCGCAAGTCAATACACGTGGCAGTTCTACATTATTAGCGGATATAAAAGACCATGTTGATACTGACGGTAACGCCTTGTTAGATGTCTGGATGAGTCATGGTGATAAAGTAATCAGCATGCCAGAAGGTTTTGAAATAATGGCTTCAACTGACTCTTGTCCAATTGCCGGTATGTATCACCCAGAGAAGAACTTTTATGGCGTACAATTTCACCCAGAAGTAACACACACGCTCCAAGGTGAACGAATTTTAGAACATTTTGTAATTAATATTGCTGAATGTGATGCTTTATGGACACCGAGCCAGATTGTTGACGATGCGATTAAAACGATTCGTAATCAAGTGGGTACAGACCATGTATTGCTTGGCTTATCGGGTGGCGTCGATTCATCAGTCGTGGCGGCGATGCTGCATAAAGCGATTGGTGACCAGCTAACGTGCGTATTTGTTGATAACGGCTTACTTCGTTTAAACGAAGGCGATCAGGTCATGAAAATGTTTGCGGATAATATGGGTGTTAAAGTTATTCGTGCCGATAAAGCGGACTTATTTTTATCTCGCCTTAAAGGCGTTAGCGATCCAGAGAAAAAGCGTAAAGTTATCGGAAACGCATTCATTGAAGTGTTCGATGAAGAATCTGTAAAAATTGATAATGTTAAATGGTTGGCGCAGGGTACTATTTACCCCGATGTGATTGAGTCAGCGGCGTCAAAAACAGGTAAAGCCCATGTAATTAAGTCGCACCATAATGTGGGTGGCTTACCCGATGATATGAAGCTTAAGTTAGTTGAACCATTACGCGAATTATTCAAAGATGAAGTGCGTAAGATAGGTTTAGAGCTAGGGCTGCCGTTCGATATGGTTTATCGTCATCCATTTCCTGGGCCAGGTTTAGGTGTTCGCATATTGGGTGAAGTAAAAAAAGAATATGCTGATATTCTGCGTGAAGCTGATGCGATTTTTATTGAAGAATTATATCGCGCTGATTTATATCATAAAACCAGTCAGGCATTTGCCGTATTTTTACCGGTGAAATCAGTCGGTGTTGTAGGCGATGCAAGGCGTTATGAATATGTTGTAACGCTTAGAGCGGTTGAAACAATTGACTTTATGACGGCGCGTTGGGCACACTTACCTTATGATTTTCTTGAGCTTGTATCGGGCAGAATTATCAATGAAATATCGGGTATATCGCGAGTCGCTTATGATATTTCATCAAAGCCGCCTGCCACGATTGAGTGGGAATAAACGACTTGTTAGGTAAAAATTGATATTGAGGCTTTGGTCTTGAAAGAACAGTTGAAAGCACAAGCTCAAGATGAAAAATGGATGCTGCGCGCGCTTGAATTAGCTAGCCGTGCAGCACAAGAAGGTGAGGTGCCAGTCGGTGCCTTGGTCGTACGTGATGGTGTGGTATTGGGCGAGGCTTGGAATCGTCCGATTGGAAATTGTGACCCGAGTGCACATGCTGAAATAAATGCGGTGCGACAGGCTGCCAAAAATGAAGGTAACTACCGTCTTTCAGGTGCAACCTTGTATGTCACTATTGAGCCCTGCACAATGTGTGTTGGAGCTTTGATTCATGCCCGTATTGCGCGTGTTGTTTTTGGCGCAAGAGAGCCGAAGGCAGGCGCAGTGGTTAGCCAAAACAACTTATTTGAACACCCTTCCGTAAATACTAATATAGTCTATGATGAAGGGATATTGGCAGATGAATGCAGTAAGGTCATGAGTGATTTTTTTGCATTTAGACGTGAACAGAAAAAACAAATTAAAATCAACGCTCGCACAAAAAATTGATCGCATGCATTATAAGCTTCAGTTTTTTAGCGAAAGCATTTCAGTATAGGGAGCTCTGAATAATGAAAGTATTAGTAACAGGTGGTGCAGGCTATATCGGTAGTCATGTTGTGAAGCAATTAGGCGAAGCAGGGCATGATATCGTTGTATACGATAATCTTTCAACAGGCTACGAATGGGCCGTTACCTATGGACAGTTGGTTGTCGGTGACGTGGCTGACACAGAAAAGCTAGACCAGGTTTTTTCAGAGCATAATTTTGAAGCTGTATTACATTTTGCTGCGCACATTGTTGTACCTGAGTCGGTTGAAAACCCGCTTAAGTATTATCGTAACAATACCCGTAATACCCTAAATCTATTGGGTATTATTGAGAAACATAAAACGCCTTACATGGTTTTTTCATCGACCGCAGCTGTTTATGGTATGCCTGATGAAAAAGTACTAACCGAAGATATGCCTTTGTTGCCGATTAACCCATATGGCGCATCAAAAATGATGAGTGAGCAAATGATTCGTGATTTGTCATTTGCATCAAATCTTAATCATGTGATTTTGCGATACTTTAATGTCGCAGGTGCTGATCTAACAAGTAAATTAGGCCAAGCTACGCCAGAAGCGACACACTTGATCAAAGTTGCGTGTGAGTGTGTCACTGGTGCTCGAGAAGGCATGAAAGTATTTGGTACTGATTATGAGACACGAGACGGCACCTGTATTCGTGATTATATTCATGTCGATGATTTAGCGAAAGCACACGTTATGGCCTTGGATTACATGTCAAAAGGTGGTGAATCACAAATCTTGAACTGTGGTTATGGCAGTGGTTTTACGGTTCAAGAAGTGATTGATATGGTAAAAGAGAAGTCTGGTAAGGACTTTCCTGCTGAACAGGTTGAGCGCAGAGCGGGCGACCCGGATGCATTGATGGCGGATAATACTAAAATCAAAAAAGTTCTTGGTTGGAAGCCTGATCATGATGACCTAGGTGTGATCGTTCAATCTGCTTTAGATTGGGAAGCAGCTTGGCAGGCACGTAAAGTTTAAAATATTTTTGTAGGTTAGGGTGAGTGAAACGAACCCCAACAAAGCACATTACGTGAAATTTTGCTGGGGTTCGCTGTGCTTACCCCAGCCTACTTTTGACCTGAACAATTCTGTAGCGTTTAAATGTTGTTTGTTGTGGATGAACGAAGCAAAGCTTAAAAAACTAAATTTATTTGGATTCGTTTACTCACCCCAGCCTACTTTTCTGACACGAAGGTGACACAGTGTTTAAATTAGACGCTCGACTCGATAATGACACAATTAATCTCGCATATTGGCCACTTTGCGATGTTCAATTAATGAATGACTCGCAATTTCCATGGGTGATATTAATTCCTAGAGTTGAAGGTGCGACCGAACTTTATCATCTTGATAAGGCCCAGCGAGATCAGCTAGATGCGGAGTCTATCTTCTTGAGCCAAGCTTTGATGGTTATTTATCAGGGCTATAAGCTCAATACTGCGGCTTTGGGTAATGTTGTCAGTCAGTTGCATATTCATCATGTAGTACGTTTTGAAGGTGATATAGCATGGCCTGCTCCTATATGGGGTAAAGTCCCTGCAAAGCATTTTAGTGTCGAGGCATTAGCGAAACAAAAAGAACAACTAGCCGTGATTATTGAGCATAGCTGGTAAGTTTTGAGCCAACTAGATAAAACGATAAAGAAGTATCTTTCTACTTATGCTGAGCCAGCGCTTCAAGCGCTCAGTGTTGTGCAGGCTTCTGGATTTGAGTCAGTACTTGTTCTTCCTATCTTTGATGAATCCATAGAAAACCTAAACCGCTTTCTAGCATTTAACGACCCAAAAAAAACTGTCATGATCTGGGTCTTTAATAGCCCAGATAACGCACAGAAAGTTGAACAGCAACGTACATTCGAAGCAATGAATCACTTTGTCGATACCTTAAGTGCGCAAACGTTGAATCAAAGTACAGATTGCAGTAGCGGTGTTTATTTTGCTCAAGTAAGCGAAACGTTAGGGCTTTATATTCTAGATCGATGTTCAGCTGGACAGGCAATACCTGCAAAGCAAGGGGTAGGCTTAGCGCGAAAGCTGGGGATGGATTTTGGGCTAAAACTGATTGCTCAGCAACGTGAAAATGGTGGTGAGCCAGTCGCTTGGTTGCATAGCAGTGATGCTGATGTAGTGCTTCCTCAAGACTATTTTAATGTCCCAGCACCTGAAAACGCGACTTCTGCCATTATTTACCCTTTTGAACATCATGCTGAAAAAGATTATGAACAGTCAATGGCTTTGTACGACCTTTCTCTACGCTATTATGTAGACCAGCTTAAATGGGCCGGCTCACCTTATGCGTTTCATACCATTGGTTCATTAATCGCGGTGACACCACTCGCCTATGCGCAAGTTAGAGGGATGCCCAAAAGATCGGGGGCAGAAGATTTTTATTTGCTGAATAAGTTAGCCAAAGTTGGTCGAGTACTGAGTCTTGAGTGTCCTATTATTAATATTTCTGGGCGTCCTAGTCATCGGGTACCCTTTGGAACAGGTCCTGCATTGGTTAAATTGCAGGAAATGGCTGACCCACTTTTAACGTATACATTTTATCACCCCGAGATATTCAGTACCTTGAAGCAATTATTGGTGATCGTCTCAGAGGCTGAACAGCCCATTGCGTCGGCAGAGGTATTATTTCACCAGCTTCGCGATAAAATGCCTTCAGAGAGCGCGGAATATGTTATCTCAGCTCTTAGGGTATTGAAGGTAGAAAAACAGTTTGAGCATTTAAGTCAAAAGAATACTCAAGCACAGTTTGTGCAAGATTTTCATATTTGGTTTGATGCGTTTATCACCCTTAGGTTTATTCACGTGATGCGAGATCAGGCTTATCCTAGTGTTAATTTAGCGACACTAACGCAGCATTTGAATAGCAATGGAGTTAATTTTGAGCATTATCGAAGGATTGCAAACCTGGGAATATAAATTACCTGCTGGTTTTACCGTTAGGGGTTACCACAGTAAGCCAAGCGGTAAGCCTGTATTGCATTTTATTCATGGTACCGGATTTAGCGGATTAACATTCGAGCACTTATTAGCTGAATTTCAAAATGATTATGACTTTTTTATTAGTGATGGCCAGGGGCATGGCGAAAGTGATGCGGGTGAGATTTACCCTGGTTGGAATAAAAGCGCACGAAATTTTGCACTAGTGTGGCAGCATTACGCGCCTCTTTGGGGTGGTGTGCCAAAAATAGCCTTAGGTCATAGCTATGGCGCCGTCATGTCGACCTTGATAATGGCGAAACATCCTGACTTGTTCGATTTTGGCATGCTGATGGATCCCGTTTATAGCTCGCCTAAAGTGGCGAAAGCGATGTCTGTGATGACAACTCTGGGGTTGATGAAAAGAATGACCTTGGCTAAGCAAGCTAAAGTCAGGTCGATGGTATGGGCGAGTGAGTCGGATGCGTGGTCGTATTTTTATCAGCGAGGCACGTTTAAAGGCTGGAAAGATGACTGTCTGCAATCTTATATTGACCATGCATTGAGCAAGCATGCAGACGGTTCTCTCCACTTAAAATGTCCTCCCAAGATTGAAAGTGCTGTATTTTCCGCTTATGCGCATAATTTATGGCAGTCGATTAATACTATTCAAAAACCCATGACGATTCTTTATGGTGAAGACACGCATTCATTTGTTATAAAGTCGTTGCCGAAGGTGCATAAGGCAAATATTAATTATGACTTTATAAAAGTACAGGGTGGTCATTGCTTTATGCAGGAGAACCCAAAGCAAACTGCGCAAGAGATCAAACAGAAACTGCGCTTTTTACTTCGAACGTTTAAACGGCGGGTTAGTGCTGAATAGCAACTTTCTGAACCTGGGTTTGAACGTATTCATCTTGTTTTAAATGATCGCTAATGGGCACTGGGAAATAACGACTTCGTTCGCCTGCCATTAACGGTTCATTCATTGGCCAGGATATTTCTTTGATGACGCTGCGCTTATGGTCGAGTAAGCGACTGA
>JBLHVH010000127.1:0-9457 GCA_047628385.1 Oleiphilaceae bacterium
CATACTCGGATTGATCAAACCAAACTTTATCAACATGGGCAAACTGTCGAATAAACGGGAAAATAGCAATGTCCGCGATGCTTGCTCTATCTCCATACAAATACGCTTGCGTTGATAACTGTTGATTAAGTATTTTTAGAAAACCTTCGCCGAGCTGTCGGTAATCACTTGCTGAATGTTCTGGAAATCGGTCAGCGTATTTATAATGGTCTAAATTCATTTTAAATTCGCCATCACACTGTTTAATAAGATCTGCCATCTCAGTGTTTAAGGTTTTAGTGTTTGGCAGCCATTTTTCTGGATCATTTTTGCTCAAAGCCCAGTGCATAATATCTAAGCTCTCTTCTAACAAATCACCATCATTTAGAATCACTACCGGGACGGTTCCCTTTGGTGATTGTTCAAGCATTGATATTGGTTTGTCGCGGAGTACGATTTCTCTAATCTCTACGACTGTCTGGCTGTAAACTAAGGCCATTCGAGCACGCATAGCGTAAGGACAGCGTCGAAATGAATATAAAATAGGCTTGTTTAAAGTATGGGTCATAGCGCGGGTTGAGAGGCTCGTTAAAGAATTAGTTTCGAGGGCTTAATTCTAAGGTAGTCATGGAGATAAAAAAAGAGGAATCTAAAAGATTCCTCGAAGGTACTACTAACAACTAGGATTGGAAAATAACGATGAGGAGAGACTCATGCGCAAGTTACGTTATTTTCCTTTGCGCTGATAAACTAATCTTAGTCAATATTTTTAAAGTCGCCTCATGGCATTGCAAATATCAACGATTTGAAACGTAGTTTAACAAAAATATGCCTTACTCTTACAATAATGCGTAAATGTTAAAAACAAAACCTTATATAAACCAGTGATTTAACTTGATTTCTTAATGAGAAGTGTAATATGATGAATTTAATGCACTGTAAAGTATAAAAATGGACAAAAGATACAAGGTCGATGGCGACAAGTTTTATTGTATTACTAGTGGATGGAATGTGCAGGGGAAAAACCATTAGCAGACATAAACAGAAAGATAGGTATCACTATGTCAAAAGCAGTAAAAGCAGCAGCAGTTGAAGAGTGTAATAGCGAATCCCATGAAGAGGTTCGAATTAATATGCGTCGACAGTTAAATAATGACGTCGAGTCTTTCCTTTTAAACGGGGGAAGCGTACAGCAGGTTGAAAATAACGTTAGGGCTGACCCGCCTAAAAAACCAAGTATGAGTTATGGTACTGCTCCAATTTAGTTTGGTGTTTGCAGTATACGAACAGAAAATTGAAAAAAGCGCTTAATTTAAGCGCTTTTTTTGTTTAAAGGCTTTAATAGTCCAAAAAGTATGCGACAATCGACATTCGTCTTGAGACTCGCGTCACACATGCGTGGTTTCTATAGAATAATTATAAGTATCTGAATGGATTTTGGGTGCGAAGGAAACAATTAATGGATGCATTTATTTTAATAATGGGCTTAACCCTCGCTGTCGTTGGTATTTTCTTATATCGAAATTATGCTAGTTTTCTAAGGGGCGCCTACGCAAAGCATGCTCGAGTTATCTCTATTCAACAAGTATTCACTTCTAATATTAATCTTCAGACGAATTCATCAAATTACGTAAAAAATGGCTTCTATCCAGTAATAGAATATTTTACTGATAACGAGTCAGTTAGATTTACCGCGATAGATCAATGTGTTTCTGGTCATTTACATGTGGGTGATGAAGTGAAATTGCGTGTGCTTAAAACACGCAGAAGTAAAAATCGAGTTTGTAAGACAGTTGTACTACTTGTGTCTATGTTATGTCTGTTGGGCTTAGATTTATTTATAGCTGCGTTCTTGTTTGAAGCGCCTATTTCTCTAGGTGAAGTTTACTTAGCGTCTATCATCATTGCTGCGAGCCTTTCGATTTTGGTGCTTTATTTAAAGGACCGAGATGAATTGTACGAACATGGTTTAACGAGTACTAAAAGTGGGCGAACACAGCTTTGTTTGGCAGAACCTGCTGCTTTTAAGAACTGGACTTCGGCATTAACTGATCCTGCCCAGCGTTATAAAATTAGAAGTCTTCAGTTTTTTGGTGCGACGTGTATGTGTTCATCATTAGTCGTAATTGCTGTAGCGATTCAGCCGATAGCGAATTATTTCTAAAGACTGTCTCTTGCTCTCTTAATAGCCCATCCGCGTTGAGCTTGTCTTTTATATAATTAGATATTTCACTATCTTCTTTAGGCATGATTCGATCAGATCGATTAAGCAAGGTGACGTGAATGCCCAAGCGATAAAAGCCGCCTTCTTTTTCAACACCCTTATTGATGCTTTCAACAGTGCTGGTAAAGCGCGTTTCGACCGAGTCGCGTAATACGTGCGTGCCATTGAAAATGAAAGTGTGGCACCAAGTATACTCGCGAGAGAAGCCAATATAGTACCTTCAACTAAATCAAATATAGCGCACCTATCAGCGTAATCAACGCTGCAGCAGGTAATGACAAAGCCGTCATCATGACATAAATGATCAAATAAATGCTGGCGGATAGTGCCGAGTATTGTACGTGAAACTGAAAAATATTTACTTTTTGTTGGCTAAAATAGTCTAGGCTTAAATATTGACTTAAATTTAAACCAAAGAAGATAATCAAGAGCGCCACAAAGATAATTAATAGCCCAATTTTATTGGTTTTCATGTTGAGTTTTATCGTGAATGACTTTACGAGTGGTGCTATGAGTTGTTTTGCTAAAGCCTTATGCAAGCTATAAACATAAATAGTCTAATGTCATTGAAATGTCAGGTAAAGCATCTAACTTTGTGACTTTTGATGACGCCTTTCTGTTAATCTTATTTAAGCGGTCTTTATTTGATGTGTTTGCTAATTTACGCTGTCATCTAAGGGTCAATGATATAAAGCTATACATTATTCGGAGTGCATTGTGTTTTCTGCAAATGATCGTCAGTTTCCAGCCAGTCGCTTAAGGCGAATGCGTAATCAAGACTTCTCTCGCCGCCTTATGAGGGAAAATACCCTAACGGCTGATGACTTAATTTACCCGATGTTTGTATTAGACGGTGAGAACAAGAGAGAGGCGGTGCTATCAATGCCCGGTGTCGAGCGTGTGAGTATTGATTTACTTTTAAAAGAAGCGGAAGAGCTTGTTGAACTAGGTATACCAGCAATAGCGTTGTTTCCCGTGACGCCACCAGAAGCTAAATCATTAGACGCTAAAGAAGCGTGGAACTCTGAAGGGCTTGCACAGCGAGCAGTCAGAGCACTGAAGCAGCACTTACCTGAACTTGGTATAATCACGGATGTCGCTTTAGATCCATTCACCACGCATGGTCAGGACGGCATTATTGATGATACCGGTTATGTGCTGAACGACATTACGGTCGAAGCGCTAGTTAAACAAGCGCTATCTCATGCCGCAGCGGGTGCCGATATTGTTGCGCCTTCTGACATGATGGACGGCCGTATAGCGTCAATACGAGAAGCGTTAGAAGCAGCTAATTATAGTGAAACACGTATTCTTGCTTACGCCGCTAAATATGCCTCGGCCTACTATGGCCCATTTAGAGATGCGGTTGGTTCATCAAGTAATTTAGGTAAAGCCGATAAGAAAAGCTACCAAATGGATCCGGCTAATAGTGATGAAGCGTTGCACGAAGTCGCGATGGATATCCAAGAGGGCGCTGACATGATTATGGTTAAGCCAGGTATGCCGTATTTAGATATTGTTCGGCGGGTTAAAACAGAATTAAAAGTCCCTACGTTTGTGTATCAAGTCAGTGGAGAATATGCGATGCATATGGCAGCGATACAAAACGGCTGGTTAGACAAAGACCAAACTATTATGGAATCTTTGCTGTGTATAAAACGTGCGGGCGCAGACGGTATTCTGACCTATTTTGCAAAAGACGCAGCGCGTATTTTACGGCAAGCTAAGTAGTTTTTTGTCAGCCCTAATTCCTTAAAAAGAAGCATTTTACAAGAAGCATTAACCAAGACTCACTTTACATAAGACTAAGTAAGCCATATGACTAAAAAAATTAGCGAATCTGATACTGAAATCGAACTTCATGCCCATGAGTATTATGTCAATCGTGAGCTTAGTCATCTACAGTTCAATAAACGTGTGTTAAAGCAAGCAACAGATAATTCACATCCCTTGCTAAACCGCATGATGTTTTGTTGTATTTTTAGCAGCAACATGGATGAATTCTTTGAGATAAGAGTGGCGGGTTTAAAGCATCAAATTAAATATGGTCGAGAAACCATTGGGCCTGATGGTTTAACGCCATTACAAACGCTAGATGCGATTAACCATATCGCGCATGATTTAGTAAAAGAACAGTATGACATGCTGAATGAAGTCTTATTGCCAGAATTAGAAAAAGAAGGCATTCGATTTTTAAGACGAAGTGAATGGTCTGACGTACAGCAAGAATGGTTAGCGGAATTCTTTGACCGTGAAATTTTGCCTATTATTAATCCGATCGGTTTAGATCCCTCGCACCCCTTTCCACGTTTAGTGAATAAAAGCTTGAACTTTATCGTGGAACTGGACGGCCAAGATGCCTTTGGTCGAGAAACGGGTTTAGCGATTGTACCGGCTCCTCGCTCTTTGCCGCGCATGATGAAGCTACCTGCCGAGATATCCAGTGGCGATGATGTGGTGTTTTTATCTTCTATTATTCATGCGCATGCGGATCAGTTATTTCCTGGTATGGAGGTGAAGGGTTGCTATCAATTCCGTTTAACGCGTAATGCAGACTTTGAATTAGAGCATGATGATATGCAGGATTTGGCGTCGGCGTTAAAAGGTGAGCTGTTATCTCGACGCTTTGGTGATGCGGTGCGTTTGGAACTTGCTGATAATTGCCCTGAACGTTTAGTTGAGTTCTTGTTAAAGGAATTCAAACTAAGTGCAGCAGAACTTTATCAGGTGCATGGCCCTGTGAACCTAGCACGTTTGATGCAGCTTTCAGACCTGATTGATCGGCCGAAGTTACTCTTTCCTAGCTTTGCACCGGGCTTGCCAAAATCAATTAAAGGTAAGTCGAATATATTTACGTCGATTCGCCAAAAAGATATTTTATTACATCACCCTTTTCAAAGTTTTACGCCTGTCATTGATTTTTTGCGGCAAGCGGCAAAAGATCCAGACGTCGTTGCGATTAAACAAACGTTATATCGCTCCGGAGCCAAGTCTGAGATTGTTGCGGCACTCGTAGACGCCGCAAGGCGAGGAAAAGAGGTGACTGTCGTAATAGAGCTTCGGGCTCGCTTTGATGAGGCTGAAAATATCGAACTCGCTAGTCGCCTTCAAGAGGCTGGTGCGGTGGTTGTATACGGTGTGGTTGGTTATAAAACCCACTCAAAAATGATATTGATTGCCCGTCGAGAAGCGGACGGTTTTAAAAATTATGTGCACCTTGGGACAGGTAATTATCATGCCAGCAATGCTCGGTTATATACCGACTATAGCTTTTTAACGGCCGATGATGCGCTTGGGAAAGACGTACATAAAATCTTTCAGCAATTAACGGGAATGGGAAAAATACTAAAAATTAAAAAGCTTTTCCATGCACCATTTACCTTACATGACCGCTTAATTACGCTCATCGATAGAGAGGCAAAACACGCAAAGGCGGGTAAAGCATCCGGTATCACGGTTAAAGTAAATGCCTTGTCTGAACCAAAAATTATTCGTGCTTTGTATGTCGCTTCACAAGCAGGCGTGCCAATAAATTTAATCGTGCGCGGTATCTGTTCGCTTAGACCCGGCATTCCAAATATCTCCGAGACGATCAAAGTACGTTCAATCATTGGTCGTTTTTTAGAGCATACCCGCGTTTATTGGTTTCACAATCATGGTCATGATGAGATTTATGGCGCGAGTGCAGACTGGATGGATCGAAATTTATTTAACCGTGTTGAAACGTGCTTCCCGATAGAAGATAAAAAGCAGATCGCACGTGTGATGGCCGAACTTACCTATTATCTCGATGATAACTGCCAAAGCTGGGAAATGGACGCTGAAGGTCAGTATCACCAAAACCAGCCTGCAGAAGGCGATGAAAGAGTCAGTGTTCAAAATTGGTTACTGGATAACCTCGCACTTACTTAGCATTAGTTGATATTGAATAGCTCTGTTTTAAGGTAGTTGCTTACCTACTTGGTTGTAATATGTGCTTTTTACTACTAGGTTAAAGGTATGTGACACCTTTTAAGGCTGCTTTACATGAAAAAATTAAACAAAAAGTACAGTATCCACAATACTGATTATTCGATAGGACAAGATAATGTTCAGAAGTGGGGCCTTGATATCCATAACCCTGTTTTTGCGATTAGTGCTAGTCTGATTTTTATTTTTCTAGCGGCTATATTATTGACAGATTCAGCGACGTCTAAAGCCGCTTTGGATGGATTAAAATGGGATATTATTGGTAACTTCGATAGTTTTTTTATGTGGTCTGGTAATTTCTTTGTTTTCTTTTGTCTCGCTTTGATCATTTCACCTTATGGCAAAATTCGTATTGGCGGTAAAAATGCGAAGCCTGATCATTCTACGATTTCATGGTTGGCAATGTTATTTGCCGCGGGTATGGGAATCGGCCTCATGTTCTGGAGTGTCGCAGAACCCGTTGCTTATTTAACAGGCTGGTACAAAACACCCTTAGGTGTCGAGCCCAATACAGCTGAAGCCGCACGACTGGCAATGGGCGCGACGATGTACCATTGGGGTTTACACCCTTGGGCTATTTACGGCGTGGTTGCGTTATCACTCGCCTACTTTTCATACAATAAAGGGCTGCCTTTATCGATTCGATCTAGTTTCTATCCTATTCTAGGTGAGCGTACTTGGGGATGGATGGGGCATGTTATTGATATTCTTGCCGTATTAGCCACTTTATTTGGTTTGGCTACGTCTCTGGGTTTAGGCGCTAAACAAGCTGCTGCAGGCATCAATCATATCTTTGGTATGGAAGGAGGCGTTGGCTTACAAATTGGTATTATCGTTGGTGTAACCTGTTTGGCTGCGCTTTCCGTCGTAAGAGGACTAGACGGCGGTGTAAAAATTCTGAGTAATATCAATATGCTAATTGCTTTTGTTTTACTCGTTGTTGTCGCATCGGTTGGCTTCGCTGTAGCAGTGGGTAATTTACCAACCACTGTGGCCGCTTACCTAGAAAATATTATTCCATTAAGTAACCCACATGGCCGTGAAGATGAAGCATGGTTTCAAGGCTGGACAGTATTTTATTGGGCGTGGTGGATTTCTTGGTCACCTTTCGTGGGTATGTTTATTGCCCGTATTTCTTCGGGGCGCACGGTGAGAGAGTTCATGATTTCGGTATTATTAGTACCAACCTTCATCACGTTAATCTGGATGTCTATTTACGGTGGTATTGCGATTGACCAAGTTATGAATGGCGTAGGTGCACTGGGTACCGAAGGCTTAACAGATGTTTCTTTAGCAATGTTTCAGATGTTTGATCAACTACCCATGAACACGCTACTATCAGTCATTGCCATTATTTTAGTGTTAGTCTTTTTTGTAACGTCATCAGATTCTGGCTCATTAGTGATCGATAGTATTACGGCTGGCGGAAAAATTGATGCACCGGTACCTCAGCGTATTTTTTGGGTGTCATTGGAGGGTGCGATTGCCGCTGTCCTATTGTGGGTCGGCGGTACTGAAGCGATTCAGGCATTACAGGCAGGCGCTATCTCTACAGGGTTGCCATTTACCTTCGTGCTTTTACTGATGTGTGTTAGCTTAATTATGGGTTTTCGAACTGAAAAACTTACTTAGCGCCAAAGTAATAGTCCCTAAAACGATGTCGTGTTTGAATTAAAGTCTATTAATGATCGGCTTTAATTCAAACACGAAAGCTTAAACGCTTATATTAACATTACCATTGACCAGGAAAATCGCGATCCTGAATCACCTGACCCACTAAGGTTTCTTCTTGGTCTGTTTTTTTATTTCCCCACTGGTCAAAATAGAGTAAATCTTCCAGGGGGGTTCTGTTTAGCCATCCGGCGTTTTCAAGTTCTGGTTTATCATAAAAGTGAGAAACATAACCGACACACAAATAAGCAATCGGTACAATTTCTTCAGGAATATTTAAGGCTTGCTGTAATGCAGTTTTCTCAATAATGCTCACCCAGCCGACACCCACGCCTTCAGCCCGCGCGGCAAGCCAGAAATTTTGTACTGCACAGACACTACTATAAAGGTCCATTTCTTTCATCGACGTTCTGCCGAGCACAACGGGGCCGGTACGAGAACGATCGCAGGTAATACAAATATTAATCGGTGACTCAAGAATACCTTCTAATTTTAAGTCTCGGTAAGCTTTACTTTTTTCAGAGTCAAACATATTAGCGGCAGTTTCATTGGCTTCAACAAAGGCACTATGAATTTTTTTCTTTACGGTGTTTGATTTCACCACAACAAAATTCCATGGCTGCATGAAACCAACGGAAGGTGCATGATGGGCAGCGTATAAAATACGGCTAAGCACATCGTCAGGAATAGAATCGGGCTTAAATTGCCCACGCACATCGCGACGGTTGAAAACCGTTTTATATAAACCCTGGCGTTCAGTATCGTTAAAAAACAAATGATCTTGATGTAAATCTTCTGGCTTTTCCATGTCAGTCCCCTTATTGGAAAAGAAAGAGTGCGCCTGTCCAAACGTCTCATTATAAATCTTCAGGCCGGTCTTCTGACTTAGGGTCATCTTGTTCAAAGGCCTTCCCAGTACTTTATTAGAGATACCAGTGGCAAATTCTTTATTGTATAAAGAAAGAATGAACAATCACCTTTACAGCGTTGGGCACGTATCGGATTTTCACCAATTTCCCGATTCTCCAACCTTTATAGGAGCTATAAAGATTGGCACCTGAATGTATGGTAGGCACTTTTACAAAAGCGTAAAACGTTGTCAATGAATAGCTGAGTCATTTTGGGGTTTAAACATATATTTGTTCGTTTATATCTCTCGCAGTTTGAATGTGGCGGAATAAGCAAAAATGTGAAAAGTTTCATGTCTCACAATGCTAAAAATTGTATACTCCGCCAACGCGCAGGGAAGCCGCAGCTTTGATCTCATAATCGTTTGAACTAAATTGAGGCAAGATAACAACATATCTTTAGTTGCGCGCACGCATGTTATTGCTTAGAGCATTAGGTGCAATTTCCAAGGAATTAACTCGTTTTCTAACGAAAAAAGGAAGTAGTTGTTATGGGTAGTATGTTAATAAATCAACGCGCAGCGTTGTCTGGATTCAGCAAAATACTCGGCTCGGAAGAGACCCAATTTACATTTCTTAGTGAGAATACTAAAGGAATATGTGGTCGGTCAGTTTACATCAATGCAGATTTATCCCACGAATTTTCAAAACATCTCACTACAGATACTGCGAATAGAATATTTCCAAAGCTCGAACAACTTCGTGC
>JBLHVH010000128.1:0-9413 GCA_047628385.1 Oleiphilaceae bacterium
AAATGGTGCCCCCTCCCTGACTCGAACAGGGGACCTACCGATTATGAGTCGGGTGCTCTAACCAACTGAGCTAAGGGGGCACACTTAGGCGTTATTTTATGTCTTTGCCTGAAGACTAGATTACCAAATCAGAAAGAGATGATAAGAATCGGGGCGCATTATAATGCGCCTCGATTTAAGATGCTACCGCTTAAACAAATTTATTCGTCTAAGAAGCTACGCAAATGGTCTGAACGGCTTGGATGCCGAAGTTTTCTTAAGGCTTTGGCTTCAATTTGTCGAATTCGCTCTCGCGTTACGTCAAACTGCTTACCCACTTCCTCAAGTGTATGGTCGGTATTCATTTCAATACCAAAACGCATACGTAAAACTTTCGCTTCTCGAGCTGTTAAGCCAGATAAAACCGACTTAGTCGCTTCTTTAAGGCCTTCGCCAGTCGCTGTATCAATAGGTGATTCAGCCATGCCATCTTCGATAAAGTCACCAAGGTGAGAATCTTCATCATCGCCGATCGGTGTTTCCATCGATATAGGCTCTTTAGCGATTTTAAGTACTTTACGTACTTTTTCTTCGGACATTTCCATCCGCTCACCTAATTCTTCAGGTGTCGGCTCACGCCCCATTTCTTGCAACATCTGTCGAGAAACACGGTTCAGCTTATTGATTGTTTCAATCATATGAACCGGAATTCGAATTGTTCGCGCTTGGTCAGCAATTGAACGCGTGATCGCCTGTCGAATCCACCACGTTGCATAAGTTGAAAACTTATAACCACGACGATATTCAAACTTATCAACGGCTTTCATCAAACCGATATTACCTTCTTGAATTAGATCCAAGAATTGTAAACCACGGTTGGTATATTTTTTAGCAATCGAAATAACGAGTCGAAGGTTCGCTTCAACCATTTCTTTTTTAGCTCTTCGTGCTTTCGCTTCACCAATCGAAGCGCGTCGATTAATGTCTTTAATTTCAGAGATCTTCAACCCTGTTACCTTAGACATTTCACCAATTTTACGTTGGGCACGTAAGATCTCTACTTTATATTCGACTAGCTTTATTGAGTACGGGTGGCCTTCTTCAATAATGCCTACAATCCAATCAAGATTAGATTCATTCCCGGGAAAACGCTTTATAAATTCTTTTCGCTCCATGCCACAACGTCTTGAACAAATCGCCATAATCGCGCGTTCATTCATTCTAACGATTTCATTCGTGGTACGAACTTCAATAATCAAACGGTCAAACTGCTTAACATTCAACTTGAATGGCGCAAATATTTCACCTAACAGGTTATATTCTTTGATTGACTCTTTACTGCTTCGTGTATGTTTTTCTTCGGTATCAAGCGCTGACTTTAATTGAACACGAAGCTCTTCCATTCGAACACGAACGATTTCAGGATCAGGACCTTTTTCTTTTTCGTCCTCATCGTCATCATCGGCAGTACCAGCAGCTTTTGCCGCTTCTTCTTCTAATTTCTTAGCCATACCGCCCGGAGGTGGAATCGCATCGCCATCATCATCAGGGTCAACAAAACCAGAAAGGATATCACTTAAACGCCCTTCTTCTTCTACCGTGGTATCGTATTTTGCAAGAATAGAAGCGACAACACCCGGAAAATGAGCAAGCGCTGCCATAACATCTCGAACGCCTTCTTCGATACGCTTAGCAATTCTAATTTCGCCTTCACGCGTTAATAGCTCAACGGTTCCCATTTCACGCATATACATGCGCACAGGATCTGTTGTTCTACCGGCCTCTGATTCAACAGCAGCAAGTGCTGCGGCTGCTTCTGCGGCTGCGGTTTCATCTGTAGAGTCACCATCAGACATCAGAAGCGAATCTGCATCTGGCGCGACCTCAACAACCTGGATACCCATGTCGTTGATCATTCGAATGATATCTTCTACCTGATCCGGATCTGAGATATCTTCTGGCAGGTGGTCATTTACTTCAGAGTAGGTCAGGTACCCTTGTTCTTTACCACGAGCGATTAGATCTTTTAAACGAGACTGTTGTGAATTGCCTGACATGTTCACCCTATTGGTTAGTGGACGATCAAAAAATAGTCGGCCATTATATAGAAAAATTTACTTTGCAACCAACAGATATGGCTCCAAATATAATTTATTCAACCCCTAGCCGCCAATTACTTTGCCGACTTTGGGTTTATGATAGAGATTGACCTAAGCGCCTGCTTTTCTTCCGCTGACATTTCACTTGGTCGCCTATACACTTTAGTAGATTTTAAGCCATTTGCTTGTTTCTTATCTTTTATAATTTTTTCTAGGACCTCTTCTACCTCAATCTGTACTTCTTCCGCATTCGGCACCCAATCCAAGCGATCAAACAAATCACTAAAATACTCACGCTGCCCAGAAGAATCAGTCGATAGACAATACAAAATATCTTGAGTAGTCGCTAACTTCGCCTCGACTAAAAAAGCTGAAAATTCTGTCGCACGAGGGAATTTTTTTGCACCATTCAATATTTGCTGAAACTCAGCCGCCCTTTCTGGCGTGTAATACAATGCTAAACATAACCCACCATCAGGATCTCGAAGTACTTTATTGCTAACAAGATCACGTTGAGGCACTACCTCTGGGCGATTTTTTCCGAACCGTCGAAACGTTAATGAGTTCAGCTTTTGCCTTAATGCATTTTTCAAAACCAGCGACTTCACCAGTTCAATCTGTTCTTCTGCACGCTGCTTCAACACACCTTTATGCTCAGCAACTCCAAGGTCCAAACCTTCTGAGTAGACTTGGAACATGAATTCAGAGAGCGGCTGCGCTGCTTTAATTCTGCGTTCAAACGCATCCTGCCCTTCATCTCTCACTAGCGTATCTGGATCTTCACCTTGCGGAAGCAGTAGAAAGCTAATCTGCATGCCATCTTTAAATAAAGGCAGTGTATTTTCCATTGCCTTTCTAGCAGCTTTAATACCGGCATTGTCACCATCAAAACAAAATACTAAATTTTTGCAGCGCTTTAGTAGCTGCGTTAGACTTTCAGTATTTGTTGCCGTACCAAGGGTTGCAACGGCATAAGTAATACCAAACTGCGCCAGCGAAACGACATCCATATACCCCTCAACAACCAGTAAACGCTCTATTTGACGATTAGCCTGGTTCGCTTCATACAAGCCATATATTTCGCTACTTTTATGAAACACTTCCGATTCGGGCGAATTAATATATTTTGCTTTATCATCCCCTAAAGTCCGCCCCCCAAATGCAATGGTTTTACCTCTCGCATTACGAATAGGAAACATCAATCTATTCTGAAAAAGATCAAATAAACGCTCGTATTTATCTGATACAGTTTTAGTTTTAATGAGCGCTTTTAAGGTATCGGCAGGCGCCTTTGAACTTAGAAAATCACGTTCAGCAGGCGAAAAACCTACACCATAACGCTCAACAATCTCTGGAGACAACCCTCTTTTCTTTAAGTAATCTTGCGCAATGGCGTTATTTGCATGAGTTTCAAGCGCACTACGGTATCGAAGCCCCGCATAATCCAGCGCATCCAATAGCACTTTTTGAGCACTGTAAGCTTCTTGATTCCTTTCATCTTTAGGCACGTCTACGCCGGCAACCTTGGCTAGCTCTTCAACCGCTTCGTTAAACGATAAATTTTCATACTCGCGCAAGAAATTGATTGAATTACCGCTAGCGCCGCAACCAAAGCAATGATAAAAGTTCTTTTGAACGTTTACATGAAAGGAAGGCGTTTTTTCTTGATGAAAAGGGCAACAAGCTTTGTATGTGCCGCCATTTTTTTTGAGCTGTATACGTGAGCCAACCACATCAGAAAGGGGCACTCGCGCAACAAGATCTTCGATAAAGCCTTGAGGAATTAATCCAGCCATGAGTTAAAGAAGTCAGTAGGAAATATATTTAATTAGACAGACGTTTTTTAACTAGCTGACTTACAACGCCAACATCTGCTCGTCCTTGAAGCTGAGGCTTTAAAACCGCCATCACTTTACCCATATCTCGGATAGAGTCAGCACCAGATGCGCTAATGGCACTATCTAGTAATTCAAGTATTTCTTTTTCAGTTAGTGCCGTAGGCAAAAATGTATCAATGACCGCAACTTCTGCAATCTCTACATCGGCCAAATCTTGTCGATCGGCGGCTTCATACTGAGTAATTGAATCTCGACGCTGCTTAAGCATCTTATCGAGTACAGCAAGTATGCGCGCATCATCAAGCTCAATACGTTCATCTACTTCGATTCGTTTAATTTCAGACAATATAAGGCGTATCGCACCCAAGCGAACTTTATCGCGAGCACGCATAGACACTTTCATTTCTGAAGTAATCGTTGCTTTTAAGCCACTATCAGACATACATTACCAACTTTCAGATATGTATTACAAAGCAAAAATTCAGTTTGTCTCTAGATGTTGTTAACCCTAGAGACCACCAAATAAAGATGCTTAACCGTACTTACTTAGCGTTTAACCTAGTACAGTCTTTCGAAACGTCTAGTTTCGCGCTGAACCTTTTTAGCGTGACGCTTAACAGCAGCGGCAGCTTTACGCTTGCGAACTGATGTAGGCTTTTCATAAAATTCGCGACGACGAACTTCAGACAATACGCCTGCTTTTTCACATGAACGCTTGAAGCGACGTAGAGCAATATCAAACGGCTCGTTTTCTTTAAGTTTTACTGAAGGCATTCAAAAGTACCATTGTTTTGTTAGTTTTTGTCTTACTGCATCTTTCTCTCTAGCTTCATACTACAAAGCATACGATCAAAATATATACACAGCTTTACTTGGGGCGCGAATTTTAATGGTAAACTTTCTTCAAGTAAAGACCTGTTTATCATAATGTGCTGCTGTACAAGTAAAATAATTCTGTTTTTTTATCTAATTTTCGCTCAAAACCCTTCTAGCACTAACTTTCCAAGCATCTCCCCTTTTTGAATTGTTTGATGCGCTTTACTTAAATTCTCAGCATTTATCTTACCAAAATGCTGAGCAAGGGTCGTTTTTAGCTGTCCTGCATCGACCAGACGGCTCACTTCATTCAATATTTTTTGTTGAGCAGCCATATCCTCAGTCTGAAACATCGAACGGGTATACATAAACTCCCAGTGTATAGAAATGCTCTTACGTTTAAATACTTTAATATCAAGTTCAACAGGGTCATCAATTAAAGCGAACTTTGATTGCGGCCTCATTAGTTCAACAAGACTTTTATAATGTTGGTCCGTATGCGTGAGGCTTGCAACGTGTGAAATGGATGACAGCCCGTAGTCTTTCAGCTGCAATGCAAAATCTTTATGGTGATTAACCACAACATCAGCCCCCATGCTTTTAACCCATGCTTGGCTCTCTTTTCTAGACGCTGTACCGATAACCTTCGCCGCGGTTAAACACTTTACTAACTGAATAAGGATAGAGCCGACACCGCCCGCCGCACCGGTGACCATTATGACATTATCACTCGAATCAGAAGCCCCGTTTACGCCCAGACGATCAAATAATAACTCCCAAGCAGTAATCGCAGTTAAAGGAAGCGCGGCAGCTTCAGCAAACGATAACGACTCAGGCATTAGGCCAACAATACGCTCATCGACACATTGGTATTCTGCATTACACCCTGGACGCGTTAAATCCCCGGCAAAGTAGACTTTATCGCCAACTGTATAAGTTGAAACATTTTCTCCGACACCAGAAACTATACCCGAAGCATCCCAACCCAGTATTTTTTGCTCGCCTTTTGCCGGATTAACATTTTGATGAATTTTACAATCGACTGGATTAACCGAAATTGCTTTAACCTGAATTTGAAGATCATGCCCTTTAGCCTCAGGCTTAGGAAGCTGAACATCAACTAAAACACTAGAGTGATCCGTTGTAGAATGGTTATATACAATGGCTTTCATAAAAGGACCTTTTAAAAAATAAATAAGAAAATGGGCGCCTATATTTCTTAGGCGCACACAAAGCAGGTATCATCGCCACACAATATGAATACTCAAAACGGCTTTATTTAAGCACATTGGAAATTTAGTTATGACATTACAAGATTTTTTAAACACGTTAGCACAATCACCCGACACGATCGATTTTAACGACACCATGTCAGTCATTGACACTCACTACACCTTCACACCCTGTGGATTTCGTAACGGCCAGGAGCAAAATGATTCGGGGCAAAATTCTGGGTCATGTAAACTTTTTGCCTTTGCAACGTTACAGACACTTGACCAACAACAAACACTTAATTGTTTTGGTCAATACTACCGAAATGACGTGATGAGTAAACCAGAAGGCACCGACCACCAAAATATACGCAATTTCATGAAGACCGGCTGGGATGAAATTAGTTTTGAAGGCACACCATTAAAACCAATTTAGTCACGCTAATGCCTGAGGGCAACTAACGTTTAATACGAGCATTTGTGGTAATACTAAAAACTTATTCAAAAGGAAAACCACATATTTGCTCGTATATTACCTTACGCAAGCTAGTAGCAAACTAAAGCGCATGCCAACACTATTGACCCTATCGCGCAGAAACGGCGATTAAAAATACTGCAGAATATCGATAAAGCATACCGATTAAGAATTAAAAAAGTTAATGCAGCGTTGTCTTATATCGCCCCCTTAGTCACATTTTTACTCATCTTCCAGCTCTGCCGCTTCGATCTCTTCACTTAACTCGAACCAAATAAGCTCAGCATTATCAAGTGCTTGCTTATGTCCAGTTTGTTGATCTAATACGCCTTTTAGCTTCGCTTTATTCTCAGGCTGGTATAATACGGAATCTGTAAGCACATGCTCCAACAACACCAATTGCTCTTGATGCAAGGTCATATCTGCCTCTGTTTTAGTGAGCTTCTTTTTTAGCGGGCTTAAGAGCTTGCGCTTTTGTGCTGCAATCCGTTTTCTTTCTTTTTTACTCTCAGCAGATTCACCCTGACTATCAGTGAGCTTATCGTCTCCCGCCTCAGCTTTTTCTACTCGTTTATTACCACTTTGATAAGCAAGCAGCCAATCCTCATAGTCATGAAGATCACCTTGAAACTCTTCTACTTTACCATTCGCAACCAGCCAAAACGTATCAACTGTATTTTTCAGTAAGTGTCGATCGTGTGAAACAATTAATATCGCGCCCTGAAAAGCTTGAAGCGCCATGGTTAGGGCATGCCTCATTTCTAAGTCAAGGTGGTTAGTCGGCTCATCGAGCATTAGTAAGTTTGGTTTTTGCCAAGCAATAATGGCTAAAGCCAAGCGCGCCTTCTCACCCCCTGAAAAGCGCGTAATAATTTCTAAAGCAGCATCACCTCGAAAATCAAAACCTCCTAAAAAATTACGAACTTCATGATCTGTCGCGGTAGGCCTAATTCTCTGAAGATGTAGAAAAGGGCTCGCATTCAAGTCAAGCTCTTCTAATTGATGCTGGGCAAAGTAGCCAATTTTCAAGTGTTCACCTTCTGAACGCTGCCCGTTAATTTGCACTAAATCTCCCACTAGGCTTTTTACTAAAGTGGATTTACCCGCACCATTCGGCCCCAACAACCCTATGCGAGTACCCGGTAAGATACTCGTCGAAAAGTTATTTAGAATTGTTTTTCCGCCATACCCCAAATCAGATTTTTGAATACTCAATAATGGACTAGAAACCTTATCGGCCTCAGGAAAGCTAAAATTAAAAGGCGAATCAATATGAGCTGGCGCAATCATTTCCATGCGTTCTAACTCTTTCATTCGGCTTTGAGCTTGTTTGGCCTTGGTTGCTTTCGCTTTAAAACGATTAACAAAGGATTGAATTTCGCCAATCCGAACTTGCTGCTTTTCGTATTGCGCTTGTTGTTGAGATAGTTTTTGCGCACGCTGTTGTTCGAAATCGCTATAGCTACCTTTATATTGATTAAGCTTTCGGTGCTCGAAATGCAGAATATGCGTGGCGACCGAGTCTATAAAGTCGCGGTCATGAGAAATAAACAAGATTGTCCCTTCATAACGCTTAAGCCAGTGCTCTAACCAAATAACCGCTTCTAGGTCCAAGTGGTTAGTCGGCTCATCAAGAAGCAATAAATCGGATGGACACATCAACGCTTGTGCTAAATTTAAACGGATGCGCCACCCGCCCGAAAAATCATTAACAGGTTTAGACAGCTCATCTTGTTTAAAGCCTAAACCATGCAATAATTTTTCAGCCGTCACAGACGCTTCATAGGCGCCAATCGCTTCCAACTCTCCATGTAGACTGGCTATTTTATTATGGTCATCTATTTCTTCTGCAGCTTTTAAGGCCTTTTCGTATTCTCTTAATAGTCGATGACCATCTAAAACATGATCTAAGGCTAAACGGTCGCCTGCTGAAACTTCCTGCTCCATATGGGCTATTCGACAACGCCCAGGTAAACTAAAGTCACCCGAATCTGGTGACAGTTCCCCCAAAATCAATTTAAATAAACTCGTCTTCCCCGCGCCATTTGCACCAATAATGGCAACACGCTGACCACCATGCACTGTTGCATCGGCTTCTTCTAATAGAGGCTCAGGGCCACGTCTAAGGGTTAGTGCATTTATCTTAAGCATGTAAGAAAGACTCGCAAAAACCGAGACGTTAACGGATATCTGCTCTAACATCAATGATGCTTAAATCTGAATATCAGGTTATTCTTATATAATGACAACTCAATTACCCGACGACCTTCAGCTAAACAACGACTTTTGGCAATTTTCATTATCGCTTTGGCGCAATAATAAAGTGCAAGAAGTCCTGCTCAGGCTTCAAGACACGCAGCATCTTCGCGTTAATTTGCTCTTGTTTTCCTTGTGGCTTGGAATCGAAAGGAAAAGCATCGCTAATCACCTGCTTTCGATACTGGAAACAACCGAACCTTGGCACCAGCAAGTGGTAACGCCCTTACGTTGCGTCCGTCAAGCGCTGCCTTTGCAATCACCCGCCCCCATGCTAAAACCTCAAGTTCAAAACAGCGAATTATTAGCGGAACAAGTTGAACAAGCACTATTATTTAATTGCGCACGTAAACTACCTGCGGCAACCGCTAAAATGAACACCAATCATCCGCCTGATAACACTTTATCTATTTTGATCAAAAATTTAATAGCCTGCACAAGTCATGCTCAAACTATTGAGCAATTAAATACGATAGAAAATAGTAAAAAGAAAAATATCTGCACACTTAGTCCATCAGACCTATTACTATTAGTACAAGCATGCCTTCCCATACATCCTGAATCACATATTTCTGCATGTATCGAATCGCTAACAACATCACAATGAGCTTATACATATTATGAAATGGATTTATCGCTTACTTACTATCGCTGTGCTTGGCGGCGCCATGCTTGTTCCTTTTTTTATGAATAATAATGAAGGCAAGCCCATGTTTTCGATGCCCGAGACAAAGGACTT
>JBLHVH010000129.1:0-9409 GCA_047628385.1 Oleiphilaceae bacterium
GTACTTGTGTATCAGGCTCTTGTGTACCGGAAAGTTCAGTCTGCTCATTTGTTTGTTTTGTTTTCTTTTCAGCAGCTTCTGCTGCCAACTCATCAACTTTATCTAACAAGTCGACCGGATAATCACTTAATTCTTTGATCGTTGTTGACGTTTCATGTGAAGCGCTATCACTTTCTGATTCAGTCGCATTTAATAGCATTTCGTGCACTACTTTCTGAAACCGTTTTTCAATCGTGTAGTCAATTAGCTGGTTTGAAGTTTCTAATAAACAACCACCTAACATAATGCTCGAATCTTGCTTTAATTCTATTTTGTGTTCGATCGATTCTAATACATGATCCAAGTGAACTTTATCTGCTGGATTAATTGTTAGAACAAGCCCCTGATCCATTTTCGGAAGACTCTGATAGACATTGGTTAATGCGGTTTTAATTGAACTAGAGTCCAGTTTTAACTCTCGATGGATAACCGTTCTTGCCATCGCTAAGGCAACATTTAGGGTAGACTGCTCAACTTGCTTGCGTTGATCACTAATAGGGTCAATCAGTTGACTCATTAGCTTTTTGAGTTGCTCTATTTGCTCATTAATCTGTACTTGACCTGCAACAAGCCCTTGCTGAAGACCTTCTTGATGACCCGTTTTTTTACCAACATTTAAACCCGTCTTTTGACCCGCTTCGTGACCCGCTGTTTGACCTTCTTCGAATCCTGCAATATAGGCGTCTTGGTGGATTTTTTCGAGGTCTTTAGCGGTTAACGGTTTGATTGGTTTATTGACGACAGCCGAGCGCGATCGTAGCGGTGCATTGGGGTCATTAAGTGTAGGAAGCTCCCAACGTTCATACGCAGAAAGTTCACCTAAAGGCCTTTCTTCTTTTTTATCTGACATCGACGGTCAACCTTACAATGCGATTCATAAGCACCTACATCATCGCCTCACCAGAACCACCTAATGCAATCTCTCCGGAGTCTGCAAGGCGTCTAGCAATGGTTAGAATATCTTTTTGTGACGTCTCTACTTCGCTGACTTTTACAGGACCCTTGGCTTCGAGATCATCCCTTAGTAATTCTGCCGCTCGTTTGGACATATTCTTAAATATTTTTTCTTGTAGATCTGTATCTGCACCTTTAAGTGCAATGATTAAGACATCTGATGATACTTCACGTAATAATGTTTGAATACCTTTGTCATCCACATCTTTAAGATTATCAAAAACAAACATTAGGTCTTCTATTTCCGTACCCATGTCGGCATCAATCTCTTTAATGCTATCCATCAAATCTGCTTCGATACTCGTATCAATAAAGTTCATAATTTCAGCCGCACACTTAATGCCACCAATAGCAGTTGTTTTCGTGGACGAAGTGCCAGAAAACTGTTTTTCAAGAATGTCATTCAGCTCTTGTAACGCTTGTGGCTGTATTGACTCCAATGAAGCTACTCGCATCATGACATCTAGACGAACTTTGTCATCAAACGTACCTAAAAGCTCTGCAGCTTGATCTGGTTCTAAATAAGAAACAACAATCGCTTGGATTTGAGGGTGTTCATAGCGAATCAATTCAGCGACTGCACGACCATCCATCCATTTGAGGGTATCTAAACCAGTAGTATTGCCGCCAACAAGTATACGGTCGATCAAACTATCTGCTTTATCTGGGCCCAACGCTTCCGTTAGCATATTTTTAATATACTCATCGGTCCCAATCCCCATACCAGTTTGCTTACCAACTGATTCGAGAAAGTCGACCATTACACCTTCGACCTGGTCTTGTGTAATGTCTTTTAACTGGGCCATTGCGGTGCCCACTCTTTGGACCTCTTTCGGCCCCATATGCTTTAAAATCTGTGCTGCATCAGCCTCACCTAAACTTAGAAGCAACATTGCAGCGGCATCATTTTTAGAAACTTTTGCCGGTGGCTTTCCGCCTGTTTCTTCACTCATCTACATTAACCCACTGTCGTATTACTTGAGCTACTCGTGCTGGATCTTCAGCAACAAGACCTTTAAGAGCATTTAATTGCCTATCATACCCTTCCGACGCGCCAGGTAAAAGAAACTCATCAGATGCGCTCAAGGTAACTCGGTCTCCAGCTTCACCCTCACTCATTTGATTCATCTGAGCTAAGCCATCATCATCCCCTGCCAAAGCAAATTCTTTCGCTTGAGAACCACTCATTGCCAGATTTTTAAACAAGGGTCGAATCACTGCAAAGATCACAATAATAGTCATCAATACCGCAAGCCCTTTCCATACTAGATCCCAAAACCAATCACTTTCCCAAATTTCAGCTTCTACAAAAGGTTCTATAATTTGTTGTGCGAATGGTGTATTAATCACATTGACACTATCACCTCTAGCCGCTGAGTAACCCACCGTATTTCTAATCAACAAAGTTAAGCGCTCAAGCTCATTTTCATTCCAAGATGAATAAGTCACCTCACCTGTTTCTTGGTTGATTGTTCGTATATCATCAATCGCAACCGCTACAGTTAATCTTTGCAAACGTCCCAGTTGGTGCTTTGTATAGCTAATTGTTCGATCAACTTCAAAGTTACGCGTTGTTTGCTTACGGATATTACTTGGCGCCCCTCCTCCGGCGCCATTTGCGCCAGCACCCGCTATTTCTGGCGCATTCCCTGCTGCAGGCGGTTGGTTCGCCAACGCCCCAGGCACTCCGCCTTCACCACCACCCTGGCGCTGTTCATCAAGTGTTTGTTCACTACGAACAACCTGCATATCGGGGTTAAATAACTCTTCAGTCTCTTCAATTTGAGTAAAATCTACATCCGCTGAGACTTCTGATCTAAAACGCTCAGCCCCCATAATAGGATTTAGGATATTGTTTATTCTTTCGTTAATTGTTTTTTCTAACTTGCGTGAGTATTCAAATTCTTTCGATACCAGGCGATCGGCTTCAGTTTCATCATTATTCGAAAGTAAATTTCCTCTTTGATCAACAACAGTCACTTTAGACTTTTTCA
Organism: Oleiphilaceae bacterium; assembly: GCA_047628385.1. Lineage (GTDB taxonomy): Bacteria > Pseudomonadota > Gammaproteobacteria > Pseudomonadales > Oleiphilaceae > PZPK01. Next base: position 2,988 of record JBLHVH010000129.1, read on the forward strand.
TTTCCGGCACACTGCCAGCAACAAGGTTAACAATGGCTTCTACCTGCTCTCTTGATATAGGTCGTGATGAGGATGTTTCAATTAAAACAGACGCTGAGGGCTCTCGACTATCACGTACAAAAACAGCTCTTTTTGGGATTGCTAAGTGTACACGTGCATTTCTGACATTTCTAAAACTAGTAATGGAGCGTGACAATTCCCCTTCTAGACCTCGCTTAAACCTAGTCGACTCCATGAACTGGCTTGTTCCTAAGCTTTGCTCTTTATCAAGAATTTCATAACCAATGCTTTGTTCATCAGTAATTCCAGTGGCAGCTAACTTCATTTTAGCTTCATACACTCGACTAGATTCGACTAATAAAAGGCCTGTTCGGTGATCAATTTTGAATTTCACATCATTGAGACTTAATAATTGTGTTACTTCTTCAAGATCCTGTGATTTTATATTTTGCATTAAAGGCTGATAGTTTGGTTCCTGCAGCCATAAAACTAGCGCTAGACCTAACGCAACACTACCTGCAAGACCTATCATTAGACCAACTTGACGAAAGATTCCCAGGCGGTTGATACCCGTCATCAAATCACCCTCTGCTCCAATTGAGTCTGTTTCTGCCATGCTAGTACCACCTATTTGAGCAGGTAAATTGGCATTTTTTTGTGCCGGCACGTTTGCCATAATTTAACCTCCTCTATGTTCTTATTTAAAAAGAATAACTACTAATGTTATTAACTGTTTTTTATACTGGCATTTTCATTACATCTTCATAAGCCTGCACCACTTTATTTCTGACTTGGGTGAGTGCTTGAAATGAAACTGAAGCTTTTTGTGACTGAATCATCACCTGAGATAGGCTAACGGTAGGATCTCCCTGCTGAAAAGCAGTTTGAAGAGCACCTGACTTTAGCTGGGTATCGTTAACCGAATTCACTGCATTGGCCAATAAATCGCCAAATTTTGGTAAGGGTTGTGCTTCTTGAGTACCCTGTATTTTATTGGGAGATATTTCAGGCCGTAGTGAGTCTGTTTTTTGAACTTGCGTGCGCAAGCTTCTCATTTCGGCTAACACTGAATTAATATCTGCTCTGCCTGATACTGAACCGATGCCAGACATAATCACCTCCGTCAAAATTTTGTTACTTTGTCTACAATAAACACCTTATATACGTAGTTAAAGCATTTATCAGGCCAAGTAATTAAAGACTTCAGATTTATATCGCTTTTATAAGAAATAGTATCGAATGCACGACATATACTAACTATTGGACATAAAAAAAGAGGCCAAAGCCCCCAACAATCATAAGTAGATAGACAAATTCTTTATGCTGCTAACTCCGCATTGACATCAATGCCATTTTCACGCATTTGAGCTAGTTTATAACGTAATGTCCTAGGACTAATTCCAAGCTTTTCTGCAGCAACTTTCTTTTTGCCATTTTCTTGTCGCAAGGTTTTTAAAATAATTTGGTACTCTCTCAGCTTTAAATCTTTACCCAGTGCATTACCGTCTTCTTCAGTACCTGCTTGAGAAATACTTTGAACAAAAATATGTTCAGATTCTGCTTGCGCGCCTGCTTCGGGAGTCGAATTATTTTCAGTTGACGCTAATATCCAACTTTCAGACTCCGACACATCCAAACAAAAATCCTGAATATTAACAACACCATTTGAGGCCATGATAAGTGATCGTTGAATAGCATTATCTAATTCTCGAACATTCCCAGGCCATTGATATTGAGTTAAATAACCTTTAACACCGTCACCAAACTTCATTGTTTCACGCTTCATTTTATCAGAGTAATCTGCTAACAATTTTTCTGCTAAAGGCCAAATATCTAATGGGCGTGCTCTCAAAGGTTTCCACATCATTGGAAAAACATTTAAACGATAATACAGATCTTCTCTAAATCGACCTTCATTCACATATTCTTTTAAATCACGATTAGTTGTCGCTAACACTCTGACATCTAGAGTAATTGGTTTTTTACCCCCTACGCGTTCAACTTCTCTTTCCTGTAGTACACGCAAGAGCTTAGCTTGGAGACCCAAGTCCATTTCTGAAATTTCATCAAGTAATAGTGTCCCACCATTCGCTTGCTCAAATTTCCCAGGTGAACTCGCTATGGCACCTGTAAATGCACCTTTCTCGTGACCAAATAAAGTCGCCTCAAGCATATTTTCTGGAATAGCCGCACAATTTAATGCAATAAAGGGTTTGTTTTTTCGAGATGAGTTATCGTGTATATACCTTGCCAATACCTCTTTACCTGTACCACTTTCGCCCGATATCATGACAGTAGACTCTGACTCAGCGACTCTTTTGGCAACTTTGAAAAACTGTTGAGAACTAGGATCTTCTGCGATAGGTTTACTCAAATTCAACGTTGATATTTTTGCATTACTTTCCTCTTCATACCCTAAAATCCTTATGACTGATTGAATCAATACTTTAGGTTCAAAAGGCTTTACTAAGTAATCAGACGCTCCACTTTGCATCGCATCAACAGCCATTTTAATTTGTCCATATGCCGTAATTAATAGCATCGGCAAATTTGGTAATTTAAGCTTGATGCGACGCAATAACTCGTGGCCATCGATACCAGGCATATTTACATCACTCACGACGATATCAACCGTATGTTTTTCTAATTGTAAGAGTGCTTTTTCGCCACAATCTGCCTCAATATAATCCATACCGGCTAATTGCAATGTTGTACACAAAGCCTCTCTTAGCGCTCGATCATCTTCAACGATTAAAACTTTTACTTGTGCCATACACCTAACTCCTAATCTATATCGTACTTCAATTCGCTATATTTGATTGATATTCAGTTAACTGAAACCTTTTATACTTTAGATTTTTCAATAACATTAAAAACAGGTAATGTGATAGATGCTGACACACCTTTTTTAGACGACCTAACTTTGAATTCACCTTGATGAGCCTTAACAACTGCTTGAACAACCGCTAAACCTAAACCCGTACCTTGCGATTTAGTGGTATAAAAAGGCTCAAAAACTTTACTTCGGTGCTCACTTGGAATTCCAGGACCGTTATCTTTTATTTGTAGCTTAATCGTATTCTCATCAGCCATACTCATCGACACATGAATGACCAATGGCACCTCAAGATCTTTATGCTGCACGGCTGCTTCTATACTGTTATTGATTAAGTTCAAGCACGCTCCGACAAGCGTTTCTTTATTGCACATAACATGCTTATCAATAATATTACTTTCCCAATAACAAACAACACCGGCTTTATCAATTACTGGGTCTGCAGCTCCACGAAGTGAAGACAATAATTCTGAAACATTTACGTGCTCTACCAATCGTGTCTCACCTTTTGCAAAAATTAGCATGTCACGAATTTGATGTTCTAAATGAGTCAGTCTCGACAATAACTTATCGGCACATTCAACGCGTAATTTCGGCTCGATTTCTGGCTGACATAAATGACCTGCATACAACATTGCCGTTGATAAAGGAGTGCGAATTTGATGCGCAAGACTTGCAACCATTTTACCAAGTGAACTTAGTCGCTCAGCTCGGCTTACCTGCTCCTGCAGCAAACGTGTTTCAGTCAAATCACTCAACAAAATCAGCTGACCCGACCCTGAAGACATCGAACGAGTTTCTATTCGTACACGACGGCCATCTTTTAACGACACTTCATGCCCATCATCATGCTTTGGAGAGAAACAACGCGTAATAACGTCTAGCCACGCCTGCCCTTCTAAGGGTTCACCTAGCAAATCTAACGCAGCTGGGTTTGTTTCTGTTACACAACCATTACCATCAAGTAAAACAACACCTGCGGGCAATATTTCTAATAATGTAGAGAGTCTATTTGCTATTTGCTCTTTTTCTTTCAACTCTTCCCCGCGCTGAATCTCCTCTTCAGACAACTCATCTTTTAATTGAGTCACTTTATTTTCAAGGTTTCGGTATGAGGTAGTGAGTTGAGATGATAATTGGTCAAATAAAGAAAGCGCTTGATCTACAGGTGGTGTTTTTTTTGTGGTGCTGAACACATCATGATCAAAAAGTGATTGAACCTGAATAGACTCTAGTCCCGAGTCGGTATGCTGACTTGTATAGTCACTCGAATTAACATTAGAAACAGATTGGTTTGTTATTTTTGCCTCTAAAGCGACACGTGAAACAGTACCCTGCGACATAGGGTCAAAAGCAGAACTTTCTTTCCAAACGTTTATTTTTTGTTGTTCCATTGGATTTTCCTACCCTATCAACATAATAGTCTGCAACATTTAACGCATTGCATTCTCAATTTTATAGTTAATAAAGCAGTTTACGATCCAACTTTTATTTTTATATGCTTATCAATGAGTTATAAATATATAATTTATTATAAGACGATAAAATGGCAGTAGAAATAAAAAAACCGAGTAATAAACTCGGCTTTTGACATTTTTTTGACTTCGTATTTTAGGATGATAACTTAATCGTTAAGACCGTATTTTCTAACTTTTTCTACAAGCGTTGTGCGACGTATGCGTAGTTTCTCTGCTGCTCTCGCGACCACTCCTGAGGACTCATCCAAAGCCTGCTGAATCAGTGCTTTCTCGAGACTTCCCAAATAATCTTTCAAATCGATACCATTAACAGGCAATAATGCAGGAGAGTCTAAACTTGCGAAACCTGACGTTAGTGGTAAATTCTGATCACTAGGCCGCAAGTCTTCATCGGTATCTTCCACATGCCTATACTTTTGCGGCAACTCATGAACGCCTATTACATCATAAGGATGCATAATCCCAAGACGCTCAACCAAATTAGCTAACTCACGAATATTTCCAGGCCATTCATGACGACACAAACTCAATATAGCAGCAGAATTAAAACGTATTGAGCCACGTTTCTCAGTTTCCATCCTTGAGATTAATTCATTCATTAATAGCGGTATATCCTCAACACGTTCTTTTAACGCGGGCATTTCTATTGGAAACACGTTTAATCGATAATATAAATCCTCTCTAAACGTTGCTTCTTCAATCATTTCTTCAAGATTTTTATGCGTTGCTGCAATAATTCTCACATCTGTAGCAATGGTTTTATTGCCACCCACACGCTCATATGTTCTTTCTTGCAACACTCTCAATATCTTAACTTGCATACTAAGAGGCATATCACCAATTTCATCCAGAAATAGTGTTCCTCCCTCAGCAAGCTCAAAGCGCCCGGCTCTAGCCGTGATAGCACCTGTAAACGCACCTTTCTCATGGCCAAAAAGCTCACTTTCAAGCAATTCAGCAGGGATCGCCCCACAATTTACCGGCACAAAGGGCTTACTACGACGATGAGAGTTATAATGCAAATTACGCGCAACGACTTCTTTACCTGTCCCAGACTGACCAGTAATTAGAACGCTGACATCTTTATCAGCCACTTGCGTCATTAATTCTCGCACAGCTTGAACGCTTCTGCTTGTACCGACTAAGCTTCGAAACAGCTCAACTTGACGCTGCTTACCACGACCGTTTTGAGCGGAATACTGGTCACGAAAAACCTGAGCTCGATAGAGACTATCAACCGTTTTATTATAATTAGGTGGAAAGTCGAGCTGAGCTATGACTTTTTTTCTAAGGACAGCATCCAAGCCATCTAAAGATACATCACCTATCGCAAGCGCTGGTATACCTTCATCCCAATTATGCAGTGCCTCAACAATTGGCTCTAAAGAGATATTATCTGACCCAAAAAAAACAACATTAATTTGAGATGAGTCGGTCGATTCCGACTCAAGCACTTGCTTCCAATCAGTTAAAGAAGCGCTAAGCACATCTTCACCTAAAAACTTTAAAATAACAGTGATATCTCTAAGTACATCTTGGTTATCATGCATAACCAAAACCTTCATATCCTGCGCCATAAAATAAACCTTATTATTATTGACCTTAAAGATTTGGCAAAATAGTTACTTATTGCAAATTCTGAAGTCATCCATGTGGTCTAGACTGTGAGCTGTGTTTAGTGAAGTAATTTAAGAAAAACTTCCTCTTTAACTACCAAGCAATTAAAGTACGGATTCATCCAAGAGTCAATAAAGTGGCGTTAAAAAGATCCTAAAAGAGTCATATCTAAAAAAAGATCATTTTTTGTCACTGAATACATATTTAAAACACACGAAATTAAAACCGAGAAACACCAAGATAAGAATCAGCAGCTTTGAGATCCTTTGTTATTTTTTTTAATTCAGAGGCTATTTCCAACTGGTTCTTTCGACTACCGTCAATTACTAAATCATAAATTGCTTGAATCGCTTTTAGATCCAAAATAATAGTTTCTTTTTCTTGGGCATTATTCGCGGATGAAATTATCTCTTGAAGGCTGCCTTTGATTTGTACATCAAGCAGCTCTACTTGTTCCCAATTTTTTGAAGTACATGCCTGCTGCAGATTTT
>JBLHVH010000130.1:0-9262 GCA_047628385.1 Oleiphilaceae bacterium
TGCAAACATGGCAGACTCATTGATTTGAGCTTCCGCTTCTTGTGTGACTTTTGCTTTTAAGCCTCGATCTTCAAACACCGCCTCAATAATTAAATCGCAGCCTTTCAAATCCTCTAGATTAGCAGAGGCTTTGATTGAGTTTAAAATAGTGTCGCGTTTCACTTCAGTTAAACGTTTCTTTTTAACCTTTTTATCCAATATTGTTTGCGAATACGCCTTGCCCTTTTCGGCACTTTCAAGCGTTACATCTTTCAGAACAACATCAACGCCTTTCAAAGCCGATGAATAAGCAATACCAGCGCCCGTCATTCCTGCACCTAATACCCCTACTTTTTTAACCTTATACTTCTCTATACCTTTGGGTCGGCTTGCCCCCGATTTAATTTCATTTAATTGAAACCATAGCGTACCGATCATATTTTTTGCGACCTGAGAACACACCAGTTCAACAAAATAACGGGTTTCAATCCGCATCGCCGTATCGATATCAACCTGTAAGCTTTCTACCATCACCGCTAAAATTGACTCTGGTGCTGGCATCGTACCTTTGGTTTGTACTCGCATCATCGCGGGCGCAATCGGTAACATCTTAGCTAATGAAGGCGTTGTCGGTGAACCACCCGGCACTTTATAGCCTTTAACATCATAAGGTTGTTGTACTTTTGGATTTGCTTTAATCCAATTAATCGCAGCATTAACCAAAGCTTCTTCCGTATCAACAATTTCATTAATTAGACCCAGCTTTTGGCCTTGAGCAGGCTTAAACTGTTTACCCTCTGTTAAATAAGGTAGCGCGCCTTGCAAGCCCAAGAGCCTAGACATACGCACTACACCGCCACCACCGGGTAATAAACCCAAGGTAACTTCAGGTAGACCCAAGGTAACACCGTTATTTAACGCAACCCTATAATGACAAGCCAAAGCGAGCTCCCAGCCCCCACCTAATGCCGCGCCATTAATACAGGCAACAACGGGCTTACCAGAGGTTTCCAACTCTCGCATTGCATCCTTCAATTGCGTCACCATATCAAACAGCGGCTGTGCATTGTCTTTCTTCGTGGCATGTAAATCATCTAAACTACCACCTGCAAAAAAAGTCGTTTTTGCAGACCGAAATAAAACACCCGACCACTCATCTTCTTTTAGCTTTTTAACCGCCGCGACGAAGGAAGCAGTAAATTCAGCATCCATTAAGTTAGCACCGGCATTGGGTTTATCTAGAATCAAGTGAACAATATTATCCTGATCTTTTTCATAGTTAACTGAAGTCATTTTAGTTTCTCTATTATCTGATTTCTCAAAAGCAATTACTCAATACCCATCACTCAAAAGCAGGATGCTTAAACACGCTCAATTATCGTGGCAATACCCATTCCACCACCGACACATAAGGTTACAAGACCCGTCTTTAAATCTCGCGCCTCTAGCTCATCCAGTAAAGTACCTAAAATCATCGCGCCTGTTGCGCCAAGAGGGTGTCCCATTGCGATTGAGCCACCATTAACATTCACGATGTCTTCGCTGATCGCCATTTCATCCATAAATCGCATCACAACCGAAGCAAAGGCTTCATTTACTTCAAACAAGTCAATATCCCCTATCGACATTCCTGCCACTTTAAGCGCTTTACGCGCAGCGGGGCCTGGGCCAGTCAGCATAATCGTTGGATCTGTTCCGACCACTGCTGTCGCAACAACACGCGCACGTGGCGTCATACCAAATTGTTTCCCTGCTTGTTCACTACCAATTAATAACGCTGCTGCGCCATCCACAATGCCGGATGAATTGGCAGGTGTGTGAATGTGTGTAATCTTCTCAATTTGCGGATACCGGGCCTTAGCTACGCTATCAAATCCCATTTCTCCCATCACCTGAAAGGATGGTTTAAGCTTCGAAAGTGTTTCAATAGAGCTATCTGCACGAATTAGTTCATCATGATCCAAAATCATAAAACCATTCTGATCTACCACCGGGACAATTGATCTTTCAAATGCTTTTCTTTCCCAAGCTGTGGCGGCTTTATGATGAGATCTGACGGCAAAGGCATCAACATCTGAACGTGAAAACCCACCTAACATGGCAATTAGGTCTGCACCAATGCCTTGAGGCATAAAGCCTGTTTTGAAGTTAGTCTGTGGGTCCATCGCCCACGCGCCGCCATCACTTCCCATCGGTACACGAGACATCGATTCAACACCACCTGCTACAACTAAATGTTCCCATCCAGAACGAATTTTCATCGCAGCGGTATTTATTGCCTCGAGACCTGAAGCGCAAAAGCGATTCAGTACGACCCCAGCAACATCATCATTCCATCCAGCAGCCAAGGCTGCCGTTTTAGCAATCACGGCACCTTGATCTCCCACCGCCGTGACGCAACCCATTACAATGTCATCAACTTCTGCCGTATCAAATTGATTTCTTTCTTGTAAATTATTCAATAAACCTGTCAACAAAGTAACCGGCTTCACCTCATGCAACGCTCCAGAGGCTTTTCCTCTGCCACGAGGTGTTCGTATTGCATCAAATATAAGCGCTTCATTTATCATTATTTTTATCCTTAATTACTCTATTTATAATAGATATTGCAGGCTACGATTTTATTAGTCGTTACATTTCTAGGATAACGAACTATCAGCAAGTCTCAATGATCAATCATTGCATTACCATTGACCTTTTCTTGCAGAAGACCTTAGCCCTGAATAAAGCTAAGCGACTACCAAAGCATTGTGATTTGGACTAATAATGTGAAACTAGTCGTTGTTAGCAACCGTTCAAGCATACTTAGTGCTTAGTATTCTGTAGACTAAAAAATCAAACAGTCATTATTAAGCACTCATACTCATTCATTTTAATAATACGAATACCTAATTATGAACTTAGTTAAAAAAAACATCATTCTACTTATAATTTTATGTTTTTCTGCATGGTCACACGCGCAAAACTTAACGACTCAGCACGGCTTTGCACTACACGGTGATTTAAAATACCCTCTCAATTTTAAGCACTTCGATTACGTCAACCCAAATGCACCTAAGACCGGAACACTTAATCTCATGGGCTTTGGGACCTTTGACTCGCTTAATCCTTATACACTGAAAGGCACTAGCCCATTTAATACAGCAGGTCAGTTCATCTATGGTTTTTCTGAATTAAATGAAACACTCCTCATTGGTACAGGTAGTTATTCCCCCTCTGGTGATGAGCCTCAAAGTGCTTACGGTTTACTGGCTGAATCTCTCACTTACCCTGATGACATGAAATGGGTAGAGTTTAAAATAAGACCGAATGCTTATTTTCATGACGGCCATAAAATAGATGCTGATGATGTTGTTTATTCTTTTAGAACACTCATAGAGAAAGGCCACCCTCGATTCCAACAGTCATTATTTGGCGTTGCTAGCATTTCTACTAAAAGCTCAAACGTGGTTCGTGTTGATTTTAAAGAAGCTAACCAAAGAGCAAATATTTTACGTGTGGGTGAAATGCCCGTATTACCCAAACATTTTTGGGAGTTTAAAGAATTCGAACGTAGCGCTCAAACTAAGCCACTATTAAGCGGGCCTTATGAAGTAGACTCTTTTGATATAGGCAATACTATTACACTCAAAAGAAACCCTAACTTTTGGGGGCGTGAATTGAACGTCTATCAAGGCAGGTTTAATTTTGACAATATAAAAGTCGACTACTATCGAGACCAATCCATAGCATTTGAAGCATTTAAAGCGGGTAATTTTGACCTATTTTATGACTATATGGCTAAAAACTGGGCAAGCGCATATGACTTTCCCGCCGTTAAAAGTGGAAAAGTACTCAAAGAAGAAATTAACCACCAGATCCCCTCTACCACCCAAGGCTTTTTCTTTAATTCGCGCATAGCACTCTTTGAAAAAATTAAGGTTAGACAGGCCCTTAGCCTAATGTTTGATTATGAGTGGACGAATAAAGCACTTTTTAATCAAGCTTATGTCCGCAACCAAAGCTACTTCCCAAACTCTGACTTTTCTGCTCGTGGACTACCTCAAAACGAAGAATTAGCATTACTTGAGCCTTACAGATCATCGCTTCCACCAGAGCTATTTAATCAACCCTTTAGATTATCTTCGACTTCTGGAAACGGCAATATTCGAAAACAAATCAAACAAGCCCTCCAGTTGTTAAAAGAAGCTGGCTGGATAATTAAAAATGGGCAGCTTACGAACACTACTAATAAGAAAATTTTTCAGTTTGAAATACTCATTCGACAGACCGGTATTCAGCGCCTTATTATGCCCTTTATAAAAAATCTTGAAAGAATTGGTATTACTGCAACCGCTAGACTAGTCGATTCAACACAGTACAAAGTCCGTATGGACAACTTTGATTTTGATATGACCACCTACTCGTTGTCTCAGGGCAATGCACCTAGCTATGAACAACGTGATTACTTTCACTCAAGCAATGTCGACACTCCAGGCAGTCAAAACTACTCTGGCGTTAACCACCCTGCTGTTGACGCACTCGTAAACTCTGTCATCAGTGCAAAAGGAAGGCCAGAGCTAATTAGTGCGATGCGGGCTTTGGATAGAGTTTTATTATGGAATCACTATACTATTCCGAACTGGCACCTTGATTACCATCGACTCGCTTCATGGGATAAATTTGAAAGACCTAAAAATCAACCTATTTACAAATTGGCTATCGAGAACTGGTGGCTAAAGTAGCATCGCCGTAAAGCGTTTAAAGAGAAATCAGGAGAGTGTTAGGATAATGACGCTATCATTATCCTAACTGCAGTGCGTTATGCTAAAAAGGTTTCAGGCCAAGCAAACGGCACTGCACAAAACTATTTGAACTTCTTTAAAAAATAAGAAGAGGGTCTTCTTCTATAAAGCTCGTAAGTATTTATCTTCATCTACTTTATTAAGCAACTCTTAGTCTACGTGCATTCATCTCTTCACGAAATACAGCAATAGGATCGGTATGCATAGCATGTGGGTCATTTTCATGTGTCAATGTCCAAATCATATACTCCATTAGCTCTTTCTCTGCATTTAACTTTGCTAAACGCGCACTACGGATATCTCTAATTTCTGCTGACATGATATTTTCCTATTTTTAAATTTCGTCAATTATTAATCATTGTTGCTGCTTATAACGTTCATATAGCTATATTTATGCCAACAATTTATAAAACTTAAGAATGATTCTAATTATTATTTAAATTCAATAAGTTAACTAAAGAAAATATTATAAAAATAATTTTTAATGTACAGATACGCGGACAAACAGTGATTAAATTTGTCACATAGTTTTAAATATTAAGAGCAGGTCAAAAAAATGACGATATTAAAATATGAGAAAGGATAAAAAAGGGCATTCAGGTTCAGCTTAAAACGAGCATTCATTATTTCTAATACACAGCAGTTCAAAGTGACAAAGTCTTTTTTTTGGGGTGGGAAGTATTTTAGATATAAAAAAGCCGATAATCACGAGTGATTATCGGCTTAATTTGGCGTCCCCTAGGGAAGTCGAATCCCTGTTACCGCCGTGAAAGGGCGGTGTCCTAGGCCTCTAGACGAAGGGGACATAAACAGTTTTGAACGATAGTTGGTGGAGCCATGCGGGATCGAACCGCAGACCTCAACGCTGCCAGCGTCGCGCTCTCCCAGCTGAGCTATGGCCCCTTTGTAGTTATTATACTACTCGTGGCATCAACCCAGTACGTTGGTACTAACTGCTAGACACCTGCACTACGTCATTCAACGAGGCGTATAATATTGAAGACACCCCATTGAGTCAATCGATTTTTTTATTATTTTTCACTTTCTTCTTCAGCAAGCTTTTTTAGGATTGCTTGGTACTCTTTTTCAACCTTTTTGGTTTCCTTTTTAGAGAAGCCTTCTAGCACATTAACCGCATGACGAAGTCGCGCACGTGTCATGTCAGGCCCTAACTTATCCATCGACTCGACAACAGACCACGAATCAGGTGTGCCAGCGATGGCAACAAAAATAGGTTGCATAAACTCACCCAACTTCAACGCCATAACTTTGGCCAATAATTTTATATCAGTAAAAATAGTATCCTTACTCCAATGCCTTTGAGCCTCTAGCGTCCACAAAGTAAACTGAAGTACACGCTTCACTTGCCCTACTTCTAGTTTCTTATGCTCAAAATCAGACTGGCTAAGATTGAGCATGCCCGAAAACATAAAGCCCGAAAGCGGTAATATATCAGTTAGCGTTTCGACACGCCCTTGCACTAGCTCTACCAACGGCAACAATGTCTTTTCATTAAACGCCCACTTTTTAGCACGTTCAACAAACTCTTCTGCACTTAAGTTTTCTCGAATCCATAAACCATTCAACCATTTGAGTTTTTCAACATCAAAAATAGGTCCACCAAGTGAGACACGCAGAATATCAAAATTCTCAATCATTTCAGCCAAAGTGAATTTCTCACGTTCGTCTGGCATTGACCACCCCATTCGCCCTAAATAATTCACTACCGTTTCGGGTAAGAAACCTGCCCGCTCATAATAGCTAACGCTTGTTGGGTTTTTACGTTTACTCAACTTACTTTTATCAGGATTTCTCAATAAAGGCATATGACAAAGTTCAGGCATCGTCCACGAAAAATATTGATACAGTAGCTGGTGCTTGGGTGCCGAATTAATCCATTCTTCACCACGAATAACATGAGTAATAGCCATTAGGTGATCATCAACCACATTCGCAAGATGATATGTCGGCATACCATCTGATTTTAACAAGATCTGACAATCTACTTGCGACCAATCAATTTCAATCGTGCCACGCAACATATCATTAATCACGCATGTACCTTCATCTGGTACTTTCATGCGAATCACGTGTGCATCGCCATTATCTAAACGCGCTTTGACTTCTTCAGCAGGCAACTCCAGATTACCTTTAATGCCAGGATTAAGACCCGCCGCTTTACGCTCTTCGCGTATCACATTTAATTCTTCGGGTGTTCTAAAGCAGTAATACGCATCACCCTGCTCTACTAACTGTTCCGCATAGGCACGATAGTCATCTTTTCGCTCACTTTGGCGGTATGGCCCAAATTCGCCACCAACATCAGGCCCTTCATCCCAATCAAGCCCTAACCATCTTAAAGAATCCAAAATATCTTTTTCTGATTCTGGCGTACTACGTGCCTGATCAGTATCTTCAATTCTTAAAATGAATTTGCCACCGTGTTGCTTAGCAAAACACATATTAAAAAGCGCTATATAAGCCGTACCAACATGAGGATCACCCGTCGGTGAAGGCGCAATTCGAGTTCTTACTGTTTGAGACATTCAAAAACCTTTCGTTATAAACGTATAATTAATATAGAGAGTACAAAATTTAATAGCGCACTAGTTAGTCTGACTAAAGTTTACTTTAGCCATAACCACCCACAAATGGGTTAGTCGCCTTTTCATGACCTATTGTCGACATAGGCCCATGCCCAGGAATAAATTTCACATCATTCGGCAGCACCCATAACTGAGTACGTATTGAATTAGCCAAGGTATCAAAATCTCCTTTAGGAAAATCTGTGCGACCAATAGAACCTTGAAAAAGAACATCGCCAACAATCGCTAGCTTTGATCCTTCATGGTAAAAAACCACATGCCCCGGTGTATGACCAGGGCAATGAAACACACTCAAAGTTTCATTGCCCACCTTGATGGTATCCCCTTGATTAAGCCACCGTGTTGGTGTGAACATTTTTACCGGTGGAAAACCGAACATCTGACTTTGTTGAGGTAAGGCATCTATCCAAAACTGATCCTCTTCTTGAGGCCCTTCTATCGGTAGCTTGTATGATTCAGATAGCTCTGCTGTTGCACCTGCATGATCAATATGCGCATGCGTCAAAATTATTTTAGTTAGGATCAACTCTGACTGTTGGATTGCTGCCAGTATTTTTGGAATATCACCACCGGGGTCAACCACAATAGCTTCCTTGGTTATATCACACCAAAGAATAGAACAGTTTTGCTCAAAAGCGGTTACCGGTACAATTTTATACTGTAAACTCATGGTTCATCTTATCTTAAAAAAAGAAGCATTATCGCTTATGATTTTTGAAACTCAAAATGAAAAATAACTTTCTATACATTCTGGCATCACTACTTGCTTCATCAGCGCTTATTTCATGCTCATTTGTGGAGCCTCTACCTGGCGAACATCACATAACCCAAGTAAATCGAACTCATATAGTTTCGACAAACCAACAGAACTCAAATACCTGCGAAACACTTAAAGAGATATCATTCGAAACAAGAACGACCACTTTTTTCATCTCTCGCTCTGAAAAAGCGATTGCTGAAGAACTTCAAACTCTAGCTCGGAACGAAGCCATTCTAAGTCTCGCCAATGCTATTTGGCCTGTCACTGAGGTTAAAGATGGAGAGCAAAGCTTTTTGATATTACGCTGTTCACGAAATTAGATGCACTAAACATTGCGACCTCTAAAACTTTACGCCAACACTAAACCAAAATTTTTCAGTATCAATACCAAAATTATCTCGTTTATATTCAGCATATTTCAAATTAAAGCTATATTCATTCACTTCCCCTCCAGCTTCAACGCCCCACTCAGTTCCAAGACCGCCGAATCCTGAACGTTGGCTTTCCGATTTAAACTGATGATAGATACCCTTAACCTGAAAAAACTCCGAACATGAAAACCCGATACTGAGATAACGATCCTGCAGACCGCCTAAAATATTACCTAGACCTTGATTTTGAAATTGATCAGTCCACCCCTGAAAATTATGTAGGCTCGCCATCGGCGTCACAAAATAACCCTGACCACTCGCCTCTAAAACCTCTTGACCAAAACCAATTCGAATTTTGTTATACGCTATTCCGAAATCGATAAGATAGTAATCAGCCGAATAGTTAAGTGCATTCCGACCAGCATCATTTTGATTCGCATATTCAAGGGCATAATCTAGTTCTGGTGAATTTTTAATGCGACCAGAGAAGCGTGCACCATAGGTCACGGTATCCTCTTGATTATTAGCATAGCTACTGTCTAACCAATAGCCGTACAAAACCAGTTTACTGTTCAGAAACCCTCTATATTCAACATTGACAAGCTGAGCATTAAGATCTCTTTTCCACGTTGAATCGGCCTCACCTTCAACGCCTTCCACCTGGTTTAGCTGAGCTAAACGTATACGCAAATAGTTCAGACTTTCATTAAAAATACTGAGCCCGGTAAACGTTTGCTCATTTTGGCGCCAAGCGTCTTTACC
>JBLHVH010000131.1:0-9241 GCA_047628385.1 Oleiphilaceae bacterium
TGTTGGTAAAAGTAGAAGTTTACGACGCGGCCTATTGTTTTGGTTTCTAATTCTATCACTTATTCCTATGAGCATTGTTTCTTTGGTTGGTTTTTACCAAGCTGACACAAAAATGAGTAAGCTTGTTGTGGACCGTTTAGAAGATAGTGCAAATTTAAAAGTTGAATTGGTTGAGTCCTGGTTTGAAGATCGCCTGATAGCTTTAAATCGATACTCAACGTCACATATTAGTTCTGAGCTATTAAGTAGTTTAAGTGAAGGCTACCAATTAAGCGGTTTATCTTTAGATAAATATACTCAAAGTAATGAATGTATTATGCGAATCGAAGCGCTAGAAGGTGACTTAGTTAGCATGTATGGGCACTATAATTATATTCACAACATATTATTAATTGATCCCTCTGGAAATATACTTTATACCACAGAAAATACTTAAGACTTAGGTACGAATGCTCTAGTGGGGGAATACACAGCGCAACGCTTTTAGTGACAAATGAACATCTAATAACTCTTTGAAGGTTGATAAATTAATGTGTTGGGCAGAAAATACGCGAATTTTATTAGTTGATGATAACCATACTAATCAACTGGTTGCGCAAAGAATATTGAATTATTTAGGTTTACAAGCTGATATCGGAAACAATGGTAGAGAAGCAATCGCATCATTGATGCTGACGCACAATACATTGCCGTACACATTAGTGTTGATGGACTGTCAAATGCCTGAAATGGACGGTTATGAAGCAACGCAAGCAATACGTGCGGGTGAAGCAGGAGACCACTATAGAGCGATACCTATCGTCGCGATGACTGCTAATGCTATGCAGGGGGATAGAGATAAGTGTTTAGCTGCAGGTATGGATGATTACTTGAGTAAACCGGTAAATCCAGACGAACTGCTGAGTAAATTAAAACAATATTTGAAGTTTTATGTTGGCGTCGGGCCTAAAGCAGTCTCGGTACAAACTATTAATGATACTTTGAGTGTTGGCGCGTTAGATCAGCAGAGAAATACTAATGATATCAAAGGTAGCAATGATTTAACGTGGGGTAAAGAAGGTGCTTTGGTTCGCATTGGTGGTGATGAAGCACTACTTAAAACGCTAACAGGCATTTTTGCTCGCGATGGCTTAAAGCAGTTAGCTGAGTTGAAAGCTGCAATATCTGAAGGTAATTATCAAAAAGTGACGCATATAGCGCACAGCATAAAAGGGGTTGCGGCTAATTTAGGTGGCTTAAAGTTGCAAAGTGTTTCTTCGATCATGGAGCTTGCAGCAAAGAATAAAGATGATGCTGTCATAAAAGCTCAAACTCAGGAATTTGAAGATCAAATGAAAGCACTGATTAATGCCTTCGTTAAATACCTAAATAATGACGATGCAGGTATGCAAAACAAAGACAGTGCAATGCAATGTGAGGCAAAAGTTGCGGTAGATGAATTTATAGAAATACTCTCTGTTTTGTATAAAAGCCTCGCTGCAAATGACTATATTGACCCAACTGAATTAACAGCGCTTAGTCACGCCGATGTATCTAAAGAGGTTCAAGCTTTGGTTAATGAGCTTGTTGAGAAAATTAAGCAGTTTGAAAATTCGACAGCAATGACTATGGTTAAAGACATTGAGTTATTATCTGGTTTTGATATATTGCCAAGTGATTGAAGGCAAAGGGGAAGTATAAGTGCAATTGCAAGAAAAATCTGTAGTTTTAATTGTTGATGATGAACCCGTTAATATTCAGGTCTTAGCTGCTTGTTTAAAGAATAAGTATCAAATTAAAGTAGCCACATCGGGTCAGCAGTGTATTGAATTAATTCAGTCTGGCTTAGAGATTGATTTGATTTTGTTGGATATCGATATGCCTGATATGGATGGCTATGAAGTTTGCACTATTTTGAAATCAAGTATGCCCACCTCCTTAATACCTATTATATTTGTGACCGCAAAAAGTGAAACGCATGAAGAAGAAAAAGGCTTAGAGCTAGGGGCTGTTGATTACATTACAAAACCCATTAGTCCTGCTATTGTTGCCGCCCGTGTTAACACCCATGTTACGCTGAAATTACAGCACGATAAAATGCAACAAATGGCAATGCATGACCAGCTTACGGGTTTATATAATCGTTATTTTTTATTAGCGGATGCCCTTCATAAAGTTTCAAAATCGAAGCGTCATAACTATCATCTAAGTACATTGATGATAGATATTGATCACTTTAAAGCAATTAATGACAACCATGGCCATGCTGTTGGTGATGATGTATTAAAGGCGGTTGCCGATTGTCTTTTTAGCCAAAAACGAGCAGAAGACATACTGGCACGCTTTGGTGGGGAAGAATTTGTATTATTACTTGACCACTGTGTGCTTGCGGAAGCAGAACTAAAAGCTGAGAAACTACGCGTAGCAATTGAAGCGTTAAAGCCTTCAGGCCTTAAAATTACCATAAGCATTGGTGTTGCACAGTTAAAATTAGAAGAAACAAACTTTACGGATCCCCTTAAACGAGCCGACGACGCATTATATGTCGCGAAAGAGCAGGGGCGTAACCGAGTAGTCACTTGCGATCAAAATAGAACAACAACTGATTCATGTATAAGTTTCCGTCTTTAAATAGTATCACTCAATCCATTATTACTTGAAAGTGCGAGTTACTAGCGCTTCGTTTTGCATTACAATGCCTTTTTATTAAGTGATTATTGGCCAGAGAGTAATAAAATGAGAGTGTGTGGTGTTGAATTAAAAGGGAATGATGCAAATATTTGTTTATTATCGATGTCTGAAGGTTTATTTGACTTGCCAGATTGTCGCGTTCGTCGTGTTTCACTCGAAAACACTTCTACCCAAGCTGCATTAATTCGCTTTCAGTTTGAATTTGAAAAGTTGATTGAAGATTACAAGATAGATAAAGTGATTATTAGGCAGCGTAATATGAAAGGGAAATTTTCAGGCGGTGCGGTTGGTTTCAAGCTTGAAGCAGCGATTGAACTCATTAAAAATTTAAATGTTAAAATTATTTCTCCCGTCGAGACGAAAGAAATATTAAAGCAAAACCCTGTGCAAATTTCCTTTGTCGAAACAGGCCTTAGAGCTTTTCAAGAGCCTGCATTCACCACGGCTTACGCTTCGTTGATAGCCTAAAATATTAGCAAGTATCTATTTTTATAACTAAAAAGCCACAAGCTATCTTGTGGCTTTTTAGTTATAGTGCCAGTAGATGTTGACATACATGCATATGCATGAAATAGTACTTGTTATTATTTCAATACTAATAGGCTAATACCAAGTAATGAGTGATTTACCAATAATGCCCGATGACTTTGACCCATGTTTATCCTTAAACCTAAGGAAAGCAAATCGCGTTTTGAGCCAAATTTATGATCAGTATCTGGCGGAATGTGGTATCAAAGGTACTCAGTTCACTATATTAAGGGCAACCACATTGTTGGGTCAAACTACCAATAAACAACTACAAGACGTCTTAATTTTAGATCAAACCACCTTATCTAGAAATCTTAAACCTCTGCTTAGGGACGGACTAATATCAGCTCAAGAAGGTAGTGATCGACGTATAAAAGTACTGTCGCTAACAAAAAGTGGCCAAAAGCTGTTTGCGTTAGCAAATATACAGTGGCAACAGGCACAAGCCGAAGTGAAGGCAAAATTAGGCGAGAAGAATACAGCATTGCTGCATTCATTAAGTAATTCAATCGTCAGCCTTAAGGGTTGATATTTATTTAGGCTAATACATGTATACGCATGTTAATTGTAGGTGAACGATGAAAAACTCAAACCAAGCATATGAAGAAGAAAGTGGGGCAGATAAATTAGCGCGACATTTCTTTTTGCAGATTGTAAATCATTCAAAATTAGTCGTAATTACGATGATGATATTAATGGCAAGCGTATTATTATTTTTGCCATCACTGACGAAAGATACCCGGAGTGACGCATTTTTAGCAGAGGATAACCCCGCATTACTATACAAGAATAAAGTAAAAGAGATGTTTGGCTTAAGTGATCCTATGGTGATTGCGGTTGTAAATGAAAGCGAACAGGGTATTTACAATGCCGATACTCTGGCTTTAGTGCAATGGTTGAGTGATGAGTTACAAAACTTAGATAATATTAATACAGATCATTTGATGAGCCTTGCAACAGAAAATAATATC
Source organism: Oleiphilaceae bacterium (assembly GCA_047628385.1). Classification (GTDB taxonomy): domain Bacteria; phylum Pseudomonadota; class Gammaproteobacteria; order Pseudomonadales; family Oleiphilaceae; genus PZPK01. The sequence continues at coordinate 4,170 of JBLHVH010000131.1, forward strand.
ACCGGCACTGACGACGGGATGGCGGTGACACCATTTTTTGAGAACTTGCCAAGTACGCAAGAAGATATATTAAAACTTAAGAATGCTATTCAAAACTTTCCGCTCTATAAAGGAAACTTGGTGGCTGAAAGTGGTAAAGCAACGTTAATTGTTGCAGAAATAGAGAATGAAGATCACGTTGAAGCTACTTATCAGGCGATACAGGATATTGTTTCGCGAGCGCCTGTGAAAGGTCTTGATCGTATACACATTGCAGGAGAAGGCGGTGTGATCGGTTTTTTAGGGCAATACATTGATAGTGATGCACAGCGTTTAAACCCGCTTGCAGGTTTGATTATTACCATTATTATATTTATTGCTTTCAGGCGTTTTAGCCCAGCTATTTTGGGTAATGTAGTCATTGCTGCGTCAGTCTTGATGACATTAGGTTTAATGGCCGCCAGTGATGTACCTTTTTATGTGATTACAAATGCAATGCCAGTGATATTAATTGGTATTTCGGTCGCTGATGCAATCCATATTTTTAATGCCTATTTTGAGCGTCAAATACAAACACCACACATCAACAAAAGTAGTATTGTGGTGGATTCAATGGTTGAAATGTGGCGACCTATCACCTTAACAACGTTAACCACAGCAGCAGGTTTTCTAGGTCTTTATTTTGCGGCGTATATGCCTCCATTCAAATTCTTTGGTCTATTTACAGCGATAGGTGTGATGATTGCGGGGGTTTATTCAATAATATTTTTACCCGCAGCCATCTCAATCATTAAGCCGAAGGTGCATCCTAAATTTATTCAAAACAATCAACAGGAAAAACACGACGTTTTTAGCCGCGTCATCGTGATGATCGGCGAATTTACCTTACGTTACAGCCGGAGTACGATCGCTATATTTACGGTACTAACCTTGAGTGGGGTATATGCTACAAGTTACTTAACGGTAGATGAAAATCGTATTAAAACGTTTGACCCAAGTGAGCCAATTTTTAAAGCAGATGCAGTGATTAACCGGCATTTAAACGGCTCTAACAATATTGATATTGTCGTAGAGACTAAGAATGCTGAAGGTCTATTCGAGCCAGATGTGCTAAGGCGCATGGATGAATTACAGCGCTTTGCTAAAACACTGCCTCATGTGAATGGTGCAACGTCGATTGTTGACTATTTAAAGCAGATCAATCGATCGTTAACGGGGGGCGACATAAAAAACTACCAATTACCCGAAACAAAAGAACTCGTAGCACAGTATTTTCTAATATATTCCGCATCGGGTGATCCGACTGATTTTGAGGAAGAAGTAGATTATGACTACCAGATTGCCAATATTAGACTGACCTTAGATGATGGTTCATTTCAGGGAACAAAAGGTGTGATTGAATCGTTACAAAACTACCTTGATTCTGAATTCAAAGTTCAAGGGCTAGATGCGACGATAAGTGGGCGGGTAAATGTTAACTACCATTGGATAAAAGACTTAGGGGAAAGTCACTTCACTGGGCTTGGAATTGCGCTATTGCTTGTTTGGATGGTTTCAGCGCTATTACTTCGGTCGGCAATGGCGGGTATTTATGCATTGATTCCAGTCGCAGGCTCTATCTTATTTGTTTACTCAACAATGGTGTTGATGGGAATTAACTTAGGTATAGGGACATCGATGTTTGCATCGGTAGCGATTGGTTTAGGTGTTGATTTTGCAATTCATACCATTGATCGACTTAAGAGCCTTTATCAAGAACAAGAAGGGCAAGAAAAAACAGAGCATGGCAATAAGGAAATTAAATTAATAGATGTTATTAAGGCATTTTACCCGAGCACTGGGAGAGCATTATTCTTTAATTTTCTTGCTATATCTTGTGGATTTGGTGTCTTGATTTCCAGCAAAGTCGTGCCTCTTAATAACTTTGGTACCATCGTAGTATTAGCGGTAAGCATGAGTTTTATTGCCAGTATGACCTTGTTGCCAGCCATGGTTAAGGTATTTCGACCAAAGTTTATTCTTGGTACACCGGAGCAAAATACAAACTCAGTCTCCTGGGCGAAAGCGCTTGGTATGGTTTCAGTGATAAGCATGGTTGGTTTATTATTTGTCAGCCTAAATAGCGAAGCCGCTGAACTGTCTGATTCAAAGAGTACTTCGACAGGACTACCCAATGCAGAATGGGTCGTTGATCACGTAAACCAAGAGGAGGAAGGTGAATATGTTAGCCGCCGGTTAGACATGACGATGACTGACAAAAGAGGGAAGTCACGAACGCGTTCGACAATCGGTTACCGGAAATACATCGGCGATCAAAAGCGAACGATTATTTTTTACCGTAAACCTAGCAATGTCAAAGGCACTGGGTTCATGACCTATGATTATGCCGACGTTAACAAAGACGACGACCAATGGCTCTATCTTCCAGCGCTGCGCAAGGTTAGACGTATCTCAGCGTCAGATAGAGGCGATTACTTTTTAGGGACTGATTTTACTTACGACGATATAAAGAAAGAAGGCAAGATCGAAGTGTCAGACTTTCAATACACGTTGGTCGAAGAAACGGAAATAAACAGCTTTAAAACGTATCGACTAGACGGCCTTCCAAATTCCAAAGAAATAGCAAAAGAACTCGGTTATGGACGGGTTAGTATCTGGGTTGATAAAAATTCATGGTCAATAGTGAAAGCCGATTATTGGGATGTAAAAGACAAGTTTCTTAAAACACTCTTGGTGAATGATATTCGAAAAGTTGATGGTATTTGGACGCGTCATAAAATGAGTATTGATAACCATAAAACAGGGCATCACACGGTATTTGAATTTAGTGAAGTGGATTATAAAACGCCCGTTGCTGACAGCATCTTTACCAAAAGATCGCTATCGAAGGGGAAGTAACGATGAAACTTAATCGGTCATTTTTCAACATACTGAGCATAAGCCTATTACTTAATAGTCAAAATGGATTTGCTGAAATAAGCAGTACTTGGGAGCAGGAGGCAAGTTATTCAACAAGTCAGCATCAGCTACAAAAATTTGAGAGCTCATTTCAAACTGAAATGACAGATACCTTTGGAAAGTTTGATGTGACCGCGATCACTCGAATAAAGCTAGATTCTGAAGGTAATTTAGGGCCAACGTTTGGGGCAAAAGCGCAGTCATTAGGGTATGAAAGTCGCTTGAATGATCAGCGAGATGGTGGGCGGCATGTCGCGTTTGCATTGAGAGAACTGTACTTCGATGCCGAGTTTGACGGAGCGTTCTGGCGAGTAGGAAAGCAGCAAGTTGTTTGGGGCCAATCTGATGGCCTTAAAGTGCTAGATCAAGTAAACCCTCAAACTTATAGTGAATTCATACTCGATGACTTTGATGACTCCCGTATTCCATTGTGGATGGTTAATCTAGAACTGCCGTTTGGTGATGATACCTTACAGTTTCTCTGGATTCCGGATGCGAGCACACATGAACTATCTGAGCGCACTACGTCCTTTGAACTTACAAGTAAAAAGCGGGTGCCAAAACCACCATTAGATAGCCAAGGTAACCCTGCTATCCCTATCAGCTTTAACGAAAGACAAGACCCTAATAAATTTTGGGAAGATAGCGATGTTGGCGTACGCTATTCCATGTTTACCGATTCCGCTTGGGATATTACCTTTAACTATCTATATCATTATCAAGACCTACCTGTACTTTATCAGCAGCTGGTAGGCGCTTCTGCGACCACGAGGCATATTGAAATATCGCCAGTTTTTGAACGCAGCCATTTGATTGGCGGTACCTTAAGTAATGCCTTTGGTGACTTTACTGTTAGGGCAGAATGGGGGTATAGCACCGATACCTATTTTGTATCAACTGACCTATCATCAGGTGGGATAAAGAATAGCCCTGAACTTAGTACCGTTATTGGCTTGGATTACCAAGGTATTAGTGACATGTTTATTAGTTTTCAATGGTTTCATAGTCATTTATTTCATTATGGCAACGCTATTGTAAGGGATGAAAATGACCAAAGCATTACTTTGCTAATACAGCGTGATTATATGAATGAAACCCTCCGATTAGAATCCTTGTTTATTCATAATATCAATGATGAAGATGGTGTGGTTCGACCTAAAATTACCTACCAAATGACGAGTGATCTTGAACTTTTTACGGGAGCTGATCTTTTTTATGGCAATTGGAATGGTTTGTTTGGGCAATTTGACCGTCAGGACAGGCTAAATGTCGGGTTTAAACTCGGTTTCTGAAGCAGGGCTGTTTTCAAAGGTATTAATTATTAATTTATCGTACTAATATGCTCGGCTTTAAAAGCGAGAAGCGCTTTTAATAACATCTTTAGTTCGAGGTAAAAATTTTGGGAAAAATGCTAAGTTTTAAAAAAGTACTAATCATATTGATTCCTTTATTCGTGATTGGTTTAACTTACTTTTTCTTTTCAAGTAAAGAGAAAGAGACAGAGAAAAAGACAGAGAAAAAGCCGCTTCCTGAAATGACCGTGCAAGAAAAAAAGGCACGATTTATCTCAATCATTTTACCTGTTGCTAAAGAAGTTTATAGTGAATTAGTGACGCGTTATCAGGAGGTTTCATCTGCATTGAAAGCAGGTGAAACATTTGACGACCTAAAAGAAGAATATGGCGCTTCGAGTGATGAAGAACTACTCATGGCGTTAAAACCGCACCCTATAAGTATTACCTTGGCACAAGCGGCAATGGAAAGTTCATGGGCGACCTCACGATTTTTTAGAGAAGCGAATAATATTTTTGGTGTTTGGTCGTTTGATGAAAATGATGACCGTATTGCCGCAGGCGAAAAACGCGGTAACAAAACAATTTGGTTAAAAAAGTATTCATCCGTTGAAGCCGCTATTAGCGATTATTATCGTACCTTGGCACGAGGCAAAGCGTTTGTCGCGTTTAGACGTTTGAACTTAACGACAAGTGATCCCTATAAATTAGTTAAGAAACTGAATAAGTACTCCGAAAAGGGTGCGTTGTATGGTGAAGAGTTAACGTCAATCATCAAGTTTAATAAGTTCTACGAGCATGACTTATAAGTAAGTAAAAGGGCAACCACACATAGCGTTAAAT
>JBLHVH010000132.1:0-9219 GCA_047628385.1 Oleiphilaceae bacterium
ATGTCAGTATTACCTGACTTTGATAATTCCTTAGCACCGATAATATCTATAGGTACCGGTGAGTCAGCAATCGAACGGGGAGCGGCTCGTGAGCCTACCACTGCAATTTTTTCGAAACTTTCATCTGAGACTGCTTCTTCTGCAGCATACGACGGAGCACTGCCTAGTGCAAAACTTACCGCTAGCGCTAAAGTTGTAGTTTTAAAGTGTGACGACATGTGATTTCCTTCCTAGTTTTTATTAGTTTTATAATTATGTTTTTCAGTTGCTATTTTATTGATTGATTTGCAACCTACACTAAAGAGTTAGAAAGTAAGTAAAGCCGTAAAGATTTATTTGTTTCTTTAGAAGTAACATTGCCGAGCTTATCGAAAATGTTGTTTTAAATTTTAAATTCAAGCGGTTACTTTAAGATAAACAAGGGGGTATCTTGAATAGGGGGGATGAGGCTTTATCGTTTACGTTCAATGATAAAACCTCTGAAGGTTAAGTCATTTGCTCTGTTCAGATATTAAAGCAAATTTTAATTAGTTTAAGTCCTTATTTTTTTTAGTCAGTAACACTTGGTTTGTATCAAGTCGTTGAGACTTCATATTAAAAGAAAGTGCTATTGCTTCAATTAACGCCTCACTATCTGCTAGGTCGAAGCGACCACTGATTGGTATTTTGTGTAAAGAAGGATCTTTTAACACTATCTTTATGTCGATATAACGATTAATTTCTTCAATAACGTCAAATAATTCTTCATTAACAAAAATTAGTTTGCCATCAAGCCATGAAAGCTCTCGCTGCATATTCTCTTGTTTGATGCGAGTTAGTTTGGGGGTGTGATCTCTTCCCACAATCACTTTTTCACCCTTAACAATATAAACATCATCTTTTTGAATAGTCGTATTATTTATAGCTTTAATATCTGTTAATGTTTTGTTGAGTGGCACTTTCGACATTTTAACTTTACCGTCAGTCACCGTCACTTGAATATTTTCAGACTCTAGATGTACAACAAACTTGGTGCCTATCGCTTGTACGAGACGATCACCCGCATAAACAATAAAAGGACGATTAGGATCATGCGCAACTTCAAATAAAGCCTCACCTTTTATTAACTTAACGATGCGTTTTTCATCAGTAAACTCAGTTTCAATACGACTATTGGTATTTAAGTGGATAATTGAGCCGTCATCAAAGGTTGCATCCATTTGCTGTCCTACTAAGGTAACATATGAATTTTTTTGCACATCAACTGGCATGGCGAACCAAATGAAAATTGCAATAAAACTGATGCTTGCCGCTATCAAAAAAGGTTCAAAAATAGGTTTTAATATTGGCCATAATGTGACATTTTCTGATAAATTTTCATTGTCATTGGTCACCAATACTTCATCCATATCATCCCAGATACAGGTCATCGCTTTTAATGCAATAGAATGTCTTGAATCTGCTGACAACCAGCGCTTCAATTCTTTTCTTGATTCATCAGATAAATTACCATCGTCTAGCCTTACTAACCAAATAGACGCTTCGTGATCAATGGTACTTATCGTACGAAGTGGAACCACTTTACTACGATTATTCATTTTGTTAGCTCTTCGCTTGATTGATTAAGATGTAACGGAAGTTTAAGATCATTAACTTCATATCCTTGAGCATAAAGTGACTGTTTACATTGTGTTAAGCCTGCGGCAATATATTTTTCAACGGAACTGACTGATACATCCATTTTTTTTGCTATTTCTCTATGGCTTAGACAATACAATTTTCTTAAAAGTATTGCGCGGCGGTGTTTTTCAGGTAATGAACTTAATACTTTACTAAAACGTTCAAATTTAATTTTTTGGTAAAGTTCTTTTTCAATAGAGTTATCATCGTTATCCTCTATTAAGGCATCATCTAATTCAATGTGTATGACTTTTGATTGTTGCATTAGTTTTTTAAGAACCAAGTTTCTTGAAACTACAAATAAATACCCTTTGGGTGATTTAATTTGTTGTTTAGCATCCGAGTCTAAAACTCTAATAAAGGATTCCTGTAAAATCTCATCAACATCTTGCTGCTCTACATTCATCTTCATAATAGAACGTACTAAACCATCCCGGCATGATTGAAACGCGTTTAAAACTCTATTGCTCGACTGCTTGTTTTTTGGCATTTATGTTTCCAAGGATACATACTTCCACTAAAGAGCTAGTTTGTGACGTAATCCATAACTAATTTATAAAAAATATACGTTAAAAGCGTTTTTATTATCTTATTTCTACATTACAGCCTAATTTTTTGCTTATTTTGCGCTCAACATAACAAACGCTAAATAAAATGAATATGATTAAGCTGGCAACATCTCGCGTTAATTTAACACGATATTTTATAATACCATTTTAGTTAAGTATCAGTCCTTGTTGTACGAAATGTTTGAAATGTGCGAAATGAAAATAAATCGAGCTGCGACGCTTAATTGAGAGCAAAACGCTTTGGCGAATTTCAGCCCAAACAAGTGAGTTATAATTTAATTAAATGATCATAACTCAGATTACCCTTCCCTTCCCTTCCCTTCATTTATCAAATATCACCCATCAAAAATAAATATTTTTATAGCGAAAAACATTTTAAATTTATTCCATAAATATTTACGGATTAATCAATAGATAAACTCTTAAGCTGTATGAATAAATTTATTCACACAATTTAAAAACTATAATAGTGGAAATTACTTTGGAATATGAAACGCTTTTATCTTTAGGTCTTTATTTTAGTGCAATGCTGGGTATTGGCCTGTATGCCTATCGTAAGTCAACCAGTGATGTTGCTGGTTATATGCTGGGTGGACGAAGTTTAAGCCCAAGTGTTGCAGCGCTTTCTGCGGGGGCATCTGACATGAGTGGTTGGATGTTAATGGGTTTACCTGGTGCTATGTATCTGTCTGGTATCAGTAGTTTATGGATTGCGATTGGCCTTGTTTTAGGTGCATTTTTAAATTACCTGATCGTTGCTCCTAGGCTGAGAACCTATACAGAAATAGCCAATGACTCTATAACGCTACCTGATTTTTTTGAAAATCGGTTTAATGATAATTCTCGTTTATTAAGAGTGGTGTCATCGGTTGTTATAGTCGTATTTTTCACGCTATATACTTCAAGTGGTATTGTGGCTGGTGGCAAATTATTCGAAAGCTCTTTTGGCTTGAATTATGAAATGGGCCTGTATGTAACGGCTGGAGTAGTTGTTGCTTACACACTGTTTGGCGGTTTTTTAGCGGTCAGTTTAACCGACTTTGTGCAAGGTTGTATTATGTTTGTTGCTTTGGTTTTAGTGCCCATTGTGACAATGAATGAAGTCGGTGGAGTCTCTGAAATCCATGCCAGTATTAATACAATCGATCCTGCCTTGTTAGATATTTTTAGTGGTGTCAGTCTCATCGGTATTATTTCAGCCATGGCATGGGGACTGGGTTACTTTGGTCAGCCCCATATTATTGTACGCTTTATGGCTATACGCAGCGTTAAAGACATGCCTGCAGCTCGTCGTATTGGTATGAGTTGGATGATAGTGTCAATTATTGGGGCTATGGCAACAGGTTTTGCCGGTATTGCCTATGTCTCGAAAACAGGTTTACAACTTGATGATGCTGAAACTATTTTCATCGTTCTCTCGCAAATTTTATTTAGCCCACTCATCGCAGGCTTTTTATTAGCGGCCATTTTAGCGGCCATTATGAGTACTATTTCTTCTCAGTTGCTGGTGACATCAAGCTCTTTGACTGAAGATTTCTACAAAACATTTTTGCACCGTGATGCTAGCGATAAACAACAAGTACTGGTTGGACGAATCTCCGTATTTTTAGTTGCGTTGCTTGCCATCTACTTAGCTTACGATCGCAACTCATCCATTTTAACCTTAGTGAGTAATGCTTGGGCTGGTTTTGGCGCCGCTTTTGGCCCGGTCGTTATTGGTTGTTTGTATTGGAAAAAAATGACTAGAAATGCTGCTTTGGCAGGCATGATAACAGGCGCGGTAACGGTATTATTATGGATTTACGCGCCTATCACAATGAACGGTCAGTCATTAAGTTCAGTGATGTATGAAATAGTGCCAGGCTTCATTTTATGCTCATTAGTTATCTATATTGTCAGTATTATTGCACCACAAGAAGACACTCAGGTTTTAGCAACACATGATGAAATGTTAACTCATCATGTTTAATAGCATCAATTTCTGAGTGCATTATTAGCTGATTATTTAGCCCCTTGAACCTTACAACAGGCTAAAAATTCAGCTCCTAGTTTGCTGCATAGATTAAATTTTAATTAACTCTAAAGAGTGTCAAAGCACTATTTAATATTTTAAGGGAAAGCAAATGCTTTTTAATGGTTCGTTCAGCACAAACTGCCCAATTCGTCAGAAAATTCGTGAATTTTACCGTATTGATGAAAATATCGCTGTAGATCATATTTTGCCTGTGGCAGAAGTAAATGTTAGCGCTAGAAGCAGAGCGTGGGAAAGAGCGCGTAAAATGGTTTTACAAATTCGTCAAGAGCAGTCAGGTAATGGCGCAATAGACGCCTTATTAAAGGAATACTCACTTTCAAGTGAAGAAGGTGTGGTGTTGATGTGTTTAGCAGAGGCTTTGTTACGTGTACCTGACAAACATACTCAAGATGCTTTAATTCGTGACAAAATTTCTCAAGGGCAATGGAGTAGTCATTTAGGCAGCAGTGATTCACTGTTCGTGAATGCCTCGTCTTGGGGATTATTAATCACCGGTTCTATGGTTAATTATGCTGATAAACGTAAAAAAGACAGTTTTGGTGTATTGAAAAAAGTGATAGGTCGTTTAGGTGAGCCGGTTATTCGTAAATCTATGAACTACGCCATGAAAATTATGGGTAAGCAGTTTGTTATGGGGGAAACCATCAAAGCGGCCACTGAACGAGCGGCCACTAAAGAACAGCAAGGTTATGTCTATTCTTACGATATGCTCGGTGAGGGTGCGCGCACCATGGTCGACGCTGACCGTTATTTTAAACATTATCAAGTGGCTATAGATACCATTGGCAAGGTTGCACGTGCTTCAGGTAAAAACGACCCACGTCGAGTGCCAGGTATCTCAGTTAAGCTTTCAGCTATTCATCCACGTTATCAGTTTAGCCACAAAGAACGTGTCATGGCTGAAATTGTGCCAAAACTTAAAGCACTTTGTTTGCAAGCGAAAAGCTATAATATTGGTTTAACGGTTGATGCTGAAGAATCTGAACGCCTAGATATATCCCTTGATATCATTGAAGCGGTCTTTAGTGACAGCGAGTTAACGGGTTGGAATGGTTTTGGTATGGCATTACAAGCTTATCAAAAACGTGCACTGTTTGTGGTTGAATGGTTACGTGAGTTGACCCTTAGTGCTAACCGAAAAATGATGATCCGCTTAGTAAAGGGTGCTTATTGGGACACTGAAATCAAAAATGCACAAAAAGACGGTCACCTACATTTCCCTGTTTTTACCCGCAAATCTTCTACTGATGTCTCATACCATGCCTGTGCCAATAAATTATTAGAATATAGAGATAGCATTTATCCTCAGTTTGCTACGCATAATGCTTATACGGCTGCGACCATCGTTGAACTTGCTGGTGATGATAAAGAGGGCTTTGAATTTCAATGCCTACATGGCATGGGTGACTCTTTGTATGATCAAATTGTATCAAGTGAAAATATTCAATGTCGGATCTATGCACCTGTGGGTCACCATGAAGAGCTGTTAGCTTATTTAGTGCGTCGTTTATTAGAAAACGGGGCTAACTCTTCTTTTGTCAACGCCATTGTTGATGAGTCTCAACCGGTCGAATCTTTACTTGGCGATCCGGTTGAAAAAACCCAACGTTTAAAAGATAAATATAATCATCAAATAATCAAACCTATTGCCTTATATCATGACGCAAAAGGTCTGGGGCGTGATAATTCTAAAGGCATAGATTTAACGGATATTACCGTGATAACCTCGTTAAAACCGTCATTAGATAACTGGTTTTCAACTCACTTACTTAATGAAAGTGACGTTCCTGCAGGCTCTGTTGCTGTTAAAAACCCAGCAAATCATAATGAAATAATCGGTTTTCATCAACATCACGATAAAGATGAAATGCTGGCGATGATCGATACGGCTGAAACGGCATTTTCTTCATGGTCAACAACACCTGTTGCAGAGCGCGCCGCTTTATTATGCAGTGTTGCGGACATTCTTGAACGACATACAGACGAGCTGATTGCGTTATGTATAAAAGAAGCAGGTAAAATTGCCCAAGATGGTATTGATGAAGTGAGAGAAGCGGTTGATTTCTGTCGCTACTATGCAAACCAAGCTATTGAACTAGAAGAAGATGACCGCCTAGAAGCGCGTGGTGTAATACTGTGTATCAGCCCATGGAACTTTCCATTAGCGATATTTTTAGGACAAGTGGCTGCTGCAATCGCCACAGGTAATACGGTATTAGCCAAACCTGCTGAACAAACAAGTTTAATTGCCTTGCGCACTATTGCACTGATGATGTCTGTAGGATTGCCTGAAGGTGTTGTACAAGTGGTGATTGCCCGCGGTAGCCAAGTAGGTAGTGTTATTATTCCTGACAGCCGCATTCAAACCGTCATGTTTACGGGTTCAACTGAAACCGGCACCATTATTTCGCAAACTTTGGCTAATAGAGGTGGCGATCAAGTGCCTTTTATTGCTGAGACGGGCGGTCAAAACTGTATGGTAGTTGACTCTACCGCTCTTCCTGAGCAAGTCGTTGATGATGTTATTTCTTCAGGGTTTCAGTCAGCAGGTCAGCGCTGCTCTGCGCTACGTGTGTTATTTTTACAAGACGAAATTGCAGACAAAGTCATTACCATGCTTAAAGGCGCATTGGCAGAATTACATGTCGGCAATCCAGAATACTTAAGTACTGATATAGGTCCAGTCATTGATCAAAAAGCACTCGACGCACTTCATGCGCATAGTGTTTATATGAAAAACCATGGTCAATTGTTATATCAATGTGAAATTTCTGCGGAGGTGTCGAGTAATGAACATTTCTTTTTTGCACCATGCCTTTATGAAATTAAAGATATTAGCGTATTAAAGAAGGAAGTATTTGGCCCTTGTGTGCATGTGGTTCGCTTTAAAGGCAATGAAATAGAAGCGGTGATTGATAAAATTAACAGTACAGGTTTTGGTTTAACCATGGGTATTCATACCCGAATTGAACACCGAGCTTTTGACTTAGCCAAGCTGTCACGGGCCGGAAATGTTTATATCAACCGTAATATGATTGGCGCCATTGTGGGTGTACAACCTTTTGGTGGTCGTGGTCTTTCAGGTACAGGACCCAAAGCGGGTGGTCCAAATTACTTAACGCGTTTAGTTATCGAAAAAGCCACACCGGATGCCGAGCAGTTTAACTTGTTACCTTCGCAAGTAGAAGCCTTAGACGGTGATAAACAATCTGATAAAGAATCGATTTTGTTTATGGATAAAGCCAATGCAGCTGAAAAGATCTGGCGTCTAACCGAGTTAAATACCCGTATTTCTTGTGTTCGTCAACTGTTAGCTAAAATCGCCCATGTGGGTATTGTTGATGATTTAGCTGAAGATTTAAACCGCACCTTAACATCGGCGCGTTCGCAATTGATTGATATTGAAAAGCGTTTGAAAAAACCAACATTCTTACCGGGGCCAACCGGTGAGTCTAATATTTTGTATTTAGAAAATCGCGGTAATATTATCTGTTTTGCTGATGCAACCGTTAGCTTTCACTTCTGGGTACTCTCCGTTGTAACGGCATTGGCTACGGGGAATACCGTTATTAGTGTCGTATCTGATTTGTATTATGATGAAGCGATAGCCTTTAGAGATAAGTTCCTTTCTACAGGTGCAGATGAAGGTGTTTTTCAGGTCGCTCGCTTACGTCACTTATCAACGATGTTGTCGCATCCTGCGTTATCTGGTGTTGTGGTCGACAGTCATTGTGACCGTAAACATTATATCAGTGAAAAGTTAGCTGAACGTCAAGGAGCGATATTGCCGGTGATCAGTTCAGAATATTTTGATAGTTTAATTCAGCGTTTATTAACTGAAAAAACGGTCAGTATTGATACCACTGCTTCTGGTGGTAATACGTTACTGATGACCTTAGTAGAAGAAGATTAGCCGCTAACACCAATCTACACTAAACAAGTCGAGCGTCATAAAATGCTCGGCTTGTTTAGTATGACTAAAGTCACTGTTACATCGATAAATAACAAACAATTAAAAATCAGCCATATAATATAACGGACAAATAAAATGACAGTTATTAATGAACCAACAAGTAATAAAATCAATAAAAAAGTTTGGTACTCAGATATGTTAATAATACAAAAAATCATAACAGAAGAAAAAAACATGCGTTTTAGAGATCACTATAAAGAACTAGATGACGAGGATTCTTTTTGTTTTGTGCTGGGCTATAACTAATAGTAGAAGGCTTTAAATGGTTGTGTTTATTACACACGATCAGCCACAAGACATTAGACATTAGACATTAGACATTAGACATTAGACATTAAACATTAAACATTAAACATTAAACATTAACAGTGAGCCTGTAACGGATTATGTATCACTGCCATTATTTAGTATGCTTTTCGAGTCGTTCCCCGAACTCAATAATAAAACCAACCATTAATTGCCGACAGTTATGAATTGTTGTGGTCATTTTTTGAATGTGTCAATAATGGCGAGTAAAACATGTTCTTAACAGGGTTGGCCCTCAGAAATATCTCTCGTTTCTTAAGTACTTACGGATAACGTCGTTGAAAGATGTCATGTCATGCCATGGGTCGTATAAATTGCTTTGCGGATATCGACAGGGTGATTAAAAGGGGGATATTCAGCTTTTTTAGTAGCGAGTTTTGATCCATGATCACCACCCGAGTAAAGCTTGTTACTGATTACTTTGATAAGAAGTAACATTTATTCTTCTGATAAACTGATTAACACTAAGCAAGAATCAGTCTTAAGGCTTATCCATCTTTGCTTATTTTGAATAGTTAAACGGAGGTAGTAACGCTTATTACGACAATATAGATATGAAAAATTGGCTACAGCAAGCATAAGGTTTCCTTATTTCACTGTAGCAATTTTTGTAGCACTAAATCTCTAAAATAGAGATAAGTGCTACAAAAACAATTAGTTGGAGTTGGCCGATAAGC
>JBLHVH010000133.1:0-9178 GCA_047628385.1 Oleiphilaceae bacterium
CAAACTGCTTTGGGCTTTCCACTCCCCATTACCTATCTTTCATACTGGGTTAAAGGTTTACCTGTACCAGACCTAATCGCCAAAATAACTTTTAATGAACAAGGCCTCCCTTTAACGATCAAACAGCAACATTGGCAACTGCAATTCAGCCATTACAGCCTAGAGCGAGGAATCCCACTACCAGGGAAAATAAAACTCGAACAAAACGATACCCGAATTATTTTGGCGATAAAAAAATGGACACTACCCTAAGTCTCATCTCACCAGCTAAATTAAATCTTTTTCTACATATCAACGGTCAACGACCCAATGGGTATCATGAACTTCAGACAGTTTTTCAGATTTTAGATAGAGGGGATACCTTACATTTTGAATTAATAAAAAATTCCGATATAAAAATAACCCCTACTTTTAAAGAAATATCCCTTGAAGATAATCTCGTATATCGCGCTGCAAAAATTTTACAAGAAACAGATCGCTATTTAAAAAACACCTCCCCTTACAAAGGTATTGAAATCCATCTGGAGAAGTTACTTCCTATGGGTGGAGGAATTGGCGGAGGAAGCTCAAACGCTGCCACAACACTACTAGCACTCAACCAGCTATGGAAACTAGACTTCACTACTCATGAACTCGCAGAGTTTGGCGTAAAACTTGGTGCCGACATTCCAGTATTTGTTCATGGAAAGAATGCTTGGGCAGAAGGAATTGGAGACATCATTACCCCTATTTTACTGCCTGAAAGCTGGTACGTAATCATCACTCCAGACTGTCATGTTAGTACTGCTGAAATATTTTCAAATGAATGGTTGACAAGAGGCACTCCAAAGATGAGAATAGCGCCCGCTCTTGAGGGACAAGCAACAAACCACTTCTGCAACGGTTTCAATAACGATTGCGAAAGTTTAGTTTCAACGCTCTTTCCTCAAATTCAGAAAGCTTTATCCTTACTTAATAAGTTTGGTAATGGTAGACTCACTGGAACAGGGGCATGTTGCTTTGCTCGCTTTAACAGCGAAGAAAAAGCACAACAGGTTTTGAATGAAGTATCAACTGAATTCAAAGGCTTTATAGCTAAGGGAGTAAATCTCTCACCTGCTTTTCAAAGGCTAAATAAAGCTAAGTCATTCGCAAAGAATGAAATGTAATTAGTTTTATATTAGTAATGCAAGATTATTGGGGTGTCGCCAAGCGGTAAGGCAACGGGTTTTGATCCCGTCATGCGTAGGTTCAAATCCTGCCACCCCAGCCATTTTCTAGTTTCCAAGATAAATCTCCAAACACGAACAAGTATTTCAACACAATGAACAAAGAGGCTTCCACTCTCATGTCAAAAATGATGGTCTTTGCAGGCAATGCTAATAAAGATTTAGCAGAACAAATCGTTAAAAACCTACACCTCCCTTTAGGAAACGCTAAAGTCGGCAAATTTAGCGATGGAGAGATCACCGTTGAAATCAATGAAAACGTACGCGGAAAAGATGTTTTTATTATTCAGCCTACATGTGCACCTACTAATGACAACCTAATGGAACTTATCGTCATGACAGATGCACTACGTCGCGCATCTGCATCACGTATCACCGCAGTCCTCCCTTATTTTGGTTATGCTCGTCAAGATCGACGCGTTCGTTCAATGCGTGTTGCGATTACAGCAAAGGTTGTTGCTGACATGATCACAGCAGCCGGTGTAGACAGACTATTAACAGTCGACCTTCATGCCGACCAAATCCAAGGGTTTTTTGATATCCCGGTTGATAACATATACGGCACCCCAGTTTTAGTTGAAGATATACTAAAGCGAGACGGTGAAGAGCTTATGGTCGTTAGTCCAGATGTTGGCGGCGTAGTAAGAGCCCGAGCCATGGCTAAACGCCTAAACGATTTAGATCTCGCAATCATCGATAAACGCCGCCCAAAAGCAGGCGTTTCTGAAGTCATGCACATCATCGGTGACGTAGAAGGCAAAACATGTCTACTTATTGATGACATGGTAGATACCGCTGGCACACTCTGTAAAGCAGCTGAAGCCCTTAAAATACATGGTGCAAAAGAAGTTTTTGCCTACATCACACACCCTGTATTGTCTGGCCCTGCTATCGAAAATATTAGCAACTCATCATTAGATGAACTAATCGTCACCGATACCATCCCACTTAGTGACAAAGCAAAAAAATGTGGTAAAATCCGCCAGCTTACAATTTCAAGCCTGATTGCAGAATCTATGCGTCGTATTAGCAACGAAGAATCGATCAGTGCTCTCTTCGACTAAGCTGAGTTTAGTTTAGTCGAATTTAAAAGACTCGTTATCCACCCTACCAAGAGTGAATAGCAACAACAGAAAAAGCACATAGGTGCTTTTTCTTATTTTGACCCGTCACAATATCGTTCTGGTCGCGGACACATATTGTGATATATGAGGAAAGTAATATGAGCGTATCATATATAGTAAAAGCAGAACTTCGAGAAGATCAGGGGAAAGGTGCGAGCCGCCGCCTGCGTCGTCTTGAAAACAAAGTACCCGCTATTCTTTACGGTACAAAAACTAAAAAGCCAGTTTCATTAAGCTTAAAATCAAATGAAATCAAAAAGTCTCTTGAGAACCAAGCTTTTTATGCACACATCCTTACAATCCAATATGATGGTAAAGAAGAGTCTGCAATCTTAAAAGACTTGCAACGACACCCATCAACTGGTGACGTAATGCATGCTGATTTCTTGCGCGTAAGCAAGAACATCGCTATCCACGTAAACGTTCCACTTCACTTCACTAATGAAGATGAATGTGTTGGCGTTAAAATGGGCGGTGGTCTGATCTCTCACCAGATCGTTGAAGCTGAAATAGTTTGCTTACCTGGAGACCTTCCAGAGTTTATCGAAGTAGATATGATTGATGTTGAACTTGACACTATCATTCACTTATCTGACCTTAAACTACCAAAAGGCGTTGTTATTGCTGCACTTCAGCATGGCAACGATCATGACCTTCCTGTTTGTTCAATACACAAACCTAAAGGTTCTGATGTAGACGAAAATGAAGAAGCATCTGCAGCAACTGAAGGCGCCGCAGAGTAATACTTCTTTAGCTCCGGTATTGAAACGAGTAGATTTTCATAATGAGTCAAGCTATAAAATTGATTGTAGGCCTTGGTAATCCAGGTCTTGAATATGAAAAAACTCGCCACAATGCCGGAGCAATATTTCTAGAGCAACTTGCTCAACATAGCAACCAAACCCTCAAACCGGAAAAGAAATTTTACGGTCTTCACGCAAAAATCAATCAACAAGGACAGGATATTCACCTGCTCTTTCCCAGCACATTTATGAATCGCAGCGGTCAAGCTGTTCAAGCGCTCTGTCAATTCTATAAAATTACACCTGAAGAAGTTTTAGTCGCTCATGACGAACTAGACATCCCCTCTGGCACTATGAAGCTTAAAAAAGGTGGTGGACATGGTGGAAATAACGGTCTTAGAGATATCATTGAGAAATTTGGTGGCAATAAAGAATTCAGACGATTACGCCTAGGTATTGGCCATCCAGGACACGCAGACAAAGTTACCGGTCATGTACTTGGAAAACCCAGCAAAAAAGAACACGAACAACTCAGCGACACCATAGATGAAGCAATTCGCTACTTGCCAGAAATTATTTCAGGCGAATGGGCAAAAGCAATGAACCATCTTCACACCTTCAAAGCAGACTAAGCAGCATTTACCGCTCGCCTCCTAGTACCACTCTACTGAAATCTATATAATACCCAAAATTTTTCATGTACTGCTCTAGCGAACAGTCAATGAACATCATTCAACACACTCTAGGATAAACATTATGGGTTTTAATTGCGGCATCGTCGGACTTCCTAATGTAGGTAAATCAACCTTATTTAACGCACTTACCAAGGCCGGCATTGGCGCAGAAAACTTTCCTTTTTGCACCATAGAACCGAATGCAGGCGTTGTTGGCATGCCTGATCCAAGACTAGACAAGCTTAGTGAAATCGTAAAACCAGAGAAAACCGTCGCAACAACAATGGAATTTGTGGATATAGCAGGCCTAGTTGAAGGCGCATCAAAAGGCGAAGGCCTGGGCAACAAATTCTTAGCCAACATTCGTGAAACCGATGCCATTGCCCACGTAGTCCGCTGCTTCGAAGATGAAAACGTTGTGCACGTCGCAAACAAAATAGACCCTCAAGCTGATATCGACATCATTAATACCGAACTAGCGCTTGCCGACCTTGATAGCGTTGAGAAAGGTATTAAACGCATAGGCCGTATTGCAAAAGGCGGTGACAAAACAGCAAAAGAGCAAATGGCTATTCTTGAAAAACTACTTCCTCACTTAAACGAAGCCTTACCTGCTCGAACAGCAGGACTTAACGAAGAAGAACTTGACCTACTCCAAGAATTTCATTTACTTACAATTAAACCAACCATGTATATCGCCAACGTTGACGAAGAAGGTTTTGAAAATAACCCTCACCTAGACGTTGTAAAAGAAATCGCTAAAACAGAAAATGCCATTGTAGTTGTTATTTGCAACAAACTTGAAGCTGAAATAGCTGAGTTAGAAGATGAAGAAAAAGTAGAATTTTTAGCCGACTTAGGAATGGAAGAAGCAGGCCTTGACCGAGTCATAAGAGCAGGCTATGAACTTCTTGGCCTACAAACCTACTTCACTGCTGGCGTAAAAGAAGTTCGCGCATGGACAATGAAAGCAGGCGAAACAGCACCTAAAGCTGCCGCAGTGATCCATACAGACTTCGAAAAAGGATTTATTAGAGCAGAAGTCATCGCCTATGATGATTTTGTACAATTTAAAGGCGAAGCAGGAGCAAAAGACGCTGGGAAATGGCGACTAGAAGGCAAAGAATATATCGTAGCCAATGGTGACGTCATCCACTTCCGCTTCAATGTTTAACATAAGAAACAGCAAAATAATTAAGTTATAAAATTAAGCGTATTTACTCATTTTTATCCTTGACAACTTAGAGTAAAAACAAGAGAATACGCGCGTCTTTTGGCTACATAGCTCAGTTGGTTAGAGCACATCACTCATAATGATGGGGTCCCTAGTTCGAATCTAGGTGTAGCCACCAATTATATCAAAGGCCTAGCATGAAAATGCTAGGCCTTTTTTATTTCCCTTGCGGGAGTTTTGCGAGAACTAATTACCCCCCCTATTCTAATCAATGTCAAACTAGGCATAGACGCCGAAGACTCCACTACTATATTTCCCACTGCTTCGATCAACTCACCAATTTCTGCTACTGAGCCGTGATATTTCCACCCTCATGACCCAATGTATCTTATCTGGTTTCATTACTGATACCAGCACCCCTCAATCTCCGATCAACAGCGTAATGTAGGCCATGTAACCTTACATATTCCAAGCTGACGATTCTCCATAGCCATGGCTATCCAATTAAGAGCAACCACTCTTTCTTTTCCGTTCTTGGTCACTGTAAGGTTCGGAGATGAATATAGATGGATAGATGGATAAACTAAAAATATTAGATGTGTTTTAGAGTTCTTTAGCTAAGGCCAGAATAGACATAAGAATAAGGGATATAGAAAATATCTTTTGAAGTTGCCGGTCCTGACAATAAGAACCTAGTTTGTGACCAATGAGAGCCCCTATCATGGCCGCGACCGACAACTTCGCTGTTAAGAGTAGATCTACCTGATTGTGAACTAATAACCCGGTAAAAAAACCAGACGCACTGATGAGTAAAACAGTCAACATTGATGTTGCAATTGCAGTAATCATGTCAATACGTAGGAACCAACGAATAAACGGAACCATAAATATACCTCCACCGATCCCCATCAGACCTGAAACGGCCCCGATCAATAAACCACTAAGCAGCATAATCAAAACAATAGCCCAGTCATATTTAAGAACGGTACGATAAAGCTCGATCGAATCGGAACTAGCGGCACTGTTCATAGAAAAAGGCTCGTTTAAATTAAAAACTTTACCTAAAACTGTCGAATTGACTACAGCTCCCCCCGCGCCTGTTACAACGTCTATAGACAATTTAGGGCTTTTCTTAGAACTCTTCCACATCAACACAGCAATAACAGTTGAAATCGTGATAAAACCCATCAATAGAACCAAATCGTTGATAAATGTTGCTAATGTTCGACCAAAAGGCGCAGACAACATTCCAGTTAAACCCAGAATTAATGCAGGCACAAATAGGATATATTTTCGCTGAACAAAAACAACGACTGCGGCACTTAACATAACCGCACCCAATGCAGTGCCCATGGCGTCATTGACAGGAAGTTTTAGAAAAATCATTATCAGTGGAACAGCGATAACACCACCCGCCCCAGATAGCGCCATCATTCCACCGAGAATAAGACCAATGATATATTCCATTAACGACCACTATATGCAGGATTAAAAAAACAAAAGGGTGTATTTATAAGCACGTAATACAACACCCAATTGGCTCCTAAGATTTTCATCTCATAGTTAAACCCAATATGTTTGAGTTTAACTATGACGCCAACCACGACTCTAAATTTTTTGATTTAGTCACAAAATACTGAGCGTGGAAGAACCTTTAGTTGTTGTTCATTAAGATTTAGCGGGATTCAGAAAACCCCGACGCTTAAGGCTGTATTAATGAACGTCTTTTAGAATCATTCAAACACCTGCATTATTGGCACGGGCGCAGTATCGTTATTACATTTCCACATTTCAACAGACACCTTGTTAGCAAGCTCAATGTAAGCACGACTGATTGCTGATTGAGGGTCTTTGACGACTGTTGGCTCGCCTGCATCAACATGCTCACGCACTTGGGAGTCTAAGGGCAAGGAAGCTAAAAGACTTACTGCGTATTCTGCAGCCAAATCTTGAGCACCACCACTACCAAAAATATTTTCTTCAAACCCACAATTTGAGCATATATGGGTGGCCATATTTTCTACGATTCCTAGCACCGGAATACTCACTTTCTTAAACATTTCAAGGCCTTTACGCGCATCAATTAAGGCCATTTCCTGTGGAGTCGTCACCACCACGGCAGCCGACACATTTACTTTTTGCGCTAGCGAAATGTGTATATCGCCAGTACCCGGAGGCATATCAATAATCAAATAATCAAGTTCACCCCATAATGTGAGCTCTAACAATTGCTGCAGCGCTTTGACTGCCATTGGGCCACGCCAAATCATCGGGGTTTTTTCTTTAGACATATAGGCCACAGACATCGATTTAAGACCATATTTTTTTATTGGCTGAATATATTTATCATTGACAAGTTCGGGCTTTGTATCTGGATGTATGCCCAGCATTGTACTCATACTAGGGCCGTAAATATCAGCATCCAAAATACCCACTTTAGCCCCTTCCTGACGTAAAGCTAAGGCAAGGTTAATTGCGGTAGTCGATTTTCCAACGCCACCCTTACCCGAGGCGACCATAATGACATTTTTTACTTCTTTAAGTTGGCCCTGCCTCTCCAAGGTAGGAGATGCAAGTACATCAGAATTTAGATGCACTACCGCATCTTTTAAACCGGCTTCGCTCAACTGATGCTCAATAGCCATGAGTAAAAAGTTTTCGTGTGAATGTGCTTTAACGCCTACGGTTAAATTAACATTTACGCCCTGCGCATCACAACTTACGCTATTAACAGAGGTAAATTTCGAAAAATCTTCACCAAATAAAGGTGATTTTACAGACTCTAACGCTGCATACACCTTGGATTCATTAATCGACTTCATAAATAATTCTCTGTTTTCAATTTCTAATTAAAGCGCGCGGCTAGTTTTTCTAGATGTTGCTTTTCTATTCAACAAATGCACGCTCTATAACATAGCTACCTAGATTCTGACCACGAGTCTCTGTAAATCCAAGATCATCTAATATGGTAACACAGTCTTTTAACATCGACGGACTGCCACACAACATCACCCGATCTTCATCCGGATTAAGTGGAGGCTGACCGACACTCTTAAATAAGGCACCCGATGTCATTAAGTCTGTCAGCCGACCCTGCGTCGCATATTTTTCGCGGGTCACTGTAGGGTAATAAATCAACTTCTCACTGACTTCTTCGCCAAAATATTCATGCTTTGGCAAATGCTCAGTAATGAGTTCGCGGTATGCCAGCTCGTTCACCGTGCGCACACCATGGGTCAGGATAATTTTGTCGTATTGCTCGTAGACTTCAGGGTCGCGAATAATACTTAAAAATGGTGCGAGACCGGTTCCGGTACTCAACATATACAAACGTTTACCTGGCAACAAATTATCAACAGTCAGCGTGCCCGTAGGTTTACTGTTAACGTATATCTCATCACCTACTTTCAAATGTTGTAATTGTGACGTTAATGGCCCATCGGGAACTTTTATGGAGAAGAATTCTAGCTCGTCTTCATAGTTTGCACTGACAATACTGTAGGCTCGAAGTAGTGGCCGACCTTCATGTTCAAGTCCAATCATCGTAAAGTGACCATTTTTATAGCGAAATCCTTTGTCCCGAGTAGACTTAAAACTAAATAGAGTATCATTCCAATGGTGTACTTCTGTCACACGTTCTTTCATTAATGTAGCCATACCAATATTCTCTCTAAATTATAAAACCAGCAAAAAATAAAACACCAACAATTAAACCTTACTCACTTAAATATTCCATCCCACGACCTTGAGAAATAGCATAAAGGTAGGGCCAGGGATAGATACCTCGTTCATGACCATCACTAAATTTTACATGAAGTGCATTACGCCCCATCAACGAAACCTCTGCAAGCTCGGATGAGACATTAATTAAACTGATCCCCACAACCTTGCGTGCGCGACATTCAGAACACGCACAATAGCGGCGTAATTCATGACCAGAAATTGTACTGCATGCACCGTTTTTCCATGTTACTGTTACGCCTGCTTCACCTTTTTTGAAGGCAACATTTGTGGGTGGTACGATTGAGTCAATCGGTACATGCGAGTCTGTTGATACTAGTGAATCATTCACGGTGCTTTCTCCAGTAACAATGCATCAATAGAAATCTGAAAGTGGTTAATAGCTCAATTTGTTAAGATCAATTGAGCTATTAACTTATGCACTTTAGGAAAGTATTAACGCACTTCGTTTATCAGGCATATCAGCCCATTCCTCAGCATCAGCAAGAGGCTCTTTGGTTTCGTCAATCACCGG
>JBLHVH010000134.1:0-9174 GCA_047628385.1 Oleiphilaceae bacterium
TCATCTTGTTGAGTAGTATCCCACCTATGGAGCGATTTACTTCCTTACCCCAGCCGCTTCGTTGGTATTTGGGGCGTAAGTCAAAAGCGTTTAATTTAGGATTGTTAGATCAATCAAGTAGGTTTTCAGACCTTCAATATGTGGATGTTAACTTTCCAATGAAAGCGGGTTATATTGCCGAAGATGGGTTTCATCCTAGCGATATGGCTTACAATCTATGGTCCGATTT
Organism: Oleiphilaceae bacterium; assembly: GCA_047628385.1. Taxonomy (GTDB): domain Bacteria; phylum Pseudomonadota; class Gammaproteobacteria; order Pseudomonadales; family Oleiphilaceae; genus PZPK01. The sequence goes on from JBLHVH010000134.1 coordinate 230, forward strand.
GGTTGCTAATGAAATTAAATATAAACTTTTTACTTGAAAGTGCAGAGTCAAAGCTAGAATGCTATAGGAACATTATAGTATGTTGATTTCACTTTGGTTTAAGCTTCGGCTCTCGCCTAATGAAAGACTAGGGTCTAATTCAATTTGGCCAATTGATAAGCGGTGAATCTTTAAAACGGGGTTTCTATGCCTGCCAAACATACGCTTGATTTGATGATATCTGCCTTCTATTAAGCGTAATTCAGCAGTGTAAGGGTCGATTATTTTAAGGTCTACAGGTTTGGTTATAATATCTTCATAAGAAAAGTGAATACCAGTCTTAAATGTATTGATGCATTCTTTATCAATTGGATTTTGAGTTGTTACGTGATAAACCTTCGTTACTTTTTGGTCGGGTAGCGATAGTTTTCTAGACCAAATGCTGTCGTTTGTGAGGAGTAATAAACCGGAAGAATTTAGGTCTAGTCGTCCTGTAATATGTAGCGATTTTTTTAAAGGATGGTCTAGTAGATCTACCACTGTTTTATGTTGCACATCAGTGGTTGCACTAACCACGCCTATAGGCTTATTCATCATAATATAACATGATTGGTTGGTTTGTAGCGTCTCACCATCAAATATGACAGATGTAAAAGGTAAAATAATTTGCTGTATATCGTTGGCGATTTCACCGTCTACAATGACTCTTTTTTGCGCTAAAATAAGTCTAACATCACGTTTGTTAAGTTTTTTTTTCTGACTTATAAATCGATCGAGGCGTGTTTTAGTAGGTAGTTTGTTTTTATTCAAAACGAAGGTTTTCCACGAAGCGCTTTCGTTTTCCCTTTTTGAGTTTTACTATCGACTCTTCGTCTTTGAGAGCCTCTAGTCGGTTTAGTTGCTCTTCTTGTTTTTTGTACGATCGTGACGCTAAGTATTAAGTTTTTAAGACGGTCGAGTGAATCTGCTCTATTTTTTTCCTGCGTTCTATGTTGCTGGGCTTTTATTATGATTACGCCATCTTTATTTAAACGAGAGTCTTTAAGCGCTAAAAGCCGCTCTTTGTAGATTCCGGGTAGGGAGGACGCATTAATATCGAATCGTAAATGAATGGCAGACGAAACCTTATTGACGTTTTGTCCACCAGCGCCCTGGGCGCGAATAGCTATTAACTCTATTTCGTCATCAGCAATGACTATATTTTGTGTGATTTTTAACAAGTATTAGAGCCTTTAGCAAAACCTGAGCATGTAAAGATAGAAAAAGGTAAATGAAGTTTATTCATTACATTGAATCATTTGTCCCACTTTAGTTGCTGCCATAATACAGCCTCTTTTCTCATCGCTTTCAGCTTCACAGCTTTTAAGTAATTCATTATAGGCTGGTGATAATTTCCCGAGCACTTTTTGCGTATGTTCAGCGACGGCTTTACATTCTTTAACTGAAATAGGCTCATAATTTGTGCAAGCTGATAAAAGTAATATCAAACATACAAAGCTTATTTTTAATGTTGTTACTTTGGCTTTATTCATTGTCCACCTTAATTAACTAAACTACTTTTGTGTTGCTTGAACAGCCGTAAGTGCAATCGTGAATACGATATCTTCAACCATCGCACCACGAGACAAGTCATTTACAGGTTTTCTTAAGCCTTGTAACATTGGACCAATACTAATGACATTAGCACTACGTTGTACGGCTTTATAGGTCGTATTACCAGTATTTAAATCAGGGAATATAAATACCGTTGCTTTACCCGCTACAGGGCTGTTGGGCGCTTTTTTGAGGGCAACACTTTCGATAGCTGCCGCGTCATATTGTAAAGGACCATCAATTAATAGGTCAGGGCGCTTTTCTTGCGCTATACGTGTTGCTTCTCTTACTTTATCAACGTCGTTACCCGTACCACTTTGGCCGGTACTATAGCTGATCATTGCTATTTTAGGCGCTATGCCAAAAGCTATGGCAGAGTCAGCACTTTGAATGGCTATATCTGCTAATTCTTCAGCGTTAGGGTCCGGGTTGATTGCGCAATCACCATAAACCAGTACTTGTTCAGGAAGGCACATAAAAAATACGGATGAAACAACTTTTGCGTTGGGTGTTGTTTTGATTAACTGAAGTGCGGGTCTAACCGTATTTGCTGTGGTATGTACAGCGCCCGAAACTAAGCCATCCACTTCATCGAGTGCTAACATCATGGTTGCTAGAACTACATTGTCCTCAAGCATAGCGCTAGCCATTTGCGAGGTGACACCTTTGCTTTTCCTAAGCTGAGTCATTGGGATTACGTATTTTTCACGCACTTCATCAGGATCAATAATTTGCATATCATCTGGCAGTATTAAGCCTTGCGATAAAGCAATGTCATGTATTTCAACTTTTTTTCCAATTAAAATACAGTTCGCTAATTTTCTTTCGTGACAAATCACTGCAGCATTAATTGTTCTCGGTTCATTCCCTTCTGGCAAAACAATTGTTTTATTTGCTAAGCGTGCATTTTCAGAAAGCTGATAACGAAACGCGGGTGGAGACAGCCTAGTTGCACGCTCTTTAACACAATAAGTTTTAAACCATTCAATATCTAAATGATTAGCGACTGTTAGCATTACGCTATCCATTCTGTCGATATCATCAATAGGTACTTTATTACTCAAATTTGATAACTGAATAGAGGTTTGGAAAGTATCATTCTTACTTAATAATAAAGGTAAGCCAGATTTTAATGCTGGTTGACATAATCGGAGTACGTTAGGTTCAGGAGTGTGATTACCTGTGAGTACGATACCCGCCAAAGGTGTGCCGTTTAAAGCAGTCATACACGCTGCAATTAAAACATCTGTTCTATCGCCTGGCGTGACCACTAAACAACCTGGGGTTAATGCGCTAATGAAATTAGGAATAGTACTAGCACATATTGAAATTTTAAGGATACGCCTATCTTTCAGAGCCCCTTCATTTAAAATTTCTAACTGACATTCACTGACGATATCTTCGGTGCGTGGTGCAATTAAATTCGGATCTAAAGGTATTTGACCTAATAAGCTAAACCTATCTGTAAAAACGTTACAGCCAGTCGCATAGTCAAGCAAGGATTCTTTTGTTGAAATGTTTTTATCACTACTTGGGTTAGAATTATTTTGAAATAGCAAGGATTCCTTTTCAGTAACGTTAGAGTCCAATGGTGTTACTTTGTTTAATATGCAGCCTAAAATATCAGCGTCTTCAGAAGAAGAAAATATTCCCGCAGCAGTTTTTAAATGCTTATCTAATTCTTGATTATTCATGCCTTTCGTATCAGCGACAAGGATGACTTCAGCATTCAAATTTTTAGCAATTTCAACGTTTAATTTATTTGAAAATGGCGTGTCTTTTTCTGGTACTAAACCTTCTACGATAATAACATCATAGTTTTGATCAAAAGAATGGAAAGCACCCACCAATTTTTCCATCAATAAACTTTTCTCTCCACGATTCAAAAAAGCTTCTACTTCTTCGATTGAGAGTGGAGGAGGTGTTTCGATATTACAAATATGTTTAGCAAAATGACTAGAAATATCTGGTGTTAAATCACTATTTGAACTTTGTGTTATTGGCTTAAAAAAGCCAACCCGGACGCCGATCTGATCAAGCGCTCTAACAAGACCCAAGCTAACAGAGGTTAACCCTGAATTTAATGTACAGGGTGCAATAAAAAGAGATTTAGCCATTAAAATTTACCTGGAATTAGTGCAAGTGTATCTTGTACGATCATAACTTCTTCATCCGTTGGAATAACAAAGATTGGTCTTGACCTAGTCGAATGAATGGTTTGGTTATGACATAAAGTATTATTAAGCGCTTCGTCGATAGAAAAACCGAGTATCGTTAAATGCTTGATTGTTTGTGTGCGCACCAATGCTGAGTTTTCTCCGATGCCTCCGGTAAAAATTAGAGCGTCTAAACGCTGTAAAGAAACCATCATGGCCGCAATGTACTTTGCAAGTCGAAAACAAAATATATCAATGGCTAGCTGACATCGTTTGTGGCCTTGATTAGCTTGATTGCATAGGGTACGCATGTCATTACTAACACCAGAAATACCAAGTAAGCCACTCTCTTTATTAAGCATCCTCGAAATATCTTCAGAGCTAAGACCTTTTGACGTTAAATAGTCATAAAGTCCAGGATCTACATCGCCAGAGCGTGTTCCCATCACGAGACCTTCTAGAGGTGTAAGGCCCATACTGGTATCAACGCTTTTACCATTTGAAATTGATGCGACGCTAGCGCCATTGCCCAGATGAGCCACAACCAAGCTTATTTCATTGTGTTTCTTGTTAAGTAATTTTGAGGCTTGATGGCTGACATACCGATGGCTAGTGCCATGAAAACCGTATCGACGAATACTATCTAGTTCATAATAACAATAAGGAATGGCGTAGGTGAAGGCGTGAGGCGGCATGGTTTGGTGAAAGGATGTATCGAATACAGCGACTTGACTCAAATCTGGGTACTGTTCACTTAATATTTTAATACCCAGCAAGTTTGCAGGGTTATGAAGTGGTGCCAAAGGTGTGCAGCGCTCAATTTCTGCCTTTGTTTGTTGATCAATTAACGTTGACTGTTTGAATTTATCGCCACCATGAACAATGCGATGACCAATCCCTATTAAGTTAGTATCTAAATTAAAATGTTTTTGTAGCGTACTAATGATTACTTTTATTGCACTTTTATGGTCGTTAGTCGCAAAATCTTCTGATCTTTTTTCCGCGCAAAAATCAATTTTAAGTTTAGCATTAGTAGAGTTAAGTGATTCAGCTAAACCTTCGGATAGTAGAGTTAATTGAGTGGTGTATAAAGCAAACTTTAAAGAAGAGCTACCACAATTGATAACGAGTATAAGCTTTTGGGTCATTTGATTTATTGGTCTGTAGGTGCAGATATTAACTTAGTTTGTACTGGTCTTAAATTTAGTGCAAACCAAGCTTCGAATTTTAATCTTGTTGTAACGATAAGGCTAGCGTTGAACATTCATAATAGATAATACTGATTATTTTTACATTTAAATTATATTGACTTAGTTTGTTCCAGTTTAGTTTGTGCCAGTGAGATTGCTCAAAGTTAAGCGTGGTTTCAAGTGCTAAGCCAGCATCACCTTGGTTTGATAGTAATGCAGCGCTAATTACGCTATCAAGCTTAATATTACGCACGACTTCTTCTATTTTTTGATCAAAAAAAGCATCAAGACAAGATAAAAGACCAACAGTATAAAATTTATCTTTCTCATATGGGCTTATATATTCTGCTAGCTTTTCACACATTAAAGCACGAACTAACGCTAAATAATGTAAAGATTCTGGTTTGTCATCCAATTTACTTAAAGCAAGTAAACTAACCCAGCTTTTGATTTTATCAATGCCTAGCAGGGTAATCGCTTTATGAATTGATTCAATGGTATTAGCGCGTTTAAATGCAGCTGAGTTTATAAGTTTTAGTAGTTTAAAGCTTAATACAGGGTCTTTAGTAATGATTTTAGTTAAGCTTGGCATGTCGACATTCGGGTCTTGTATTTCAGATATTAGGCCGATGACAGAAAGTTTTCCTGCTTCAATCTTTTTCCCTTTTATAATTTCAGGTTTTGATAAAAAGTAACCTTGAAACATGTCGCAGCCAAGTTCTTTGCATCGATTAAATTCAGCTTGCGTTTCTATTTTTTCAGCTAATAGTTTTACGTTGTACTTCTTTAGAGAGTTGATTGTCTCTATAAGCTGTTGGTCGTTCATTTCTGGAAGCTCAAGCTTAATTATATCAACTAGCTCAAGAATCGGCTCATAGCGCTCATCCATAATGAAATCGTCTAAAGCCAGAGTGTAACCCTGCTTCTTTAAAGTTTTTAGATTGGCAATAACTTGATCAGTAATTTCGATGTCTTCAAGTACTTCAATAATGATTGCTTGAGGATTAAAAATTGGCGTACTATTTAATAATTCTGCTGTGAAATTTACAAAAGCAGGCAAACCGCCCGTTACAGAAGCTAAGTCTGTTTCAGTAAATAAACTAAGTAAAACGCGTGACGTTGCTCTGTTACCATCAAACTCACTAAGCGGTATACTGTTATTCTCACGAAAAAGAAGTTCGTAACCAACAATGGTTTTATTTCGGTCATAAATTGGCTGACGTGCAAGAAGTATGTCTTGTTTTTCCATAGTTTAGCTTCTAAGTTTGTAATATTGTGAAGTTTTTCAGAACTAATGAATTTAGAGTCTGATTACTTTAAATTTAAGCTAAGTGTAGTCGAATGATGATAATTGGGAATGAAAAAATAGAAAAAGAATGTAAAATTATGAAAAAAAATAGATGTGGGAGTTTAAATTTAGATATTTGTTTACTTTAGTGAACTTTAGATAAAATTGGCGTCCCCTAGGGAAGTCGAATCCCTGTTACCGCCGTGAAAGGGCGGTGTCCTAGGCCTCTAGACGAAGGGGACGCATCAGCTTCTTGCGAAGTGGCGTGCATAATAGGCGAGAGTTTTTATTAAGTCAATAAATAATTAATCAAGAAAGCATAAAATTATATAGCCAAGATAATAGCCATATTTGATGTTATTTTATTTGGTTTAAACAGGCCTTTAAGTTATTAGCCGTTAAGTCAAATGCAGCTAATGTTCCCTTTATTTTAATTAATTGGTAAAGGTTAATAATTGTTGCCTCATACCTGCGTGGAAATGATGGAATAAGCTCTTTTATTGACAGGCCTTCATCTGTTCTCAATAAAATTTCAAATCTAATTTTGTTCTCACCCGCACAATAATAGTAATTATGCTCTTTTAAGTCTGCTGCTGGTCTTCCTTTTACTTGATGAACCATTGTAGCGCAGCGTGCAAAATTTGTATTTATGTCAGCGTAAGCGTTTAAAATACCAATTTTTTTAGCTAGATCGTATACATATTTAACACGATCCTTTGCAGCACGCGTAATATTAGGAAGTGACTCAATAGCTTGTTGCTTTGGCAGTCCTCTCTGATATAGCTGAAGAACCGTTAAATGTTCACTAGTTATGATTGAACAAGAAAGAAAGCTATGTTTAAAGTCTTCTTTCTTGTCAGTGTTAGTGGCAGAAAATACGGCCTGACTAAAGAAAGAAAAAATAAATATTAGGATGTAAACCTTCATAAAGACAATAAATAGCTCAATAGAATATTAAAAGAAGAGTGTAACTTATGTGGTGCAGTTTTAATGGGAAAGTTTAATAATAAGATTGGATCTTTATCGAATATGTCGATCAATGAACAGATCTAAAGTTGCTGCTAATTCAGCTTGGGCTCTAAATGTGTTGTCATGCTCTATTTAATGTAGGGGTGTTTGACACTTAACACTTGCTCTATTGGTGAGGGTTTCAAAGATTGAGCGCACAATTTGTTGTAGTCGTTGTGACGACTAGGAAAAAAAATCGCTTATAATGCTCTTTAGTTTGTTTTAAAGTAGCAGGATATTACAGTATCTGTACTTCTTTCAATTTGGCAGAAAACTTGCTGATTCCGTTTGGTATAAAACTAGAATATACTTCTAGTTTTATACGGCTTATATAGCACTAGATTTAACTAAAAAGGTATTTAAAATGGGTTTTAAAGGTACAAGTGAATATATCGCTACCAGCGATCTTCAAATGGCGGTTAATGCAGCAATAGAACTTGAAAAACCTTTGTTATTAAAAGGTGAACCTGGAACCGGTAAAACAATGCTGGCTGAACAAATAGCTTCTTCACAGGGGCTTAGGCTAATTCAGTGGCATATTAAGTCTACGACAAAAGCACAGCAAGGCTTATATGAATACGATGCCGTTTCTAGGTTAAGAGACTCTCAGTTAGGAAACGATGAAGTACACGATATTTCAAACTACATCGTTAAAGGAAAGCTTTGGGAGGCTTTTGAGTCTGAAGAAAGGGTTGTGTTGTTAATTGATGAAATTGACAAAGCAGATATTGAATTTCCAAATGATTTACTTGTTGAAATCGATAAAATGGAATTCTTTGTATACGAAACTCAAGAGCGTATCGTTGCGAAAAAACGCCCAATTGTATTAATAACAAGTAATAACGAAAAAGAATTGCCTGATGCTTTCTTAAGACGTTGCTTTTTTCATTATATAAATTTCCCTGATACTGAAACAATGAAAAGGATTGTCGATGTTCATTATCCAAATCTCAAAAAAAGCCTTTTAAAAGAAGCTTTAGATGTTTTTTTTGATGTACGTAAAGTACCTGGGCTTAAGAAAAAACCATCTACAAGTGAACTGATTGATTGGCTTAAGTTGCTTATGGCTGATGAATTGTCTGAAAAACTGTTGCAAGAGCGAGACCCAACTAAAGCAATACCACCTTTATATGGCGCGCTGCTTAAAAATGAGCAGGATGTACATTTACTACAGCGTTTAGCTTTTATGACTCGACGAAAAAGCTAAACCGCATATTGGAGTGATTGTATGTTAATTGACTTTTTCCAAAAATTACGTAGCGCCAAGGTTCCAGTAACAATTAAAGAGCTTTTAGATTTAATGGCGGCGCTAGAGAAAAGACTAATATTTGCAAACGTGGATGAGTTTTATTACTTAAGCCGTTTGTGCTTAGTAAAAGACGAGAAGCACTTTGATAAGTTCGATCGAGCCTATGGCGCTTATTTTGAAGGTATCGAGGAACTTGACGACTTGTTTTCAAAGGCCATTCCTGATGAGTGGCTTCGGGCAGAGTTTGAAAAAACCTTAACAGAAGAAGAGAAAGCTAAAATCGAAGCAATGGGTGGGCTTGAAGAGCTAATGAAAGCTTTTAAAGATCGTCTAGAAAATCAAGAAAAGAAACATAAAGGTGGTAATCGTCAAATTGGAACGGGTGGTACCTCACCCTTCGGTTCAAATGGCTATAATCCCGAAGGCTTTAGGATAGGGCAAAAAACAGGACGGCATGGTCGGGCAGTTAAGGTTTGGGAAAA
>JBLHVH010000135.1:0-9161 GCA_047628385.1 Oleiphilaceae bacterium
GAGAAATAGCGAGCCTTGATCGCTGGTGGTGCGGCTGGGTGAGCATACTGCTTAGTGATGCCCTGTAATGAGGCGCTTTAGATTATAACTTAAGTTAATTAGCTGTAAATCAAAGGCTTATATTGTTGGCTCGTATATTGCTTTGGTTAGATATGTAATTTTATAAGACTCCAATGAGGATACCCCCAATGTCAGAAGTAGGTCTAAACCTTCTTAAACTGAAAGAACCTAAAATTAAAATGCTCCATGTCAGTTGGTTTGCATTTTTCTTAACGTTTATGGTGTGGTTTAACCATGCCCCACTTATTGGTTTTATTAAAGAGGCCTTTGATCTCAGTACTCAACAAATTAAAGCGCTGCTTATATTAAACGTCGCGTTAACGATTCCTGCTCGCATAATAGTGGGTATGTTGGTTGATAAATATGGCCCACGACATGTATACACAGGTTTGCTATTGGCAACTGGTGTGTTATGTACCGCCTTTGCACTATCACAAACATATGAGCAATTGGCCTTATTTAGATTTTTAATGGGGTTTGTTGGTGCTGGTTTTGTTATTGGTATTCGTCTGGTTGGAGAGTGGTTTCCAGCTAAAGAAGTGGGGGTTGCAGAAGGTATTTATGGAGGCTGGGGTAACTTTGGTTCAGCTGCATCGGCAATGTTGCTACCAACACTTGCATTAATGTTCGGTGGTGAAAACGGCTGGCGTTATGCGCTAATATGTACTGCGGTAATGGCGTTTGTTTATGGATTATTCTTTTTTAGAATGGCCCGTAATACACCTAAGGGCTCTACTTATTTTAAGCCTAAAAAATCGGGTGGTTTACAAGTTAGTAGTAAAAAGGATTTATATTTCTACTTCGCCATGAACATTCCAATGTACCTTGCCTTGTCTGTATTAACTTGGAAGTTATCGCCAAGCAATTTAGGTCTGCTGGGCGAAACCGCCACCTTAGTTAGCTACGTTGGCTTAGTTGTATTATTCTTTTTTCAGACTCAGCAAATATTAAGTGCAAACAAAGAGCATCTTTCAAAGCCAGTACCAGAACTTCAACAATATAAATTTAAACAAGTCGCGATTCTTCAATTAGCTTATTTTGTAACGTTTGGTTCTGAGCTTGCTGTAGTGTCTATGTTGCCGTTGTACTTCTTAGATACGTTTGAAGGCTTAGACGCTGTTACTGCGGGTTTATTGGCTTCGGGTTTTGCCTTTATGAATTTAGTGGCTCGGCCGGGTGGCGGCTGGTTAAGTGATAAATTTGGACGTCGTAAAACCTTATCGATATTGATTTGTGGTTTAGCGGTTGGCTATATGATTTTAAGTCAGATAGAAAGCAGTTGGTGGATACCATTAGCTGTGATGGCAACGATGTTCTGTTCTTTCTTTGTACAAGCAGGTGAAGGTGCCGTATTTGCCATGGTGCCTTTGGTTAAACGCAGCATGACGGGGCAAATAGCCGGTATGACAGGCGCTTACGGAAATGTGGGGGCGGTTATATTTTTAACAATATTGTCATTCGTAGATTACAGCACGTTCTTTATGGTGATCGCGGCGTGTGCTGTATTTATCTTTATTGCTGTTCAGTTCTTAGAAGAACCAGAAGGGCATGTGGCTGAGGTAAACGAGCACGGAGAAGTTGAATTAATTCAAGTGGGTCATTAAGTTAAATAGACAGTTGTAATAAATTCATCATAGCAATAGTCGTATACATTTTTTAGTAAAGAGTTTTAATGCCGTATTGTTACACGTAAGGTATTAAGGCTCTTTATTGGTTTAGGGCATTATCAATTTTTATTGGAATATGTATGCATTTAGAATCACAGCTTGAATTATCCGTAGGTCAGGCAACAGAAACTGGATTAAAAAGCCAGAATGAAGACTGCATTGGCATGCGTATTCCAAATCAACCTGCACTTACATTAAAAGGGGTCGTATCGGTTATTGCGGATGGCGTAAGTGCGGCAGAAGCAGGAAAGGAAGCCAGTGAAACGTGTGTTCGAAACTTTATTAGTGATTATTATAGTGCTCCTGAGGCGTGGTCTGTCAAAACGGCAGCTCAAAAGATATTACTTGCGCTTAATCGCTGGTTAGTCGGCCAGAGTCAAGTTAAAGGGCACATCAGCACAATGAGTGTGCTTATTATTAAGTCTCAGCAGGCATATATTTTTCACGTGGGTGATACGCGTATTTATCGCTTAAGAGGTAAAAACTTTGAGCAATTAACGCATGATCATTCAACGCATGTTAATAAAGATACCGTGTATTTGTCTCGGGCAATGGGCATGGATAGTCGATTAGAGGTAGATTTTTCGCAGCTAGATGTGGAAGTGAGCGATATTTTTTTCTTATCCACTGACGGCATTCATGATTATTTATCAGACAAAACTATTCAAGCGACACTAACTGGGTCTTCCAGTGATTTTGAAAAGACAAGTCATACACTAATAAAAATGGCACTCGATGCTGGTAGTGCGGATAACTTGAGCTGTCAGATTATCCGGGTCGATAAACTTCCTGATCCAAATAATCAAGATATCTATATCAAATTATCTGACTTGCCATTTCCTCCATACTTAAAGGCTGGGCAAAAACTTGATGGTTTTGAAGTCATTAAAGAGCTGCATGCCAGTAGTCGAAGTCAGGTGTACTTGGTTGCCGATGGATCAGGCAAGCGAGTAATTATGAAAACCCCGTCAGTAAATTTTGAGGACGACCCTGCCTATATTGAACGATTTGTTTTAGAACAATGGGTCGGTAAACGAATAGATAGTCCCTATGTGGTTAAAATCGTAGAACCCTCAAAGCCTAAATCTGCTTTGTATACCTTGGTTGAATACGTGCCAGGTATAACATTGGAACAGTGGATTAAAGAAAACCCTAAACCTGATATTAATGAAGTGGTTCGTATTGCAGAGCTTTTGGGGCGAGGTCTTAGGGCGTTTCATCGTAAAGATATACTCCATCAAGATATTAAACCCGATAACATAATGTTGGATACTCAAGGTATTCCAAGAATTATTGACTTTGGATCTTGTTGGGCGGCGGGTATAGAAGAAATTGATACGCCGTTTGATCGAGAAGATGCGTTAGGAACCGCTGTTTATAGTGCGCCAGAGACTAGGTTTAGTTCAAATAAAACTAAGAAGTCCGACATGTTCAGTCTCGCAGTGGTTATTTATGAAATGCTCACAGGAAAATTCCCATATGGTGATCAATTAGAAAAGTTAAATGATGAACGCAACTTATATCGCTTGTCATATTTAAGTGCGCACAAATTTAATCCTATGGTGCCTCTTTGGATGGATGGTGCTTTAGAGAAAGCGTTGTCACCCAAGGTAGATCAAAGGCAATCAGCTTTTTCGGAGTTTATTTTTGAACTACAAAAACCCAATAAAAAATATTTTGCAAAGCAAGATATCCCCTTAATTAAGAGTAATCCATTGAAATTTTGGCAACTGTTAGCGGCTTTAGAGGCTGTCCTGATTTTAGGGTTATTGAAATGGTTTTTGGGCTAATGTGATTTTTACATTGATGCATTTTATTCTTAGGTGGGTCAAGGGGCAAGATCGCCGAAATATTTCTGATGGGACGGTAGCGCTGATAGGTGTGGATTAATAGAATGCGTTAGAAAAAATCCCCTATGTAGTCATCTAGCACTGCACTGGGCTTTTTTCGCGGTAAATTTACCTCTCTAATCTCCTTGCTCGTAGCTTCTTCAAATTCTGGCTTATCAGGTCGAAGGTTGATGGTAGAGTGAAGTTGGAAAATTCTGAATCCAGCAAAAAAGACCAGAAAAAATATTAAAAACTCTACGATTGATATTAAATGATAAAACATTGCACAACTTTCCTTTGCGGTCATAGCGTGTATTTTAATGGAACATGATAATACTTATTTTGTTTAAAAAATGATCTGAAATTAATAGATGTTTCAGGTATAATCCGCGCTCTTTGATCATCGTGTAATAACTGAAGAGTGCTATGACTGACAATATATCTGTACTAAAATCATCTTCTTTGAAAGAGAAAACTAATCCTATTTCACTCAGTATAAGTGAAGATCAGGAAAATGCAGGCCGAGTTGGCTTTATCAGCCTAGGTTGTCCAAAAGCGTTAGTTGACTCTGAAAGAATTTTAACGCAACTTAAAATAGACGGTTATGATGTTGTTCCTAGCTATAATGATGCGGATGTTGTGGTTGTTAATACATGTGGATTTATAGATTCAGCTAAGCAAGAGTCGCTTGATGCAATTAGCGAGGCGATGAAAGAAAATGGAAAAGTTATTGTTACCGGTTGTATGGGTAAAGGTAGCGATGCAGAATTGATTCGTAAGCAAAACCCTGGTTTGCTAGCTGTAACAGGCCCTCAGGCTTATGAGGAGGTTGTTGGTGCAGTACATGATTGGATACCTACTAACAAAAAACATAACCCTCACTTAGATCTAGTACCTGATCATGGTATTAAGCTTACTCCTAGACATTATTCTTATTTAAAAATTTCTGAAGGCTGTAACCATAAATGTACCTTTTGCATCATCCCCGATATGCGTGGTCGTTTAGTCAGTCGACCTGCTGGTGAAGTTTTAGATGAAGCAGAGCGTTTAGTTGCCGCAGGCACAAAAGAGTTGTTGGTTATTTCTCAAGATACCAGTGCCTATGGTTTGGATTTAAAATATCAAACATCTTTTTGGGATGGTCGGCCCGTTAAAACAAGAATGCTTGAATTATGTGTTGCTCTGGGAGAAATGGGTGTCTGGGTACGTTTACACTATGTTTATCCTTACCCTCATGTTGATGAAGTCATTCCTTTAATGGCGGCGGGAAAAATTCTGCCTTATTTAGATATTCCGCTACAACATGCCAGCCCTAAAATATTAAAAGCAATGAAGCGTCCTGCGGCGGCTGAAAATAATTTAGCTCGCATTAAAGCATGGCGTGAAATCTGCCCAGAACTGACGATTAGAAGTACATTTATCGTTGGATTTCCTGGAGAGACAGAAGAAGATTTTCAAATGTTACTAGACTTCTTGGAAAATGCTCAACTTGATAGAGTGGGTTGCTTTACCTATTCAGCCGTTGATGGAGCAAAAGCAAATGATTTAGCAGATCCTGTGCCCGAAGAAGTCAAAGAAGCTCGTCAAAAACGTTTTATGGAAACGCAAGCCGTTATCAGTGCAAACCGTTTACAGGCGAAAGTCGGCTCTATACAAATAGTACTGATTGATGAAGTGACGCCCGAAGGTGCCGTTGCAAGAACAATGGCTGATGCCCCAGAAATTGATGGTAATGTATTCATTGATGGCGCCACACATTTGTCGCCGGGTGATTTTGTGCAAGTTGAAATAGAAGAGGCGGATGAATACGACTTGTGGGGACATTTAGTTTAGTGAACTGATAAGGCGATAAGAGGTGCGCAAAGCTTTTAACTTTAATAGCAAAACGCACCTTTTTTTAGTTATTAGAGCCAACTGAGGCTTTTCTGTATTCAACCGCTGTCATGTTTTTAAATTCAGGGTTTTGTTTTTGCCCGCTATAAGGAAAACTTAAGCGATCTAGTTCCTTCATTTGCATATCGATCATATTATTGCCAGCAGCAGTCGCACCGAATGTATTATTAATGTGTTGAATTAATAATTCAGCAGACATTGGGCCAAATGATTTCTCATTCGCTCTATCTGCTAACCCTTCAGCACTTATGTTATTCGCATTCAAAAAAAGAATGCATGCGAAAATGATCGTTAATGCTTTTTTCAATTTCATGATGACCTCCTAATCTTTATTACCAATCAGATAGAAATCTAAGAAAGCTTGAGGAAGGGGACTAATAATTTTGTATTTTAATGCACTGATTATGACTCATTTCCCACAAGCAATCGAAGTGTCACTACTAAGTATAAGTGATAAAGTTAAAAGGAATAGTATATTTTCTTGTATACCGACTGTCCCTTATATAGATATTGTATTAGTAGACACAATAAAAAATAGGTGTCTTCAATAAGTTTTAGTGATTGTTTGATGGCTAGGTTAAGGATTTAAAAAAGAGATATTTTTATCAAACATTAAGTTACTTGCTTCTATTTCGGTTAGTCCAATAAACTCCTTGTTTGTTTTAAAATCAAGGTCGTCAGGGTTAAAAGAGAATAGTCGCTTGGTTACACCATTTGAGAATGTGGCATTAACCCCAGGCAGTGGGCTAAAGGGCGAATAAGGGGTTTTTGAGACACTGGTTTTTACAATAATTACGTCTTTTATCATCTTGAGTATCCACTTATTCTATCTGTTTATTTTAAAGTACTGTCTCTGTTTTATTTTTAAGTACTGCGCCTACTTATAAATAGGTACTGTTATTATAACCAGTGATTTAAAATAATCAAATCTTGTTTGGTTAATTAGGTAATAACACTCTAATATTACTTTTTTAGTTTTAGTGGAATGTTGACCAAACGATATTTCACTGAAATAACGCGCAATATTGAAAAGTACGGCAGGTTATATTTTGAATGAACAAGCACTCGCAGTGTTATCGGATATTGCAACTGAAGCACACGTCCAGATTCAACGTAATTTTAAAGAGATTAACCCCGTTATAGGGGTTAGTCGCAGTATGAGAGCTCAAGGTATTCCTGCAGATGCGATGACAATCGACTGTTTAAAAACAGGTAAACGTATTATTTTGATCTTGCATGATGACAATCCTGAGGTAGTGCTTTATCAGTTCTCGTTTAAAGCTAAAGACCCAAGTGATGAGTTTCTTAAAATTCAGCTAAATGAACTGACGGTTCAAAAGCTATATGAATGGGTTCAAAGCTATTTCACAAAATAAAAGACTATGCCTTTGATATGGTTGAGTCAGTTGCTACGAAGGCATCTGATTCAAGCCTCGTAGGCTTATGGATATGGTAGCCTTGAGAGTATGTAATACCAATATCGATTAGCTTTTGACGAATTTCTTCATTTTCAACAAACTCTGCAATGGTTTCAATGCCAATTGCTTTTGCGACATCACTAATTGATTTCACCATAGCGTAATCAACGTCATCTTCTGTAATATTTCTGA
This sequence comes from Oleiphilaceae bacterium, assembly GCA_047628385.1. Lineage (GTDB taxonomy): Bacteria > Pseudomonadota > Gammaproteobacteria > Pseudomonadales > Oleiphilaceae > PZPK01. The sequence continues at coordinate 7,060 of JBLHVH010000135.1, forward strand.
CAAAAATACCATCTATCTTTAAATAGTCTACTTTTAGTTCTTTTAAATAAGCGTACGAAGAAAAACCCGTTCCAAAATCGTCTAAGGCAAACCGACAGCCTAATGATCTAAATTTTTTGATGAATATTTGAGTATTATCTATATTGGTGATGGCCATACTTTCTGTTATTTCAAAGCATATTTTTTTATGTGGAATTTCATACTGATTAAAAGCATTGATTAGAAAAACTGAAAAAGCTTCATCACCAATACTTTGAGTGCTTAAATTGATACTTGCTGATTCAAGTTGATAAAGGTGCTCAGGGTTTTCATTTAACCATGTAAAATAGTGCTTAATCACCCATTGATCAATGTTAGTCATTAGATTGTAGCGCTCTGCAGCGGGTAAAAATTGATTGGGTGCACATAGGTTGCCACTGCTACTTAACAAACGAAGCAGTATTTCATAATGCAACCCATGGTCTTTTTTATTATTTGATGTGATGTTTTGGAAGACTAAAAAAAAGTGGTCTTGTGAAAGCGCTTCTTTAATTGTAGAAACCCATTGCATTTCAAGTTGCCTAAACTGCAAATCTTTATCGGTCTCAATAAAAGTATGTACGCGGTTTCGGCCTAAGTCTTTTGCTTTATAGCAGGCTGTATCCGCCATAACCAGTAATTGCTCAACAGAGTGGTGAAAAGGACATATTTCAACTAAACCAATACTCACTCCTAAAGAGTATCGGTTTCCTTCCCACATAAATAAGAATGATTCAATGGATTGTCTAAATTCTTCAGCAATAGTCTGTCCTTGATTAAGGCTTGTATTACTGAGTAGAATGCCAAATTCATCCCCTCCTAGGCGAGCTATTACTTGATCTCCACTTAAGTTGTTGACCTGATTAAGAAGACGCTGACTCAGATTTTTTAGCAGTGCATCACCCGCAGTATGGCCACAAAGGTCATTAACAATTTTGAACTGATCCAAATCCATATACATAACACAGCAGGTGTCTTGATAAGATTTTACGTTTTCTAACTTTTGCTTCGCTTTTGTTTCAAAAGCACGGCGATTTAAAAAACCTGTTAACGGATCGTGTGAAGCGAGGTGTTTAAGTTGCTGCTCAAATACCTTGCGTTCATTAATGTCTACGAGTGTAAATTCTATAACGGGCTCACTCTTTGTAAGTCCTTTGCTTAGTCGACCTGAGATGTTAACCCAGCGTGAAGTCCCTTTGCCATTGTGTAGTTGGGTTTCGTGGCCTATTAGTTTGCCATTAGTTTTAACCGTTTTTAATAGTTGAACAAATTCGTCAGTCGGTAATGTAAAGCCGTCAGGGTTAGAATAATCGCCTTTAAAGGAGGAGAAATTAGATATTCCCACTAGCTTTAGAAACTCAGGATTGTCACTTAAGAGTTTACCTTTAAGGTCAAAGCTAAATATGGCTTCGATTGCATTTTCATATAGTTCGTGAAAACGTTGCAAGTTTTCGATCGACTCAAATTGCGCAAACTCCTTTGCTTTGCGCTCGCTGTTTATTCGTTCAGCAAGTGCAAGGGATATAAGAATTACGCCCACTATAGCGCCAATGTTCCCAGCATATTTGGTTAGAGGGGAGTACGGGAGATACCCCATTTTACTTGCTGACTTTAATACAATACCAATAAAGTAAGCTGACCAAGCGCAGGTATAAAAGCGTGCAATACTGGGGGAATGCTTGAGCATAGCAATACAAATTACTGACACGCCGCCCATAACTATGATGGTTGATAGGCCATTTAGCATGGCGGCGTATCGGTAGGAAAGAACTACCGTCATTATTGCAGAGCCAATGGAAAGCCAGAGCAAAAAGTTTACGCCATACCGTATCCTACCTTTTCGAGGGATAGGTAATAGGCTTTTTGTAAAAAAAATGGTCGTGATTAAACCTAGCGATATGAAGGTAAGGGCAGAAACCTGATGCCATGCTACTTGTTCAGGCCATAACCATTGATAAGCAAAGCCATCTAGAGAGCTATGGACACCAATGACCATTATGATGAACAAACTATAAAGCAAGTAACTAGGATCCCTGATCAAGATGAATAGGCATAGGTTATAGGCACACATGATTAAAAGGGCA
>JBLHVH010000136.1:0-9147 GCA_047628385.1 Oleiphilaceae bacterium
CCCTATCCCCAAATGCCCTGCTCCGTCAAAAAGAATTAGCAGAGGTGTGTGTTCTTAATAAAGATGATAAAGATGCTTTTGAAGCCTTCAAGAAAATGCATAAATTAAGTGAGCAATCAGTTTATGCGAAGCCAGAACAATATTTCGATTATGCGAATTTTTTAATTGATCAAGCAAAAAAACACCCCGAAACAGCGTTGAATACTAGCCAAACTAAACAAGCTTTTGAATTAACAGAAAGCATAAAAAAACGTTTTTCTACACATCCTAATATTCAGGATCAAAGTAAACTAGCTACTGCCCATATTCACCTGTCTTTAGGCAATGAAGAAGAAGCCCAAGCTCTAATAGATTCAGTATTAAAAGAGGAACATATTAATGACCTAGATACCCGAACCTTAAAAATTGCGTCTTCTGTTATCAAAGCGTCTGGCAATACTAAGCTAGCTGAGCAATTACTAGAAAAAGCGGCCGACAAAGCCGAAAATGACCCTAGTTTAATTGCTGAAATTTACGAACAGTTGAATAGAGATATTACGACAGAAGAACGTAAAGAAGCGGCGCTTAAAAATAAAGCTGGTATTCAGCATTATACTAACAATGAACTTGAACAAGCTGTTGCTATACTTCATCAAGCTTTAGTGATTACTCCCAGGCATATATCGCTAAATTTAAACCTGATTCAGGTATTACTAAAACTTTACAAACAAACAAAAGATGAGTTTCATTTAAATGAGGTCAACGCTTTACTCAAAAAAATACGGCATATTCCAGAAGACCACAAAGAACATCGCCGATATCAATTTTTAAACAAAAAATTGGCAAATGAGAGAAAATAATAAACTCTAATTTTGAAATCCTGCCATTTTGCTTTCTGCAAGATTTAATATCTCCTCTCGTTTAAAATAAAATTCTGCTATCACAAACAGATATATCAAAATGGATAGAGCTGCGCCTTCAGCAACAGTATTTTTTTGTATCATGCTCGCTCCAGAATCTTATCGAGATGCACCTTCTCAAAAGTGGCCGACTCGACAGTCTTCACGAAGGCTATGCAGCACAATTAAAGGATACCTAGATTCTGCAAAGGATAACTTTAGAAAGAAGCAAAAGGTAAACTAATTCAATTACTTAACGTCAATCAACAATAAAAGTAGATTCACCTTTTTCATGAGTAAGAATACTTCAAATATCACCCGTAAGACAGGCGGGTTTGGTTCTGGTAGTACACTTCCTTCAACGAATTCAACTTGATGAGGTGTGTGATAAGCATATCGAATTTAGTCCTGAAGCCAATGCACACTACTCACTGTGTGTTTCTCTATTCTTAACGATCACAGCCATGATTGCAGGAGCTAGTTCAGAGGGTTGGCGTTAAGCGGGCCTGCATAGCTTTGGCCAACAAAACAGTCAGAACCGCATGGGCATTACTTTCAACAGGAGAGCATTATAAAGTGACCGCTATAGCATACTAACTAAGTACAAAATTTTAATTTCTGTTTCAGGTTTTTTAAAGAGTTCTACAACGTAAAAGCGATAATAGTTGGTCAAACCAATCCACTGGAAACCTTTAAGGGTTCGAAGCTTTAAAAAGCTATCAAAGCGAAGAGAACAGTGGGTGCGAACACATCGAAGGCTAGAGGGTAGCTCCCTCAATAAGAAGCCGAATATACGCTCGCAACTTTACCAATTAAATAAATCGAAAATGTCGTTGTAAAACTGGCGGGGTCTATTTACGAAACCTTTTTGCATAGAGGTAAACCGCTGGCTATCAACCTAAACTGTGCATTTCTAACTTTAGAATAAATCGACTTTTGCTTCCAGTAATTAGAAGTACCACACGCTTCAAATACGATAGTTAGTGCTTTAGAGTTAGCGAAAAATTCTATGAATTCAGACGGTGTCATTTCTGTATTCGAAGGCACTTTTTGTTTATGAAAACACAAACCTGAATCACACCTTTTACTAGATCCACACCAATAATAGTATTTTTCATAATGAACTACATTAGTCATCTTCAAAGCGACTCAATAAGAGTATCGCCATGAAGACGGGGGAGTCCAATTATCTAGCCTGACACAGGGGGATATGAAGAGTAGTAATTTTTAGAATCAAACCGTGTCTAGTAAAAGCTGTGATGTGTAACTCTTAGTCGTGAAGCTTGGTGTTTATATTAGAGGTATTCCTTAAAGTCAACTGGTCGATTAAAAGCATTAATCATCTTTGGAATACAACTAAGTGGGCTTATTTTCTTAACACCCCCACGTTCAATAGCTACTGCAGGCATACCAAAAACAACACAACTTTCTTCATCTTGCGCCACCGTAAAAGCACCATTGTCAAACATTTCTTTCATGCCATTAGCGCCATCATCTCCCATACCTGTCATGATAATCCCTAGGGTTTGTTTGGCAGCTGACTGCGCTACAGAACGAAACAATACATCCACAGAAGGCTTATGACGACTCACCAAAGGGCCCTCTTTTATTAAAACATACAATTTTCCAAGTCGATTTTCTATCATCATATGTTTACCACCCGGAGCGATAAGTACTTTACCCATTTCAACAATATCACCATCTTCGGCTTCTTTTACGTACACCTCTGCAACCGAGTTTAACCGAGATGAAAAAGCAGCTGTAAATGCTGCGGGCATGTGCTGAACGACGACTACGCCAGGAGAATCCTTTTGCAAAGAGGATATCACATACTCAAGCGCAACAGTGCCCCCGGTAGAAGCGCCTATAGCAACAAGTTTGTTAGACGGCTGCGAACAAACTCTGGATAACTTGGGAAGGATGACATCTGCCGTCTGCTTTGTTAGACCGTTTAATATTGTCGGTGTCTTTTCAGGTCGTATGCTTAGATTGTGAACTTTAGCCTTAGCTGCCACCCTTATGGCAGCTATAATTAACTTGCTTTGAGCACCTAATTCTTTTTTCAGATTCGAGGTAGGTTTGGCTACAATTTCAACAGCGCCCAGTCGAAGTGCTTTTATACTGCTAGCTGAAGATTTTTGAGTCAGTGTAGAACACATAACGACCGGATAAGGGTCCTCCGTCATCAGCTTTTTCAGAAACGTCAAACCATCCATTCTAGGCATTTCTATGTCTAGTGTTATAACGTCTGGCTTAATTGTTTCCAACTTTGTAAGTGCAAAAATTGGATCCTGAGCCGTAGCGATAACTTTCATCCCAGCTGTGTCGTTGATAATAGCACTCAGAACTTGACGAACGAGTGCCGAGTCATCAATAATTAGAACTGTAATTTCACTCATTTATCTAATCCTAATTTATTCCGCTTTGTGAACCCATAGACCCTTCAACAGGATTATCAGATGTGTATTTAACCCATACATCACCAGTAGCGACATCCATCACAATTCGCCTATGACCTTGTTCTCCAACATGTACAACTGTGATTGCTGCCCCTCTATTCATTAATAGTTGCATTGCTTTATCCGCATTTTTTTCCCCTATTAAAGCATCCTTAAAACCAGTAGTTTTACTGAACATATTAGCCCCACCAAATATTTTCGCTTGATATTCTTTATAATTCGTTTGGTGCAATTTAAGGGCTAGATCAAACATTTTCATCGCTTCTTCCCCATACCGCCCATCGAGTTCTTTCGACTTAGGCTCTGCACTTGGCCTGAATGGCAATACAAAGTGACACATGCCACCAATATGTAATACAGGATGCCAAAGACAGATAGCAATACATGAACCCAAAACAGTGTGCACATGTGTACCTGGTTCACCAAAAACAAAATCACCCGGATGAAGAAAAACTTTTCTAACACCATTTTGCATTGTTTTACTCCCTGAACTTGAACATATCCGTATAGGTGATTTTTTACTTTTTCTGGTACGTAGTGGGTCCAATTAAATCAATAGGTAAATCCATAGATTTAAGTGACTCAGAATGTCCGATAAATAACAAACCTTTAGGTCGCAACTTTGATATCAAACTTCGAATGATTTTTTCCTTAGTTTTAGTGTCAAAATAAATCAGTACATTACGTAGAAATATGACATCAAACAGACCAACCTTAGGCAGGGGTTGGGTTAAATTAATTTCTGAAAAACTGGTTTTACTTTGTAGTTTCTGATCAATCAATAAAAACCCTTCGTACTCCCCCTCCCCCTTCAAACAGTACTTCCGAAGAAATTCTTGAGGTATTGCATCGATACGAAAGCATTGATAAAGTCCCAATTTTGCCTTTTCAATAACTAAGCTGTTTATATCTGAACCAAAAATTTCCCACTTCCCTTTGTTTCCAAAAAAATCGTCCAACACCATAGCAATGCTATAAGCTTCTTCACCACTTGAACAAGCAGCACTCCATAACCGAAACATACGGTCATGGGGATGATTTTCTAATACCAATTTTTTGAGTGCTACAAAATGTTTCGATTCTCGGAAAAAATACGTTTCGTTGGTTGTTAATAAATCAATGGCCAGCTTACGCTCTACGCCTTTATTATTTAATAATAAATCTGCATATTGATCGAAACTGTCCAACTGATAGTGACGTAAACGCTTATTCAAACGAGAAGTCACTAACATCTGCTTAGAGTCTCCTAAATCTATACCAGCCTCATTGTAAATGAACTCCCTGATTGTTTGATAAGCTTGGAGAGATATGTATGGCGGCTCAAGTTGTATTACAGCCATATTATTCAACCGATGGTTGATTAAGTTCATCGACAATATTAGTTACGCTAGATAACTCGTTAATCGACAGTACATTATTTACATCCAGTAAAATCATTAACTTATCATCTATTTTACCCATTCCCTGAATAAAATCGGTGCGTATTTTTGCACCAAATGTGGGTGCTGCTGCTATATCAGAAGAGGCTAGTTCGATGACTTCATTAACAATATCAACAACCATACCCACCTCGACGCTATCACCTTCTGTGTCTTTAATATCAATAATAACAATACTGGTACGTTTACCAATCTCCTTAGCTTGATGTTCAAAACGCCTAGCAAGATTAATTACTGGCACAACATTACCCCGTAGGTTAATCACACCAGATATAAAATCTGGCATGAGTGGCACTACCGTTAAATGGTCATATTCTATAATTTCTCGTATATGCAGGATCCCAACGCCATACGTTTCATCGTTGAGTACAAACGTCAGGAATTGCTGAACATTGCCCGCACTGTTGTTTTCATTTGATATACCTTTACTTGCTGACTGTGACATAACACTTTCCTCAAAATCGTTTGAATTGTTTTACGTCAATGGCAGCCGATATATCAGCAGGTTTAAGATTATCGGCAGAATGATGTTGTTTATAAACGTTAACAGGTGAAGATACCGCGCCGGTAGATTTACCAGAAACGACATTAGAAGTATTACTTTCAAGTTTGAAAAAACTAATCATTTCAATCAGTGATTGTGACTGACCGCGCATTTCCTCGGCAGTTGCTGCTAGTTCCTCAGAGCCAGCGGCATTTTGTTGTGTCACCTGATCAAGTTGTGCCATGGCGCTAGTAATCTGGCCGACACCACTTGCCTGTTCTTCTGAAGCGGCAGAAATTTCCTGGACCAGTTCGGCCGTACGTGCAATATCGGGAACCATTTTTTCCAGTAAACCTCCAGCTTCCTCGGCAACCTTAACACTGTCTCCCGTCAGCTCGCTAATTTCAGACGCCGCTACCTGGCTTCGCTCAGCAAGCTTGCGTACTTCAGCAGCTACTACCGCAAATCCTTTACCGTGTTCACCGGCACGCGCCGCTTCTATTGCAGCGTTAAGTGCTAACATATTAGTCTGATAGGCTATATCTTCAATGATGGTGATCTTCCCTGCGATATCTTTCATAGCTTGAACGGTTGCAGCAACAGACTTCCCACCCTCTTTAGCAGAATTTGAAGACTCTGTTGCAATACCATCGGTCACGCGAGCATTTTCACTATTTTGATTAATCGAAGCACCCATTTCTTCGATGGATGCACTAGTTTCCTCAACGCTAGCGGCCTGTTCACTTGCGCCCTGGCTGAGACTTTGTGCGGTTCCACTCACCTGCTGAGACGCTGCCGACAACGCAATGGAACTTGCATTAACCTCAGTGATAACCGAGACCAACTTATTACGCATTGTAATCATAGCGTCTAGTACACCAACAACTTTACCCTTGCCATGTACTAGCTCAGACTCTAGATCGCCTGCGGCAATCTTTGCAGCGATTTCAAGAATAACCGGTGGTTCTGCACCAAGTTGGCTCATAATTCCACGAACTATCCAAATAGCAGTACCTAAACCAACAAGCAAACCTATCCCTGCTATTATAAATAATAAGTTACGCCCCGCTAAATAGTTCACGGTGCTGGACACCTTATCCTCCGCAAGCCCCTTTTCATTATCAGCGACAATCGATGTAATAAAGTCTAAGGCTGCATCGGACAATTCGCGTCCAGCGCCATTAGACAGTTGAAAAGCCTTACTATTACCATTTTCAAAGCTGGTTTCAATCACCATATCGTTGATGTCAGAAAATTCATTCCATGCGGTAGTAAACTTATCGAGATCAGCATTACTTTCAACATTGGAACTCTTTCGCAATTCTGCGATTTGGGTATCTATCTGCTGCTTTAAAAAGCCCATATGCTTCTTATAAACAGACATGCCATCTTCGCTGGTCTGCAAAATCAAAGCTTTCTGATCTCGGTGCATGCCCAGCATGTTCTGAATGATACGCGCAGCCAATAGCGTGCGATTAGCTGCAGTGGTAGCCTCTAAACTGGCCATAGAGTTAATATCGTCATTTTTTATAACAATGGCCGTCATAAGTCTTTCGGCCTGATCGGTATAATCACGTCCCTCATTACTGGCTAATAGAAAAGCTTTATCATTTTCTTTATTACGGGCGTGTTCTCTAATTTTATCGTTAACGATAAGGTATTGATCCCAAATGTCAGAAAACTGGTCAAGCTTAACCTTGCCATCTGCGTCTAGGAGTTCACGTAAAGCCGAACGTCTTCCCAACATATCTTTACGTGCTGATGCAGTGGCATCCGCATAGCTATCCATATCTTTAGTAGTTTTTGCGAGAATGATATTTTTTTCAGCTCGGGAAATTATCAGCATATCCTGTTTAATCTGTGCTCCTAACAAAACTTGGCTAGCGGCATTGTCGGCCATTATGTTTGCTTGTTCAGATCCCATATCATTCCGATCAGCAATAGACTTCATTGCTGCTTCCGCTCTTTTATAAGATTTAGCCCCCTCATTGGTTGACATAGCTAATGCTTTGCGGTTCGAGTTCAAGTGAGCAAGCTCTATAACCTGTTTATTGACTTCCAAATAGGAACGCCAAGTGGTATTAAACTGGTCAAGCTTTAACCTTCCTTCATCCGATACAAGTACTTTTAACGCCGCTATTCGTATATCCATTTCTTCGCGTCTATCCTCAATAAAGACTGAAATTGAGTCCATCTCTTCGATAGTAAGTGCAAGGATAATATTTTTCTCAGCTCGTGAGATAGCAATTGCATCTTGATTGATGCGAGCGCCTAACTTAATACTTTCCGCCGACACATCTGCCATTGAGTCAATACGATCATTCATGCCCGACATTTTATCGAGTGATATAGCCGCCATAAGAATCATTAAAGCGATCAATATGACAAAGCCTCCAATTAAACGTGCCTTCACTGTAAGTTTCATACCTTGCTCCTTGGTTTAAAAAAATAACTACACTTTTCTTTGGCAGAAAAGTCTGATTGCATTGCCTGTACTTCGGTATTCGAGATAATATTTCGTACTAATTTAAACACCAGTATGTTGTTTATCTTGATCCTTTTTTGATGAGGATGCTTTAATATTGAACTAGTCAACTAAGTGATTTTATTGGCTCTAACGAATGGGCTAAATACTGAAAATAGACAGTTAGCTATCATTTGGTTCCGCTCCAATTCGTCACGAACAATCCTATATTTTCGACCTCTACATTTAAGGTTTAACAACTTTTTAAAACTTTATATTTCGCTTACTTAGTTGTTTTTAATATTCATCAAATTTTGTTGGTTTTAAACAACTCTGCCAAACAAAGCGGGTACATCTATAATCATGGCGACCTCACCACTACCTAAAATAGTAGCCCCACTGATACCTTTTAGATTTTGAAAAACTTTCCCAAGGGGCTTAATAACTGTTTGGTGCTCTCCGAGTAATTCATCAACCACCAGACCAGCTTTTTGACCGGCATACTGCACCACCACTATATTATCCCTTTTCCCTTTTCTATTTATGTTGGTATCCAAGCCATAGCTATCATTAAAAATTTCAGAGAGATGCAGGTATGGCATAACTTCCCCACGTAAATCGACATATTCTCCTTTTTTTGCCTGTTGCTCATCTAACTCGATACATTCCTCGACTAAATCAAGCGGAATCACATAAGATGCGTTACCGACCTGTACCTGAAAACCTTCAATGATTGCGAGTGTTAGAGGTAATCGAATCGTGAAGCCTGTGCCAACACCTAATTCGCTATTAACCGAAATTTGTCCGCGCAGCGCTTCAATGTTTTTGTTGACGACATCCATACCAACGCCACGGCCCGATATATTGGTGACTTCTTTAGCAGTAGAAAATCCAGGTGCGAAGATCAAACGGTGAATTTCTGGTGGGGTTAATTGTTGTTTGGCTGTAATCAATCCATTTTCAATCGCTTTGGCGATTAAAATATCAGGGTTTAACCCAGCACCGTCGTCGCTTATCTCGATCACAATACTACCCGAGTCGTGATAAGCTTCGAGCTTTATAACTGCGGTTTCTGATTTGCCAACGGCGGTTCTTACATTAGGCGTTTCTATGCCATGATCCATAGAGTTTCTGATTAAATGCATAAGTGGATCACTTATTTTCTCCACTACCATTTTGTCTAGCTCCGTATCACCACCAGAAATTTGCAAATCGACTTTTTTGCCCAATTCTTTACTGATATCACGCACAACCCGTTTAAACCGATTAAATGTATCCCCTATTTGAACCATACGCAGACTGAGTGTAACGTCTCTTATTTCTTCAACTAGCCGAGTCAAATTCTCTGCAGTTTCTAATAACTCTGCTTGTTCCGTTTGTTTCGCTTTCAATTCGGTGTGCGCACTTGATATGACGAGTTCAC
>JBLHVH010000137.1:0-9097 GCA_047628385.1 Oleiphilaceae bacterium
TAGAAGTGAGAAGTCAAATCGGGGCACGTTTAAATACTATTGAAACGACCAAAGAACAGCTATTAGATGTTGAAATCCTTACAAAAGAAATATTAACAAATATCGAAGCAGTAGATTATGCTGAAGCGGTTAGTTTGTTATCTATTCAGCAGACTACATTAGAGGCAGCTTACTCTTCTTATTCGCAAGTGACTTCTTTGTCTCTGTTTGATCGACTTTAGTCACTGGTATATTTTGTTCATTTAAACGCGTTTGTAGGCGGTTGATGCAGGCCTGAAGTGTACTGCTAATGCGTGTCTGGTCTTTTATCATGGCGAGCTTAGGCCAAGTCGAACGCTCTCCCATTTTTAGTAAATAATCCCGTTCTGCATTGCTGGGGTTTATCATGAATTTAAGATACCAATTTGGCGGGAAATTTGGATGAATATTAATGTCGCCCAAATAATCTTGATCGAATAAAAGCGAAGCGTGATTTAACCAAGACCGCCAAGGCTGTTTTATCAGTCTTCGTCGTGCCACTTTTAATAAAGTATTACCTTGAGCCAGTATTGATGTTGTCGCGATATCCTTGAGTGTTGCCATGAGCCCGCCTTGTTCGCGATGTGAGATAAACGGTAATATATGAGGATTTGCCTGACTAACAATAAAGTAGTTAACATTATTAAGTCTACTAATGCGTTGCCGAGGAATATCACTGGCGAATGAACCATCCACCCAGAGCTCTCCTTTTAGGTAGGGACTTATCTTTCCTTCAGTTGATCGTTCTTCTAACTGACTTGCTGGAAATAAGCCAGGAACTGAACATGATGCTTTTGCCGCCGAAGTAATCAGTACATTTGGCGCTGTTTGGTGGTTTAGAATACGAGGCTTGAGTCCAGCTCTCGCAGGTGACACGGTAATGCTAACTTCTCGCCCTGTTTTATTAAACGCTTCTAAAAAAGTATAGTTACCAATGTTAGCATCAAGACATTGTTGTAACTGTTCAGGGTCAAGAAATGCCTTTTTTGACCAAACAGAACGCAGAGATAGTCTCTTTAAGGGCGAGTAATGACTATCATCAGGCTTGCTCAACAACGCTTTTAATTCATCATCATTGTGCGTGGCTAATGTGCCCGCAGTAATAGAGCCCATACTGGTACCCGATAAAATGTTGGGTAGTAAGTTCTGGTCTAGTAACGCTTTGATGACCCCGTTATGAAAAATACCAAAGGTACCGCCACCGCTTAGCATCAGCGCGGGACGGCCGAAGTTTTTTTCAGCTTGTAAGAGTGAATTCAGTTTATCTTGTTCGCTAAAGCCCAGAAGTGGATTGTCGCATAGCGTGTTTAGGGCAAGCACAATAATATCTAAATAGCGCTCAATGATGTTCTTAGTACCACAGAGTGCTTTCTGGTAAAGTCTTACACCATCTAACTCGCCCAGTGTTCGGTGCAAACTTTCCTTAATAAAGGCTGCAAGCTCAAGATGATGCTTATGATCGATGAGGGTTTGTAGTTTATGCGTATGTGAGCCTAGTATTTGGAAAGGATATTCATCCGATTTTTCTAGCTTACGCCAAGCTGTCATGCCTGTCGCTAAATCAATCTCAGTGGCTATTTCTAGCCACTGTTGATAAGTGTTACTGTTGTTAAGAGCTTGATTCAAACGGCATAATGAACTCATCGTTACTTGTTTTCTCGATAATTAAATGTATATAGATATTAAGCTGCTTTGGCGCGCTTATCACTATTTACTTGAAGATCGATTTTTTTAATGCCAGAACTCTTCTTGATTAAAGCCTTTACGCTATGTAACTTGGTTGATAAAGGCGCTTGTTTCTTTTTGAAAAAACGTCCTAGCTTCTGACCGACCGCATCAGGCACTGAATATTTTACTAGACTGCTAGCCACTGTTTTTAGCATAGGTACCATTTTTCCAGTTTGGTAAGGTATGCCATAGCGACCACAAATCGCTTCCACTTTTGGGCCCATTTCACGGTAGCGCCAAGCGGGTATATCAGGGTAAAGATGGTGCTCAATTTGATGACTTAAGTGTCCACTCATTATATGTACTAATAAACTACCCTTAAAATTACTTGAGCCGAGTATTTGTCTAAAATACCATTGTCCTTTCGTTTCAGCTTCCATTTCTTGCTCTGTAAAAGAGTAGTTACCCTCTGGTAAATGCCCACAATAAATAACTGCAAAAGACCATAAGTTTCTAATTAATTGTGCTGAAATATTACCAGCAAGTACCTTAGGTGCCATGGGCCCAGCTAAAAGAGGGTAAAGTACATATTCTTTTAATGATTTTTTACTTGATTTAACAGTGTAGTCTTTAAGTTCCTGAAGCAATTCACTTTTTGATAACAGTTCTGCATGCTCATCTTGCTTTAACCATTTTGGCAAAAGAAATTGCGTCAACTGTAAGTCATATAATGCGATAGAGTGTTCAAACACTAAGGCACTGATAGGGCTAATTATTGGTTGCAGTAAGTGAATAGGTTTCCACTTTATATCATCGGAAATTCGAAACAGGCCAAAACCAAAATCGACATCTTTGCCAATCACATTTGTATAAGCATGGTGATGATGGTTATGTGCGCGTTTCCAGTTTTTTGCGGTGCCCGCCATGGTCCATTCATAATCAGAATTAAATTTTTCGTCTTTCATGAAGTCATACTGACCATGAATGACATTGTGACCAATTTCCATGTTCTCTAATATATGGGCAGCACTCAAGCTAGCCACACCCAGTGCCCAACTTACAGGTTCAAGGCTAAAGTGAATAAGTAAACGTCCCGATATTTCTAAATAACGCTGCATTTCGATTATATTTTGAATATGGTCAATATCTTCTTTGCCCATTTTAGCTTCAATTGAATGGCGCAAAGCATCAAGTTCTTGTTGAAAATCATTGATCTGCTGAGAGGTAAGTTCAGGTTTGTCTGTTAGTGTTTTATTTGCTGTTGACTTGGTCATATTAGAGTCCTTAATAAAATGGGGTTACAGTTCAATCGTAGTGGCAGTTTTGGCAACTGAAACACAAGGTAAAATATAATCACCTTCGCCATTAGATTCTTCACCGGTCATTAGGTTAACGGTTGTGCCTGACGTTTTTTTGCAACGACAGCTGCGGCAGATACCGGTTCGACAAGCTGAAGCAGGTTTTAAACCAGCTGCTTCTGCTTCTTCTAAAATTGTTCTTGAAGGGCTAGATTGAATACTTTCAGCGAGTGATGAAAAACTTAATTTAGCTGAATATCCTAATTGCGTCGCAGCACTAAGGTCCGCTGTAAAATTCTCAAGGTGTAATTGAGAAGGTTTGAATTTTACCTGGTCCAGGATTTCTACCGTCGCTTTCATAAAAGGTTGTGGACCACACAGGTAAATCTCGCGTTCATGCACGTCTGGTACGATTGCCGATAATTGATTTTTACTAATTCTTCCTTGGTGAGTGTCATTAGATAAACGCGCTATTGATGTGTTGTTTATTTTCTCAACTGAAAAGTAAGTGGTGATATTTTCTTTTTCAGTGGATAACTGCTTCAGTTCATCATGAAAAATAATATCGTCATCACTTTGAGCATAATGTAAAAAAATAATATTACTTCGATTGCCTGTCTGAGCTAAATAACGGAGCATTGACATGAGCGGTGTGATGCCACTTCCCGCTGAAAGCATTAATAGCTTTCCTGCAGGTTGGTAAGGTAAAACAAAGCTACCCTGTGGCTGACTAACGCTAATTTGCTTTCCTTCTATCAAATTTTCAAATAACCAATTTGAGGCTAAACCCTCATTAACGCGTTTAACGGTGATAGAGAATTCTTTTGGTGCTGTTGTGTTAAATCCAAGTTCAGGGCTTGAAGAAAGCGTGTAAGTTCGATTAATAGTTTTGCCATTGGCATCGAATGCGATATTAATATGCGCACCCGCTTTGTATTCGTTTAGTGGCTTTTCGATTTGAAAAAAATAGCTCTTGGTATCGTGTGTTTCAAGTTTTACACGTGTAAGTGTGGCTGTAAGATGAGGAAGCGCGGCATTGTTTGTTGCTTGCTTGCTCAAATTTTTATCGTCACTCTTGATAAATGTTTTAAGTGGTGAAATAAATGATTTCAGATTTCTGTTTATTGTTTCCGGTAAAGCGTTAAATGCTTTTGAAATATTAATTGTCGTATCCATGATTGCCTTTACCTCTCAAATTTTAAGTGTACATATGTGTACTGGAATAGATATTAATATTTCAGTGTACACTTGTCAACTTTAAGTCAGATTAAAGTGTTAACAATTTATAAATCCTTTATAGATTAACAATTTTGATAGGTTTTTTAAGTATTCTTATGTATTTTTTTAGCGTTCTTAAAAGGTGGGAGATAGTCTTATTCTAAGGGAGGTAGAGAAATTGTAGGATTTTTGTGTTCGAGTGTGTTTATTATTGGAGGGCTTAACTTTTGTTTGATGCTTCCCAAGCAGTAACTTGGTCTCGACCATTGTTCTTGGATTGATATAGTGCAATGTCAGCATTATGAATCAGCGCTTCAGCACTTTCGATATCTGCCTGAGTTAGGCTGGCGACACCAAAGCTGGCTGTTAAGGTTATTTGTTGATGATTCGAAAGTAGGTCTGTATGACGAATGGCGTCACACAATGATTGAGCAATAGATATGGCGTCCTGTAAAGGTGTATCTACTAGCAATATAATGAATTCCTCACCGCCAAAGCGAGCAATTAAATCACCAGAGCGCGTAATCTTGTGTTTTAAAGTAAGCGCGACACTGCGTAAGCAATCATCGCCTACTTTATGGCCATATGTATCGTTCACATTTTTAAAATGATCAACGTCGCATATGATGGCCGAGAGTTCTCTATTGTGTCGTGCAGCACGTTTAAATTCTACATCTAGCCGGTTTTCAAAGTGTCCACGATTAAAGAGTGTGGTCAATGCATCAGTCGTTGATGCAAGCTCTAATCGACTGTTAGCATTTTCTAACTCGATTAATGCTTTTTGCATAGTTTTAGTGCGTTCTTCGACTTTTAGTTCTAGCTGGTCGTTTGCAAATATTTTAGCTTGCAGTATTTCTTCTTGAGATTGTCGCACCACAATTTCACTTTCAATTGAGGCATTTTGGGCGCTAATTCTGAGTTCTTTTTCTCTGTTAAAGCGATTAGCTAATGCAAATGATAAGAATGATACCAAGAAAATAACACCAATTTGACCTGCATTACTGGTCCAAAAATTAGAGGGGATAAGTCCAATTTTCACAGCAGCTAAAGCCGTAACGCCGATAAATGTCGCCGTCCAAGCTAAGCAAAAATATCGCGCGTCAGGATCTCCTTTAAATAAGGAAATATAACCTAAGATGAGTGACATACTACAAGTGATCATTGTAATGGCGCTGGTTAGTCTAATGGTAAAGCTATATGGGATTAGAAAAGTGAGCAGTAGTAATATGCCAGATATAAAGGCGACCACAAACATTACCTTGTAAGCGATGGGGTTTTTTTCTTTGAGTTTTAAAAAAGAAATCATCAGCATTAGTACACTCAAATTACTGAGTGCAATAAAGGTAGAAATAGAGAAACTATTCCAGTCTAGTTGGTTGGGCCATATATATGCAAAACCATAACCTTTTAAACTAAGCTGAAAAAATAAATAACCAAATGAGAAAAATACATAGTATAAATAGTTAATATCTTTAATTGAAAAAAATAATAAAAGATTATAAATCACCATAATGCCAATAATACCGGCCCACATGCCTTGCAAGAAGTGCTCATCAGCAGTGGCTCTAGCGTGTGGTTCTGGTTGCCAAATGATAAGTGGTGCTTCTACCGTACCTGCGGATGCAATGCGCAAATACATTAAGTTTTCACCGGGTAATAAGGTGAAGGGCATAACAAAATTTTCGTGTTGAATTGGTCTGGCGCTGAAGGGGTATCGGTCGCCGACTAAGTGTTGTGCTTGAATTTGAAAGTTTCTGGTCTGATACAGTTCAATGTCATCCAGAAATGGAATGGGTAATTCAACATAGATCTTGAGATCATTATTACTAGTATTGTTAAGGTTAAACTTGAACCAATACGCGGTATTAGTAAACCCGAAGTTCGGTGAAGATCGCTTTATTTTCTCCCAATTAAGCAGATTTTTAGGCGTGTTTCGCGCTAAATTACTCAGGATAGAATCTTTTTCTCGAGAATCATTTAGTAAAATAGAAACAATATTTTCAAGGTGTTCAGGATCTTTTAGATGCAGCATGTTAGGCCCGATCGATACCGGGTCTAACATGTCCACACTATAGTTGGTCGTAGGGGTAGCTAAAGTGCCGCTACTAGCCCAGCTATGACTAGGGCTAGAAATTAGAACAAAGATGAATATGTTGCATAAAAGGCAAAAAAAACTATTCACTGACAACCTTAATTATTTTAAAAAACTACTATAGATAGGCTTAAGTATAGGCAAAATTGAACATTCTGCTCAAATTAGTCAGATTGTTAATTAGATATGTCTAAACTAACCGGGCAGTGGTCAGAGCCCATGACATCATTTAAAATATCAGCATCTTGAAGGTTTGTTACCAAGCTCGCAGAAGTTAAAAAGTAATCGATACGCCAGCCAACATTTCTTACTCGAGCACCTGCACGATAGCTCCACCAGCTATATTTAACTTTTTCAGGGTTTAAATGCCTAAAGGTGTCTATTAGGTCGGCTTCAATATAATGGTCTAAGCCATCAATTTCTACTTGTGTATAACCAGCGCTTTTATTGTAGTTAGGTTTGGGCCGCGCGAGATCAATGTCGCGGTGGGCAACATTTAAATCGCCGCACACAATAATAGGTTTGCTTTCCTCTAGCTTCTTTAAATAATTAAGAAAGTCTGTATCCCATTGTTGACGATATTCTAAACGCTTTAGTTCACTCCCTGAATTAGGGGTGTAAACAGTAATTAGAAAAAAGTTTTCAAACTCTGCTGCAATCACACGGCCTTCAGTATCATGTTCTTCGATGCCCATGTCATATTGCACGCTAATAGGCTTTTTTTTGGTTAATATTGCTGTACCAGAATAACCCTTCTTATCAGCTGAATTTCGGTATAAATGGTAACCTTCAATCTCTTTTAACGCTTCAGTTACTTGTTCATCTTGCGCTTTTGTTTCTTGAAGGCATAGAACATCCGTTTCCATGCTGTTGAGTGAAGAGACGAAATCTTTTTTCATCACAGCACGAATACCGTTGACGTTCCATGAAACTAAGCGCATAAAATGACCTTTTTTGTACAACGCAATGATTGTGTAAATACATGTAATGGCGTCTCAAAATTAGATAATGTCATCTTGAAACAGTGAGGGCTGAAAGTTTATTATATTCTGTTAAAAAAGTGTATGAAATATTAATTTGATACAGCTAACTTACGTAATAATTTTTTCAGTAAGTTAGCTGTATGTAATATGACTTATTAAGTTTTAACTAAGAGTCTTTAGAACTCCATGCTGTTCAGGCTTTAGGCGCGGCCCGTATTGGCTTACAACTTGAGCAGCTGCTTTATTTGCTAATTTGGCCGCATCTGGAAATGACTTTCCTGCGGTAATCGCATACAAAAAAGCCCCTGCAAACATATCGCCAGCACCATTGGTGTCGATTGCAGTCACAGACTCTCCGGCAATAGTGGTTAATTGTTCACCATCAAAAACTAAGGCCCCTTCTTTGCCTAGTGTGATGGCAAATGTTTTAGCGCTTGCTTTCATGGCCTCAGCAGCTTTCTCAATATTTTCAGTATTGGTCCAGCTTAGTGCTTCATCTTTATTACAGAAGAGCAAATCAACCTGTGTGCCAATCATCTCCTTAAGGCCGTCACTAAAAAATTGCACCATGCCAGGGTCTGATAATGAAATAGACGTTTTGACGTTGTTTTGCTCTGCAATCTCACGGGCTTTGATTGCTGCAGATTTCCCAGTAGGAGAAGTCACCAAATAACCTTCTAGATACAAATATTCAGACTGTGCAATGGCATCCTGATCAAGCTGTGATTCGTCAAGTGTTTCACTTATGCCTAAAAATGTATTCATTGTTCGTTCAGCATCAGGTGTAATCATCACTAGGCACTTACCTGTGGTACCCGAGGGTAAGTCGGTGGTTTGAATACTCACGCCTGCGGCCTGCGTATCATGGTGAAAGAATTGCCCATTTTCATCATTTGCTACTTTGCAGGAATAAAATGTTTTGGCACCAAAGTAACTGGCAGCGATAATTGAATTACAAGCAGAACCACCACTCGCACGTTTACTGCCGACCAAATGGTCTTTCATTAATTCTAAAAGCTCGCTTTGACGTGTTTCATCAACGAGTGTCATTAAGCCTTTTTCAATATTGGCGGTTTGTAGGAAGTCATCAGTGACTTCAATTTCTGTATCAACGAGCGCGGCACCTAAGCCATAGACATGGTATTGTTTCATTTTTTTCTTCTACTCAGTAAATAGGGATGTATATGAGATTATATACATCTCAAAATTATAATTGCAAAACCGTTTTGAACGTTTGTGTCTTTGCTCATTGTTTCTGGTCCTCTGTGTTTGGTGATTAATTGGATAAGTTCAAATAAAATGATCGAGTGGCATCATCGTAAACAGCATTTTTGGTTTGTAAAATATAGCGATTGATAGATGGGCATGTTAAAACATGGCGATGAGCTATGAATGTATAAGGAATGTTGGATGAATAGGGGCGTATGGGTATTAGCAATAGCAGGTGCTTTAGGGTTATGTGTTGCACCTGTTGTCGTTTTTATTGGCGGGATTGTTGGGGCAAACTTAGCACCACAAGTTGAACTTGCAACATTGCCTGTTGCATTTATGGTGGTTGGCACTGCGCTTTCAGTGTTACCTGTAACGCGATTCATGCAACTGTTTGGACGTAAGAGAGTTTTTATTTCGGGTGCAATATTCAGTGCCATGTCAGCATTTTTAGCATCCTACTTTATTTCAGTGCATGATTTTTGGGGTTTTACACTCGCTGTTTCGATGTTAGGTGCCGGCATGGCTATTATTCAGCAATACCGCTTTGCTGCAATGGAGAGCGTTTCAGTAGAGCGGATGGCAAGTGCTGCATCATTTGTATTGTTAGG
>JBLHVH010000138.1:0-9014 GCA_047628385.1 Oleiphilaceae bacterium
GAAGTCGAGTTTGAGGGAAGGCCGACTAGGTCAAGTAGTACTTGTACTCGTTTCAAGCGCCATTTTCGATCACCGATACGATGAATTGCAAAGGGCTCGGTTAGAATTTGTTCAATAGTATGGCGTGAATTGAGAGACTCCAGAGGATCTTGAAAAATCATTTGTACGGCGCTTCGGTATTGTTTCCTTTCGGGTTTATTGTGAGTATTAATGTCTTTGCCATTAAATAATATTTGACCCTGGTCTGGTTGGTAGAGTTTTACTAAGCATCTTCCTAGTGTTGACTTACCGCAACCTGATTCACCCACTAATCCCAAGGTCTCACCCGGTTGGATAAAAAGGCTGATATCATTAACGGCCTGATTAAAATTTTTGGCACGCATTAACAGTCCTTCTTTAACTGGGAAGGATTTTTTCAAGTGTCGAACTTCAAGTAACGGCGGAGTCATTAAACGTTTTGACCTGTTTGAATAGCCTGCCAAGCAAAACAACTTACTTGGTGGCTTTTGCTTATTGGTTCCGACTTTGGTGCCAATTCGGCGCACTTAGCTAAACGATGTGGGCATCGGTTTTCAAAACGACAAGCCGCAGGGTAGTCTCGAATGCTTGGTACTTGTCCTGTAATGACGGGCAATCGACTTTTCGATGGTGTTGCTAGCCTTGGGATCGAATTGAGTAAACCTTGTGTATAGGGATGAGCGGGGCTGTCAAAAATCTGAATAACCGTCCCAGATTCAACAATTCTGCCCGCATACATAACCAGTACTCGGTCACAGGTTTCGGCGATGATTCCAAGATCATGGGTGATTAGTAAAACAGCCATTTTCATTTCGTCCTGCAAGTCGCGAATCAAACTAAGAATTTGAGCCTGAATAGTGACATCGAGTGCCGTTGTTGGTTCGTCCGCAATGAGCAGTGATGGTTTGCAAGTCAGTGCGATAGCAATAACGACTCGTTGAAGCATGCCGCCAGATAGTTGATGAGGGTATTCTCTCACCCTTATTTCAGGCGATGGAACACCAACACGTTGCAGAATATCTATGGAGGCCTTGAGTGCCTTCGGTATAGAGAGGTTGAGATGAAGAATAAGGGACTCAGATATTTGTTTACCAATCGTTTGAACAGGGTTAAGAGCGGACATTGGTTCCTGAAAGACCATGCCAATGTCTGAACCCCGAATGCTACCCATATCTTCCAAAGTTATGGTGCTCAAGTCTTTTCCATTCAATTTGACTGACCCTTGAGAAATTCGTCCCATCGGTTGGGGCAAGAGACGCATTATGGCGTGTGCTGTAACACTTTTTCCACAACCTGATTCACCGACTAAGCCAACGGTTTCTCCAGATCTAATGGAAAAACTAATGTTGTCAATGGCCTCTAACTCACCTTCGTCGGTATCAAAATTAATAGATAGATCTTTGACTTCGAGTAATGGACTTGTCACTAGTAATTGACCATAAATTACGATCCTTCATTTCTGTCTTGGCGATACTGATCAAAGACTTTAATTTCAGGTTCGAATGACCGGCCTGATTGACGAGCTTCCAGAGTTTGCTTCTTCGTCTCCTGATCGATCCATTCAGTAAAGAGCTGGGTTGAACCAGAGCGATGTTTTTGGCTGAAGCCTTCGGGGTGTTTTATCCATCGCCAGTAGCCTGTGCGAAAGTAAGACTGTTTGAAGCCTGGAGAAAATGAGGCGTAATCATACAATGCCTCATCTAGTTTATGGGCCAGACTAATCATTCCCTGTTTGTCTGAAGAAGCTCTATACTGATCGATCATGCCATCTATCCGAGCGTTGGCGACTAGTTCCAGATTATTCGATTGTGTTTTTACTTTACGATCGGGGTTAGTCGAGCCATCGGCCAGAAATGCCTGATCATAGGCATTAACCGAATGATAGGTTTCCCAGTAACGCGGATACATTTCCAAGCCGACACCAAAAGCAGAAAACAGAATATCATGCTTTTTCTCTTGAGCTTTTTTCCAAGCAGCGGTGCTATCGAGAACTTCAATTCGTAATTCAAGTCCCGCTTTAGCGGCCTCTTCTTTTAATAGGGTGAGAACGTCTTTTAAGGCTTCATACCCTGTGGTTAGGGTAAACGCGAGCTTCTGTTGATCGCTATTAACGAGTATTCCATCTTCATTTCTAGTGGTGAACCCGGCTAAAGCAAAGTGCTTTAATGCCAGTTCAATATCAAATTGTCTTGGTGTTAGCGTTGGATGGGTGAATTCTCCATAGCCATCAGCTGATGACCGTAATCGCTCGTAGTCGGCTCTGAAATATTTTTCAATAACCAACGCCCAGTTTGCTGCGTGATTAATGCCGATGCGAACCTCTTTCTGATCCAATACTGGCTTTGAGCTATTGATCCAAAGCCCATAAGTGGGGCGGGGGTGTTGATTATAAAAAGTGGTCTTATGGATATATCCTTTCGCGACGCTCTCATTGTTATCTGCCAGCTTGTCGTACCAGTACTCGGCTAGGTTGAGTCCAAATTGATCAATGTCTCCTCTTAGGAAAGATTCAAATACTTTAGCGTTATCCCTAATAATATTAAATTGAATTCTGTCAGGATTAAAGCGGTACCGCCAAAAATTGAGATCTTTTGCCCACCAATCATCGACTTTGCTTAGTGTTATCGAACGACCTTTCTTAATATCGCTGGGTTTAATTTGATAAGCACCCGTGGTTGGTACAAAGCGCCACTGGTAGCGTTCTACAAAGTCATCACCGAGCTCTTTATAAAAATGTTGTGGCGTTGGTGATAGTGACAGTGTTCTGGCATGCATGTCGGGTTTGACATTAGGAATCGAAATTGAAATCGTATAGTCATCATATTTAGTAATATTGGTGTACATGGTGCTATACCAATTGTTGTACCAAGGCGCGACAATGTCAGTTGAGCGGTAGAAAAAGAAACTGAATAAGTAGTCATCTGCGGTTACTTTTTTTCCATCGGACCATCGAGCCAATGGATTAAGTTTTATATAGGTTGTTTTACGTTTGCTTGACACTGCCCATTGGGTTGCGAGGCCGGGGTAAAACTGATTGCTATTATTGGGGTGCGTTTGTGCCGCTGACATAGAAACGTCATCCAATATCCAGCGCCGAAATGATCCGTTTGAGTCTGGACCCACATGACGAAGCGTGCGCGGAAAATCTTGTAGTGAGCTATATTGTGTCCCTCCTTTGATGGCATTTGGTGAGCCAAACTCTGCCAGTTTTGATCCATTTTCCCACACTAAATCATCCGGTATGTCAGACAGGTTTTTGAAAGAGAAAAATTTAGAGTTATCGATATAATAAGCTTTAACTTCTGCTGTGTTATCTGGGGTCTTATTTGCGTCGAGGTTTTTTTCAGTATCTTCACTATCACTGCAAGCACTCAAAAGTAATAACAGTAGCAAGCTTAAATAACGGGTTAAATTAAGTGTTAATAGGCCTTTAAGCACAGGTCACCTCATGGTTGATGGTTAGCGGTATGCCGTAAATTTTTTGGGGTCAAACGCTTCACGTAATGCTTCACCGATAAAAGTAATGAGCGTTAACAGCAGGATAAGCGTACTGAAAGCGGCAGTAATAATCCACGGTGCGGTGCGTAGGTTAGCGGTTCCCTGTTTTAGTAGTTCGCCCAAGCTAGGTGTCGGTGGTGGCAAGCCAAAGCCTAGAAAATCGAGAGCTGTAATAGCGGTGATAGCGCCAACAATAGTGAAAGGCATCAGCGTAATTAAAGTAGACAGAATGTTTGGCAGAATGTGATGAAAAATAATACGGCTGTGGCTTGCGCCCATAATTCTAGCCGCCGCAACATAGTCTCGAGATTTTTGTTTATATGTTTCTGTGCGCATAAAGTAAGTCATTGAGGTCCATGAAAATAATACCATGACGAGAAGTAATAAGCCGATTCTACTGGTCGTGTCGAAATCACCAGGCACCACAGAAAACACGATGATAACCATATATAGGAATGGAATATTTGACCATATCTCGATTAATCTTTGAAATATCAGATCGTACACACCACCAAAATAACCCATCATACAACCAACGCTAACACCAATTAGATAGACACAAAGAGTGAATCCCAGAGCAAAGAAAAGTGCGATTCGTGTGCCATAAATAAGGCGCGCTAGAATATCTCGACTAGTTGTATCTGTTCCCAAATAATGTTTTTGCTCAAAAGACGGTGCCGTCGTTTTAAATTGGCTTCCACTAGTATGATTTTCATTCGGGCTAAAAGGCACTAGAGGCATCAGAACCCAGTTGTCACCCTGTTGATTTAAGAACTTTCGTTGTAATTCACGATAATTAGTTTCATAGCTATAGTCTAGCCCAAAGTCAGTGCCGGGGTGGAATGCAGCGTAAGTGGGTAGAAAGAAGGTTCCTTCATATTTGACAATAAGTGCTCGGTTATTGACGAGCAATTCAGCCACTAGGCTAACTAACAAGATAAAGATCAAAATTATGAGTGAGCCATAACCCAGTTTGATTTGACAGAAGCGGTTTATTTTTTTCTGAGTCTGTGGATTAAACATCCGCGTTATTGGAACCGAATTCGTGGGTCGACCAATGCAACTAAAATATCTGAAATGATATTACCGATTAGAAGTAATAAACTGCTCAGCAGTACGATACCCATTACTATCGGATAGTCTCGGTCAATAATGGCATTGAAGCCAAGTAATCCAAATCCATCGATATCAAAAATAGTCTCAATTAAGAATGAACCTGATACTAACAAGGTGATGTTTTGACCGAAGGTGGTTGCTATCGGAATCATCGAGTTTCTCATGGCATGAGCGGTCACCGAGCGACGATACGATACGCCTTTCGCTATCGCTGTTCGCATATAGTCCGCGGCGAGGTTGTCAAGCAAATGATTCTTCAATAACAGCGTAATTAACGCAAAGCTGCCAACCATATAGCAAATGAGAGGGAGGACAGAATGCCAAATGATATCGCCAATTTTTTCTGATGAACTCATTTCGTCGTAACTGAAACTGACAAAACCACCCATTGGAAACCACTCTAACTGAACTGAGAAATAGAGTAACAAGAGTGAGCCCAGGGCATAGCCAGGAATGGCGTAACCGGTAAATATAAGTATGGATGTGAAAGTGTCTACCAGCGTGCGATGCCTGATGGCCTTAAGGACTCCTAGGGGTATACATACCAGGTAAGTCATCACTAGAGTGACCAAACCATAATAAATCGAGATAGGTAGGCGTTGTTGGATGACGTCCCATACTGGTTCGTTATAGCGATAGGATGACCCAAGATTACCTTGCAATACCATCCACGACCAGTCAATAAAACTCTCCAGTAACGGTTTGTCGAAGCCATAATAGCGACGAAGTTGATCCAGTTGCTCCTCTGAAATGGCCATGTCTTGGCCTGCAATCGATGTTGACATACCGGTTGAAGCATCCAGCTGTTGTAGCTCCATGATAGCGCGTTCCAGTGGGCCGCCCGGCACCAGTCGAGTGATCGCAAATACGATCACTAGGATACCGAGTAACGTAGGAAAGATGAGTATTAACCGACGAAGTAAATAGTCACGCATGTCAAAGTATTTGCTCTTAAATAGATAGTTTTTACAGGCCATATGTTGCCACAATACGGGTTAGTGTCAAATTCAACTTTGGGTCTATTTTTCAATCTAAACCGATATTTTTCATTTTAAATAAACGCTTATACGTTATGCTAATAAAGCGAATAAAATTGAACTAGGTATTATGATTTTTTCAGATTTTGGCGAACGATTTGCAGGCTACTCGGGCATAACTCATTTGATGGACGACCTTAATGAAGGGTTATTGCAGGATGATGTGATTATGATGGGGGGGGGTAATCCAGCCGCAATTCCAGAGGTATTGGCCATTTTTGAAGCCACACTTCAAAAAATGCAAACGTCCAATGAGCTAGTGAGCAGCTTAACAAACTATGATGGTCCTCGTGGTAAGACCGCATTTATAGAATCGCTAACTTTATTTTTTCAGGAGCAGTATGGGTGGAACATTACTGAAAAGAATATTGCTCTTACTCATGGCAGTCAGAGTTCTTTTTTTGTGCTGTTTAATTCTTTTGCGGGGAGATCGAAGGGCCAATTTAAAAAAGTTCTAATTCCATTGGTTCCAGAATATATTGGTTATACCGACGTTGGAATCGAAAAGTCTATGATCACAAGTCAATCGGCCAGAATAAATCATCTGGCCAACGGCATGTTTAAATATCAGGTTGATTTTGATAACCTGAATATCACGAATGAGACTGGCTTAATCTGTGTGTCGCGTCCTACGAATCCGAGTGGGAATGTTATTACCGACAACGAGTGCCAAAACTTGTCACAGTTGGCGAAAAAGAATGATGTGCCTTTATTAATTGATAGTGCTTATGGCACGCCTTTCCCCAGTATTATTTTTACCGAAGTGACGCCGTTTTGGGATGAAAATACCATTGTTTGTATGAGCTTATCTAAGCTTGGGTTACCCGGTGCTAGAACAGGCATTGTGATCGCTAACGAAGCGGTCATAAAGCAGTTTAGTAACATGACGGCAATTACCAGTCTTGCACCAGGTGGTATCGGACCCGCTATTGTTAATCAATTGTTGCGAGATAAATTGTTGTTGCCACTGTGCCATGATTTGATACTGCCGTTTTATCGCCAACGGGCCTATGCTACGATTGAATTGTTACAATCAGAAATAGATGATCCTCGATTTCATATTCACCAACCCGAAGGCGCCTTGTTTTTATGGTTATGGTTTGAAGGTTTAAAAATAACAACTCGGGAGTTGTATCAACGTCTAAAGCAAAAAGGATTACTGGTTGTCCCTGGAGAATATTTTTTCCCAGGACAAAAAGAAGTATCGCAACATGCACAAAGTTGCATCCGTATCAACTATGTGCAAAGTGAGGAAGACGTAAAAAGAGGCGTTAAAATTCTGGCACAAGAGCTTCGAGCTAACTGGTGAAATAAACTCGTCTAGCTACTTTGATGTGTATAAATACACCATTCCAATCCTCACCCGGTAAATGACTTTTACAGTCAGTCACTCGATAACGATAATGTAATACCATTTTATTCATTGCGATATTGGATTTGAAATAATAGCCCATGACGGTGTTTCTGCCTTTGAGGGCTTTAGATAAGGTTTGATCATATTCCAGACTAGGGTAATATTATTTAAGGCCTTATTAAACAGGGGGCGTCTTTTAATTCGGTAGATGCCAAATGCTCAAATTATTTTAATCACGAACGTTTACCTTTTTTTGCCAATACAATATCAAAAACGACGACATTTACTGGGTTAAGTATCGAACAGGTTTTTGACGATGGTTGCTAGTTTTTTCGACCCCACGGCCAAAAAACGACTAGTGAAAGCGAGTTTTCATCGATATCAATAATAACAATTCGATCATCAAGGGTGTTAAGACGTTTAAAGTTTTATCTGGCATCGTAAGCCCAGTTTTCTATTTTCTCTAAAAGAGATTATTTGAGGACACCAGAAGTGCTGATCAATAGAGCAAACAGCATTAATGTACTAAGTGCTAATAAAAATACACTGGAATTGCAATTGCTGCCTCCCAAGAAGGCATTCATGTTGTTTTTAAATGGGTGGAAAATGTTGGTTGTAATGAGCCAGCTTATTTCAGGTAAAACTCCATTTTAACACCAGCGACTTCAATAATTTCGTGACCTTTTAGTTCGTATGCACTTGTGCCTATGGGTGTACCTGCGACTTTAGGAACAGCGTTATTAGGACCGCCATCTACATGTATTAGAAAGAAACCTTGTGGTCGACGGGTAATTGCGGCGACTTGGACTCCAGGTTGACCAATGGTGGTGAGTGCCTTTGTTAAAACAAGTTCTTTGCCAGCATTAGCTCCGCTTAAGAGCTGCAGGCAGGCTTCCTTATTGGTCATTAATGACGGTGCTATATCGGCCTCTCGGGGTGTGAGAGCATTCGAATTGTTCTGTTTTGACTTGTCTAGATCTTTTTTACTGACTTCATTAGGTATCTCTTCTTCGTCTGGAAGGATTGTCATGGGCAGTTCAAGATTTTGTTTAACACCACCAGAACCATTTTGATAGGTTAATTGGTATTTTCCAAGGGTTATATTGTCACCATGGTCTAGAGCCTGTTTTTTAACTAGCTTTCCATTAACATAGGTTCCATTGGTACTTCCTAGGTCTTCTAGAAATGAATCCTCCAATATTGTGACGATTTGAGCGTGTTTACCGCTGACAGATAAGTCACTGATGTGAATGTCATTATTTGGTTTTCGTCCAATTGTTGTTGTTTCATTGATTAACAGAGACTCTACCTGTTCACCAGAATTTGATCTTGCGATCAGTTTTGCGACCATTTTTATATCTAGCCCTCTAAATTTATTTCTACTGGCGACATCCGTTAATCGAACCATGCAATTATCTTTGTAACTCAACCCTTGAGAATAAAGAATTTCCATCAAAACGGCATAGCATTGCTGGGATATTATCTTATCCACTTTTTTTGGTTTGCGTTAGCAATCAATTGCTTAGTGGATATAGTTAGGTTATCACTAAATTTGGTAATAGTTAAGCTTATATCGTCATCTTCAACTAGCTCTTTGAGGCGATCAGAGCATAGAAAATAGATGTCCTGTTTTAAAACAACATCTTTCAAAAGATTCATTTTGGCAAAAGGGTTAATATCGAGAGCTCGAGTGATAAAATTACTATTTCCTAATTTTAGAGCTTCTTCATGATTGTAAAAATCTTTTTCTATTAGCGCTTAAAAGAGGGCGTGATCTTTCGTTATTTGTCCTAGACTTCCCTGTTAACTGAGTTTTAGGGCGTACTTAATACCTAGTATAAAAAAATAATCTAATGCACATGATGTTGACACTTCCATTAATATGACCAGATTAGTCTTAATTATGCCTTCATTTATTCTCTTTCGACTAGAAGTTCCCGCAAACTCTGTATTTGCTCGACTCCAGCCAATAGCTCGACACTTTATCCCTC